>DATEGZ010000200.1:0-83424 GCA_035279905.1 Vicinamibacterales bacterium
CCCCGCGGCCGCCACCGCCGCGGCCGTTCGACGGCTGCGACAGGCCGAAGATTGGCTTGTGCGCGGCCAATACATCAACCATCGGATTGAGGTGCGTTGGCTGCTGCGCCGCGGCGACCGCTCCGAGCAAACCCAGACCTACCGCGACGACCGCCAGACGTGCACGCATCTCAAGCCTCCTGAAAGTCATTTCTTGTGGTGTTCGCTAAGGTAACACGCGACGTGCTCGTCGAGCGTGCCGAGCGGCATCGAGCCGTACTCGAGCAGGTACGCGTGGAACTTGCGGATGTCGAACGCCGCCCCCTGCGCCTGCTTCACCTGATCGCGCAGCTGATGAATCTCGCGCGAGCCGAGCTTGTAGGCGAGCGCCTGGCCCGGCATGTCGCTCGAGTAGCGCAGCGTCTCCGTGTTGATTTGCACATCGGACTCGAGCGTGTGATCGCGCATGTAGGCCATCGCGCGGTCGCGCGGCCAGCCGAGCGCGTTCATGCCGGTGTCGACGACGAGACGGCTGGAGAGGAAGAGATCCATCGCGAGCCGCCCCGCGCGCGCGTACGGATCGGCGTCGTACATGCCCATCTCCCCCGCCAGGTCCGACGCGTACTCCGCCCAGCCTTCGGTGAACGCCGTGTGCATGAGGTTGCGGCGGAACGGACTGAGCGTCGTGCTCTCGCGCCGGAGCGCGAGCTGGAAGTGGTGGCCGGGAATGAGCTCGTGGTAGATGGTCGCGGGCGCCATCAGCACCGACCGCGACTCCGGCTGCGATCCGTTGAAGCGATAGAGGCCCATCGGATCGGCGGCCGACGGCAGCTGGTAGTAGCCGTACGTCATCGACTGCTCGAGCGACTCGTCCAGGCGCTTCACGCCGTACGGCGCCTGCGGCATCAGCGTGAAGTAGGTGTTGATCTTCGGCTCGATCCTCCGAATCGCCGCCATCATCGTCGCGCCGATGTCCTCGGAGCTCTTCGGGAAGAATCGCCGGTCGGTCTTGAGGTACGTACGGAATTCCGCGAACGATCCCGTGAATCCCGCGGCGACACGGACTTTCTCGAGCTCGCCTTCGAGCCGGGCGATTTCCGCGATGCCGATGTCCTGAATCTGCTGCGGCGTCAGATCGAGCCCGGTGTGCTGATGAATCAGGTAACGGTAGTAGTCGGCGCCGCCTGCGTACTGGCTCACGCCGACGCCGGCGGGCGCGTGCGCGCGGTACGTCGTGTCGATGAACGCGACGAGCCGCTGGATCGACGGATTCACCGCTTGCCGGATCGTGTCGTCCACGTTGCGCTGGAACGCGGCCGCCGCGCCAGCCGGCAGCGCGCTCACCCTCGACGCGGCCACGCTGAACGCGCTCCGCGGCGGCTCGACGATGAGCGTCCGCACGAACGGCAGGACGAGCTGAATCTCGTCGGCGGGCAGCACGATGCCGCGCTGCATCTGTCCGCGCAGCTTGGCCTCGTAGCCGCTCATCACGATCGGCACCTGATTCAATGCGTCGAGGTACGTCTGGGCGTCCGCTGCGGTCTTGACCTGGAAGCTCTCGAACGGCGTCGTCAACACGCGAAGCGGCGACGAGTACGGCGTGACGGGCGTGATGAACCAGAAGTACTTGTCTGAGTCGGCGGTGCCGCTCACGTCGAACAGCAGATCGCTGTAAGTGATCCACTGATCGTGCGTGAGCTCAGCCGGATGCACGTCGCCGAGCTTCTTGACCATGTCGCCGGCCCACACGGACTCCTCGTGGGCGCGCGGCAGCGAGAGACCGGCGACGCGATCGGGAGAGAGGCCGCGCGCGAGACCGCCGCCCGCGGCCGCGGCGTGGGCCATGTACTCGTCGACGAGCGTGGCCAGGCGCGTCGCATCGGCGTTGGGCCCCTGGGCGACGAGGCCCGCGCCGGTTGCGGCCAGCGTCCCGACCAGAACCAGGCGGCGCACGAGAACCGTGCTCATGGCGCGGAGTATACGCCCCATGCCGCGAGGGTGGAGTATCATCCGCGCACGCTTTCTCATTACGGAGGCTCCCTATGGCACCCCGAGTCCTGGTGTGCGCCGTCGCGATCGGCCTGACGTGCGCATGCTCGCAACCCCCTGCGTCAAACACGTCCGCACCCGCGTCCGCATCGTCCGGCGCGAGCGCCGGTCAAGTTCGCACCTACTACATCGCCGCCGACGACGTCGTGTGGGACTTCGCGCCGAGCGGCAAGAACCAGGCGAGCGGACAGCCGTTCACTGAAGAGCAGTCGTTCTTCGCGATGCCGGGCCCGCTGTCGCTCGGACACACGTACAAGAAATCGCTCTTCCGCGAATACACGGACGCGACGTTCAAGACGGTCAAGCCGCGTCCCGCGGAGTGGGAACACCTGGGCATGCTGGGCCCGCTCGTGCGCGCCGAGGTCGGCGACACGATCAAGATCGTCTTCAAGAACAACGGCCAGCATCGCTACAGCCTGCACCCGCACGGCGTCTTCTACACGAAGGACTCCGAGGGCGCGGAGTACGACGACGGCACGGGCAAGAAGCTCGGCGTCGAGCCTGGCGCGACGCACACGTACGAGTGGCCGGTGCCCGAGCGCGCGGGTCCGGCGCACGGCGAGGGCAGCTCGATCATCTGGATGTACCACTCGCACATTGAAGAGGAGAAGGACGTCAACGCGGGACTGATCGGCGCGATGATCATCACTGCGAAGGGCGAGGCAAGACCCGACGGATCGCCCAAGGACATCGACCGCGAGATCGTCGCCGGCTTCCTCGAAGTGGACGAGAACCTGAGCTGGCACATCGACGACAACATCAAGGCGTACGCGGGCAAGGGCTCGCACATCAAGAAGACGGACAACTTCGCGGATCCACTGTACGTCGCGAACCTGAAGGAGACGATCAACGGCTTCGTCTACGGCAACACGCCTGGGTTCACGATGCAGAAGGGTCAGAAGGTGCGCTGGTACCTGATGGCGTCGACGAACTTCGAGATCCACGCGCCGCACTGGCACGGCAACACGGTCGTCGCGCGTCACATGCGGACCGACGTCGCGCCGCTGCTCCCGATGGACATGGTGACCGCCGACATGGAGCCGGACAACGTCGGCACGTGGCTGTTCCACTGCCACACCGGGCCGCATCTGCGCGCGGGGATGGTGTCGAAGTACGTCGTCACAGACGCGACGACGAAGACGAAATAAGACCCTAGGGGTTTCTAGGGCTTCCTCAAGGTTCCCGATGGTTCCTTGAGGTTCGGAGTCCGTTACAACGTTTTCAGGTACTCGATCAGCGCGCGACGATTCGCATCGGTTTTGATCCGCGCCCAGAAATCGTGCCCGGCGTTCGACGATCCCGGACGCTGGGTGTTGAACCAGTCGCGGTTCGTCCCGTAACGACGCGTGAGCTCGTCGGGCGGGAGCGCGGCATCGGCCGGATCGATCGTGAGCCGCTGGCCGACGCGCGCGCGATCGAAGGACCGCGCGGCCATGACCTGAAAGATCGGCGGCCGCTCGGACGCGGGACCGAGCAGGTGGTACAGCGTCGGCACGCTACCGTTGTGCAGGTAGGGGAAATCCGCCCACACGCCGGTCAGCGGCGTGGCAGCGTAGCCTTCGCTCTTCCGCAACTGCCCTTCCGCCGCCAGCGGGCTGTGGACGAACGCGTCGATGAAACCGGCCGAGACCACGTCGAGCCGGCCGCGATCCGTGCCCACGTCCGCGTGCACGCCCGGCCAGTCAACGTGGCCGCGGCCGTCATACACGCCGTGGCATGCGAAGCAGCCCACCTCCTTTGAGTAGAACAGCTCCCGGCCGCGCTGCGCCAACGCGCGGTCGATCGCGTAGGGATACGGCGGCGGTCTCAAGTACTGGACGACTGATTCGAACTCGTTCTTGATCTCCGGAACGACGGACGTGATCAGTGCGTCGAAGGACCGATCCTTCTCGAGCTCCATCGACGAGGCCATCAGCGGAAACGGCCCGTGGAAGCTGCCGTCGGTGTACCAGCGGCCGACGGGCATCTTCGCCGCCGTGTGCCAGAGCGGCGGCGTCTTGACGTCGCCGCGCCCGACCTCCTCGACCGCGGGCATGCGGCCATCGTGCGGCCGCATGTAGAGCTCGACGTGCGACGCGGCAAATGCCGTCGATCGCGCGCGCGTGAGCGAGTCGATCTTGTCGTGATGATGGCTATTGAGGATCCGGTTGGCGTCGGCGACGAGTGCAGAGTCCGCTGATCCGCCCGGCACGAGCCGGCGCCACGGGTCGCTCGTCAGCTTCTTGAGCGCTTCGCCCAGCCAGAGCTCGTCGAACGTCTTCGTGCCCGCGCCGAAGTACGTCACGCCGTCGATCTCCGCGGTGTGACAGACGAGACAGTTGACCGTCCAGCGAAGCGAGTCGCGTCCGCTCGTGTCGGGCGCCATGCCGAACGCCTTCACGCGCGCGTTGTCGCGCCAGAGCACCAGGCCGACCTTGTCGCGCACGATCGTGTCCACGTCGCCCACGATAGCCTGCGTGACCATGTTCGCGTCGAAGAGCGATTGCGGAATCCACGCGGACGCGTCGTACGTCTCGTAGATGAAGTCGAAGAGGGCCTGCTGCCGCACGGACTCCGGCCGCGGGTCCGCCGGATCCCAGGCGAGGACGATGTGCTGCATGTCGGCGTCGAACGTCGACGCGAGCGTCTCGCGCGTCGGCGGCGCCGTCGAGGCGCGCGCCCACCAGCTCGCGGCGAACACGACGGTGACGAGCGCGATGGCGGCGCGAACGGCATGTGATCGACTCCGGGTCATGGGCACACCTCTAGCGATACGCGGTCTTGATCAACGCGCGGGCGTTATCTGCGCAGTCGTCGTCGTGGTCCTGCTTGCACAGGCGGTCGGCGAGGCGGTACTCATCCGTCGCACGCGCGCGATCGCCGGCGAGATCGGCAATCTTGCCGAGCTCGCGATGGATGCGGCCGCGCACCCAGTCTCGGACGGCCATGGGCAACGCGGCGCGCAGCTCGCGCTCGGCGGGTTGAACGTCCTTGAGCGCGACGAGCGTCGCGCCATAGCCGTAGCGCCAGCGCGACTCCTCGCCGACGGCGCGCGGCCTCCGATCGGCGGCGAGCATCGCCAGCCCGGTTTCGAACGCCGTTCGCGCGACGATCGGCCGGCCCGCTCGAAGCGCGGTGCTGCCCGCTTCGAGCCACAGCAACCGGTTTCGCGGGAATCGATGCTGAAGATCCGCGACGACGGCCAGCGCGTCGTCCCAGCGCGATTCGCGGTTGTACATCACGAGCAGCGTGAAGAGCGCGTTCGGCTGGCTGTCGCTGGGATAGTGCGCCGCGGCTTCGACGAGCTTAAGACCCTGCGCGCGGTCGCCGTCGAAGCCGACGATCTTCGCCATCAGCCGCAGCGGCGCCGGGAGTGACGCGACCGTGTAGCGGTACAGACCGACGATCAGTCCGGCATCTTTACGCGACGGATCGAGCTCGAGCACGCGCTGGTGCTCGCGATAGGCGCGCCGGCCCGGTCCGAGGCTGCCGACGACGCGGCCTTCGACGGTCGCGATGTACGACGCGCGGAAGCCGTAGACGGATCCGACCTGAAAATGCGCCTCGGCATCGTTGGGATGCGCGCGCAGGAGCGCTTCAGCGACCGTCTGCGCGCGATCGAGATCCTCATGGAACGCGCGATCGAGCTCCGGCGATGCCGCGCTGCGCGGCACATCCGCACGCGCCTGACCGAGGTAGTCATCGACCGTGACCGCGCCCTGCTCGAAGAGCAGCGCCGTCCACGCCGTAGCGGCCGCGAGCGCAGGCGCGCGCGAGTCGTTCGGATCTGCGGCGATGGCGAGCCGGAACGCAGCGAAAGCGTCCGGATAGTCGAGGTTGTAGCCGAGCTCCAGCCCGCGCGCGCGAAGCGCCGCCGACGGTCCGGCGTCGAGGGCCATCGACGCCAGAAGAATCGACGCCGCCGTCGCGCCACGTGCCACCGCCACGCCCCAGCCCACCATGCGGGCAGGTTAGGTCGGGGCGCGGGGCGAAGTCGTGAACGGGCGATGAAGAAAGCGTGAGAAAGAGTGAGGGCTAAGCCTCGGAACCCCGCCCCTCGGCAGGCTCGGGGCGCCCTGAGTTCGTCGAAGGGCGGAACCTCGGAACCACCTTGCGCACGAGGCGAGCGGTGAACCTCACGTAAGCAACGAGTCCGACGAGCGCCGCCCCTCCGAGAATGCCCATGACGGGTCCAACGAGGACCGCGACCCACGGCGGCACGTCCATCGTGACGTAGGCCGGCAGCCAGTCCGCGGACGCCGCGATGCCCGCCACGAACACCGCAACTCCCGCCGCGACGAACGAGACGCCGATCGATCCGAGCACGACGATGACGATGAAAGTCGGGATGCTGCCGATCGCGATGAGCCCGGCCAGCGCCAGGAAGCGACGCAGGCGGTTCATGCCGGGACTGACCGCCGGCGGGCGATTGAGCAGCAGCTCCACGGCGTAGCCGCGCGCGAGATCGTCGGCGGACCCGAGCGACGCGAGTACTTTGTCCACCGGCTGACCTGACGACATGGCCTCGGCGATGTGATTGCGGATTTCACCGACGACTTCGGCGCGGTCGGCCGCCGGAAGCGCCTGCAGTCCGGCGTCGAGCTTGGCGAGGTAGCGTGCGACGAGAGGATGCGTGTCCGTCATGATTCCACTCCGATGCGCGTCGCGCGCGCGACCGCGTTCACCATCGCGTCCCATTCCTTCTCGAGCGTCGTCAGGCGCCGCTTGCCGTCGGCGGTGAGGCGGTAGTACTGCCGCGGCGGGCCGGCGGGCGATTCCTGCATGAACGTGTCGAGCAGGCCTTCCGTCTTCAGTCGACGAAGCAGCGGGTAGACCGTGTTCTCGCCGGCGGCCAGCGGTCCAAGCGCCTCGAGGCGTGTCACGATTTCGTAGCCGTAGCTGGGATCGCGCCGCAGCAGCTGCAGGATGCAGAGCTCGAGCACGCCGCGGCGAAGCTGCGAGGTCCAGTCGGCGATCGCGGGAAGAGTCACGATGCGCTCCTACCGGACGCCCACGTGCGCGTCGCCGACGCTGACGGACGCGACGACGCCGTCGGTGCCGTCGCCCTTCAATCGCACGCGCTCGCCTGCGCCGTGCTGATCGGTGATGACGATGTCGTGGCCATCGAGCGAGAGCCGCGCGTGGCCGACGCGCGAGCGCACGTCGATGTCGCCCGGCGGCGTCTCGCCGGTGTGCGCGCGAACGACGCCGACGCCGAGCGTGAGCATCAGCGGACCGCGAGGCACGTCGACATCGATCGCGCCTTCCTGCTGCCCGACGCCGCTGTCCGCGCTCGCGCGCACGCCGCCTTCGACGCCGGTCACCGAGATAGCGCCGCGACGAAGCGTCACTTCCGCCGCGAGCCGCGCGGGCATCCGGACGATCCAGTGCTCGATCAGGCCGTCGCCGATCCCGCCGGTCACGCGCACGCGCATCGTCCGGCCCTGCGCGGACGTGTCGAGCGTCGTGCGGGAGGCGTCGCCGCGCGGCGATCCCATCAATCGCACGCCGGTGGCGCCGCTCTCGACCGCAACGGCGATTTCGATTTGATCGGCCGGCGTCACGCCGACCTCCACCTGTCCCTGTCCCGCGGAAATCTCGACGCGCGAGAGTCCGTCCGCGGGGATGGTCGCCGAGAGCGCGTTCGTGCTGGGCGCGACCGCCGGCGCGGGCTTCCCCGCCACCGCCGCCGCCACGACCGCCGCGCCCCACAACACCAATCCCGTCACCACGATCGAGCGCTTGTTCATTGGCCTCTCCAGGGGGCCGGATCTGGATCCGACCCCCGTAGTGTGTCCCGCACAGTAGCAGGCTACTGTGTAAGACGCAATAGCGGCGGGAAAGTTCCGTCTACGTTGGTTTGACGGTGCGGTGCCGCTCGATCCACAGGGACCAGAGCGGCAGGAGGACGGCGAGGACGAGCGCGACGATCGTCAGCGCGCCGACGCTCGGCGGTGGAGGCGAGAACGGGCCGCTGAGCCACGCGCCGCCCACCACCAGCACGAGCGCGACGAATCCCCACTTCCCTTGCGCGTCCAGCGCCCTGGTCGTGTGGTGATAGATCGCGATGCCGGCGGCAAACAGCAGGCCTTCCACTTCAATCGTGCCGGAGACCGACTCCCACAGCCCGAGCCCGACCCGCGGACCGAACGGCCACAACGGCAGGTCGGGACGGTGCATGAAGTAGTCGAGCACCCAGTGACTGACGACGAGCGCGCTGACGACGAGGCCGGCGCGCATGCTGCCGAACGCTTTGCGCGCGAAATGCCCGGCAATCGCCGCCCACACGACGCTCATCACGAGGCTGTGGCTCCACGGATAGCTCACGAAATTGAGCGGCGTGAACGCCGTGTTGCCAGGCTCGATGCGTACCGTTTCGAGCCCCACGAGCAGAAACACCGGCCAGAGCAGATCGGCGGCGTATGCCGAGGCGACCAGAACCGGCAGTGGAAGCTTCGGCTCGACCTTCTTGGCGCCAAGCGCAACAGCGAGGTGACCAGCAAACATCGGCGTCTGAACCCGCCACATCGTACCGCCTCTTGCCGTTCGCACCAACTCGCCAGGGAGTATGCTCGGGCAGCCATGACGCCTTCCGCTGCATTCGCGTTCGGATCGGTGACCGTTCCGCCCGGGTCGATCGTGTCCGGCATGCTCGATGTGCCGGTCAGCGGCACCAGTCCGGCCTCCTTCGTGCCGTTTTCCGTGCTCCACGGCACGTCGCCGGGCCCTGTGCTCGCGCTGGTGGCCGGCGTGCACGGCATGGAGTACGCGCCAATCCTCGCGCTGCAGCGGTTGCGCCGCACGATCGATCCCAAGACGCTGCGCGGTACCGTGCTCATGATTCACACGGCCAACGTGCCGTCGTTCCTCGGCCGCACGATCTACTACTCGCCCATCGATGGCCAGAATCTCAATCGCGTGTTTCCCGGCAAGGCCGACGGCACGCTGTCCGAGCGCCTCGCGCACGTCATCACGCGCGAGGTGATCGCGCGCGCGACGCACGTGCTCGATCTGCACGGCGGCGACGGCAACGAGCAGCTGCGCCCGTACGCGTACTGGATCACGAGCGGCGATCCGGCCGTCGCGGACGCGAGCCGCGAGCTCGCGCTCGCCTTCGGCCTCGAGCGCATCGTCGTGGACGACGAGCGGCCGACGGATGCGGCAGTCTCGCTGTACTTGTCGAACACGGCGATCACGCGCGGCAAGCCGGCGGTCACGACGGAGGCCGGCGGCCTGGGCCAGACGGACGAGACGGCGATCGCGTTGATCGAACGCGGCGTCGCCGGCGTGCTGCGCCATCTCGGCATGCGCAACGACGGGCCGTCACCGCTCGCCGCGCCGGTGTGGATCACGAAGAACGTCGTGCTTCGCGCCCACGAGACCGGTCTCTTCTTCCCGGCGGTGTCGTGCGGCGAGATCGTCGCCGCCGAAGCCGCCATCGGCCACATCACGGATTTTCACGGGCGCGTTCTTGAAGAGATCGTCGCGCCGTTCGCGGGAGAGATTCTCTACGTCGTGCGCACGCCGCCGATGACGATCGGCGAGCCGATTGCGATGATTGGCGCGGCGTGACGGCTACGCGCCGGTCGCGAGCGACGAGGGCTCGCGCGCGGCGGTCACGATCGCTCGCGCCAGGGCCTTCGCGCCGTCCTCGGCGCGATCGGCCGGCTGCGCCGAGTAGCACAGGCGCAGCTCGTGCGCGCCGCCGCGATCCACGTAAAACGGCTCGCCCGTGAGAAAGACGACGGACTCGCGCATCGCCGCGTCGCGCACGGCCTCGGCCCTCACGGCCGGGCCCAGCTGACACCAGAGGTACAGCCCGCCGTCGGGCACGGCGAAGCGCAGCTGGCCCGCTGGCACATGCTGGCGCAGCGCGCGAACGAGCGCGTCCCGCCGCAGCCGGTGCTCCGCCCGCAGCCGTGTGACGTGTCGATCGAACACGCCGTTCCGCAACAGCTCCGCGACGACGAGCTGCGACAGGTTGTGCGTGTGCGGATCGACCCGCTGCTTGATCATCGTGAGCTGCTCGACGATCGACGGCACCGCGGAAATCCAGCCCAGCCGCAGGCCCGGCGCGAGCATCTTCGAGAAGCTGTTCAGGTGGATGACGATGTTGTGCGCGTGATCGAGCGTGTAGAGCGACGGCGGCGGCGGTGAGGCCAGCGACAGCTCGCGATAGGTGTCGTCTTCGACGATCGGCACGCGGTAGCGCGCGGCCAGCTCGAGGACGTCGCGGCGCACGCGCAGCGGCAGCGTCACGCCGGTCGGGTTCTGATGCGTCGGGTTGAGATAGAGGAGCTTCGGCCGGTACCGGAGCAGCAGTTCCTCGAGCTCGCCCGCGTCGGCGCGGAGGAGGTCCCAGCCGACCAGGCGCGCGCCTGCGCTGCGAAAGCTGTCGATGGCACCGAGGTAGCCAGGACGATCGACGATGACCGCGTCGCCGGGATCGACGAGGCAGCGCGCGAGCAGATCGAGGCCCTGCTGCGCGCCGGCCACGACGAGCACGTTGTCGGGCGCGCCGCCGAATCGCTCGCTGATGGCCGCGCGGAACAGCGGCTCGCCTTCCGTCGCGCCGAGGCGCCACGGCGCCGTACCGTCGCGCGAGAGAATCGACTCGGTCGCGTCGCGAAACTCCTTTGTCGGAAAGAGCTCGAGCGCGGGCTGCCCGGCGGCGAACGAGAGCAGGCGCGGGTTGGCGGCGTCGCGCACGAGATCGCGCACGGTGGTGCGGCTCGACTGGAGCGCCGCGGCCGACACCTTGCCTCGCCAGGCAAACGGCGCGCTGCCGGGATCGGGCCGCGCGCACACGAACGTGCCGCGCCCGACGTAGCCGCGGACCAGGCCGCGCGCTTCGAGCTCGCGGTAGGCGCTCACGACGGTCGTGCGGCTGATCCGCAGCGCGCGCGCGAGGTCACGCTCGGGCGGCAGCTGAAAGCCGTCGTCGAGCCGGCCCTGCGTGAGCCCGTTTTCCACGAGATCGACGAGCCGCAGGTAGAACGGGCGCGTGCGCGGCATGCGGGTGGGATCGACGCGCAGCGCTCCGAACAGCTCATTCACCGACGCCACGTCGTGCCGAACGCGCGCGCCTGCACTCACAGCGGCCTCCTCGGAAACCAGTCCATTCTAGCGAATCCGGGAGTTTCTTGCGGTTTCCCGGGCCGCCCCTGGTACGGTCCATTCGCAGATTGGATGTTTTCGTGCGCGCAGGCGGGCTCAATCATCGGGAGTGAGGGTGGCGCGTCCGCCCGGGAGGCTCAGGTCATGGCAGCGAGCGGCATCGTATTCGTCGGCGGTCGGTTCGTTCCGGCGGACCAGGCCGCCGTCAGCGTCTTCGACCACGGCCTGCTCTACGGCGACGGCGTGTTCGAGGGCATTCGCGCGTACAACGGGCGGGTGTTCAAGCTCAGCCGCCACATCGAGCGGCTGTTCGATTCGGCGCACGCGATCCGCCTCAGCATTCCGGTCTCGCCCGCCGAGATGATCAACCTCGTCCTCGAGACCTGCCGGTTGAACGAGATCGTCGACGGCTACATCCGCCTCGTCGTCACGCGCGGGGCGGGTGCGCTCGGCATCGACCCGCGATCCTGCGCGCGCGCGGACGTCGTCGTGATCGCGCAGCCGAAGATGTCGATGTACGCGCACGAGCCGGGCACGGGCGTCAAGCTCGTCACGGCGTCGTTGCGGCGCATTCCGCCGGACGCGCTCAGCCCGTCCATCAAGTCGCTCAACTACCTCAACAACGTGCTGGCCCGGATCGAGGCA
This sequence comes from Vicinamibacterales bacterium, assembly GCA_035279905.1. GTDB lineage: Bacteria > Acidobacteriota > Vicinamibacteria > Vicinamibacterales > SCN-69-37 > DATEGZ01. The sequence goes on from DATEGZ010000200.1 coordinate 11,770, forward strand.
AACGACCGCGGCGCCGACGAGGCGCTGATGCTCGATCGCGACGGCTACGTCGCCGAAGCGACGGCCGACAACGTCTTCCTCGGCACCGAGCGCGGGCTCGTCACGCCGCCGACGTCGACGAATCTGCGCGGCATCACGCGCGAGACGGTGCTCGAGATCGCCGCCGACCTCGGCGTCCCGGCCGTCGAGCAGCGCTTCACGCTGTACGACGTGTGGACGGCGCGCGAAGCGTTCATGTGCGGCACCGGCGCCGAGATCGTCCCGATCGCGTCAGTGGACGGCCGCGTGATCGGCACGGGCGCGCCCGGACCGATCACCTCGCGGGTCGTCAGCGCCTACGATCGACTCGTCCGCTCCACGGGCACGCCGATCCCGCGCACCGCCGGCAGCTGGCCGGTGGCGTCGACGCCGGTGGCGCAGGCCTCCTGACCCGCCTTCGCTCCGGCTTCCGCCGGAGCTACGGCGGGCAAGCAGCTACAATGCGCGGCATGCCGACGCATCGACCCGTACACGCTTCCAATCTCCCTCGGCCCGCCGGTCCGTATTCGCCCGGCATGGGTTTCGAACGGCTGGTGTTCGTCTCAGGGCAAGGCGCGACCGATCCGGCGACCGGTCAGCTGGCCGGCCCGGACGTCGAGACGCAGACCGAGCAGGTCCTCAAGAACGTGCGCGCGATTCTCGTCGCCGCGGGATCGGACTTGCAGTACGTGCTGCGCTGCGGGGTGTTCCTGATCGATATCCGCGAGTTCGAGAAGATGAACGGCGTGTACTCGCGGATGTTCGGCGAACATCGGCCGGCCCGCACGACGGTTCAGGCGGCCGCGCTGCCCGGCGCGGGCCTGCGCGTCGAGATCGACTGCATCGCCTACGTGCCGTAGAAGATGACGCCGGGAGTAGTTTTACGCAAAACGTAAAACCACCCCCGGCGTCCGAGTAGTTTTACGCTTTGCGTAAAACTACTCCCGGCGTCATTTTCACAGCGACGCCAGGAACGTCAGCAACTGCAGTTTTCTGAAGTCCGACAGATTGCGGTACCGCTGGATCACGTTCGCAGCTTCGCCGGCGTGCCGCAGGATCGCGGCGTTCACCGTCAGCGATTCACCGTCGTGCATGAATCGGTTGTGCGTGCGCAGGCCCCAGAGCGGCGCCGTGCGCACCTTGTTGCGGGTGTCGTGGTCGCCTTGCTGGATGCCGTCACCTGTGCCGACGTCGTGCATCAGAAAATCCCCGAACGGGTGGATGATCTTGTTGCCGAGCGCCGCCGGCACGACGAATGCTCCGCCGGCGAACGACGTGCCGGTCGGCGCCGTCGTGATCGACTTGACGTGGCAGGTCGCGCAGCCAATCGCGTCGAACACGTCTTCGCCGTCTTGCGCATCGCGAGTGGCCGCGAGCGCGGTGTCACGCGGCGGCGCCTTCGACGCGCGCATGAACTGCGCGAACAGCGCGACGTCCTCGCCGTTGTCCTCCGGATCGGGAACCGGATCGAACGCGGCGATGGACCGCCCGTTCGACGTGTTCTCGGTCGGCGCCAGCGGGCTGGTCACGCCCATCTCATTCAGGTACGCGTCGGCCGAAAACGACACCAGGCTGGCGTGCTGGTCCTTCCATCCGAACCGGCCGATGCGCCTCCGGCCGTTCGACTCCAGCACCGAGACGAGCAGGATGTCGCCCTGCATGCCTGGCGGCTGGTTCTGCGCGATCGCGCGGAGCGTGTTGTCGTCGATGGCCTCAACGTAGCCGTCGCCGAGCGTGTTGAGCGAGGTCCGGAAACTCCTGGTCTCGTTGCCGGGCAGCAGCTGCTCCATCAGCGCAGCGTTCGTGGTCCGGCTGTGAATCAACGAGCCTCCAGGATGATCGGTGAACGTGTCCGAGCGCGCGTCGTAGTGCCCGGCGCGCAGCTCGGTGATCTGGCTGGTGGCGCCGCTGACGGGGTTCTGGTGACACTCGGCACAGGATTGTGCGTTGTACATCGGGCCCAGACCGTCGCCAGTGCCCTCCCGCTCTTCGAACGTCGCTCGCGCGAGGTCGAATTGGGCCTGAGTCACCATGCCGTTGCTCAGGTTGTCGAATCCCGCGAGCGCTTCGGTCGGGGCGTTACTGTGGAATTGCTGCTGGCCTTCCGTGCTGGCGACGGCGAGAGCAAGACACGATGCCGATAGATACACTACGAGCGTAGTTCTTGGTGCCTTCATTTCGGTGCCTCCGAACGCTGACGGGGGGCCGCCAGCGTGTGCCTGACGGACGTACGACGACGAACGACGTGGCTGGGGAACTTCAGGGTCGAACGGCAGGGAGTGCGCGCGACAAATCGATCGCGAAACCGTGCGGGGAGGCGTTTGATCTGAGGAAGCGGGCGAAGTGTAGCACCATCACCCCTCACTCGCACCCGGTATTTTCGTATCATGTGCCCCGGCCCGCGTGTTTCTTCGACCCGAGAGGGACCGTATGAGCACGATGCGCAAATGCCCGAGCTGCAGCGTGACGCTCACGCGCTACGAGTGGTCGCGACTGTGGTGGATGTCGTCGGTGCTGACCGGGAGGCTCGTGCAACCGTGCAAGGAGTGCGGCGCGCTGATTCGTCTGTCGGCGTTGACGCTGCTCACCGGCGTCGGCGCCGTCGGCCTCATCGTATCCGCCGGACTGCTGTTCAAATGGCAGTCGATCTGGCTGCTGCTGCTGGCGCTCGGATTCGCCATCGTGATTCTGATCGGCGTACTCGGCACGAGATTGGAGACGGTACCTTCCGCATGACCAGGCGCGTTCTCGCTGTCACCGCGTCGTGTGCACTCGCGCTCGCCGTGTTCGTCCCGACGATCGCCGGACGACAAGGATCGCCTCCGCCGCTGGCGCAAACCGCACCGCCCGCGACAATCACCAAGGGCGATTTCAAGTTTGCGTACGACGATCGCGGCATCTCGAGCCTGGCCAACGCGCAGGATCCGTTTGGCGCCACGCTGACGACGCCCGCGACGACCGGTGGACGCGGAGGGCGAGGCGGCCAGGGCGCACCGGCCGCGACGCTCGGGCTGACGTTGAGCTACCGCGTCGGCGAACGCACCGAGTGGACGAGCTACACGCGCGGATCGCGGACGCCGGCAGCCGCGGACGCGAGCGCCGTCAGCTACGCGTCAACCGCGGGTCCGCTCAAGGTCGTCGAGACGTACACGACCGACGGGCGCGTGCTCGACTGGACGGTCGATCTGGAAGCGGCGGGCCAGCCGGTGCACGTCGGTGATCTCGGGATCTCGATCCCCGTGCAGGGCCCGACGGGCGCAACGCCGGCGGACATCTTCGAGCGCGGCTTCCTGAAGCACCAGTTCGTGTCGGGCGCCGGGTCGTTCTTCTACTACGTGCGCGCGTCGGGCGCGCCGCCGTTCCTGCTGGTCACGATGCGGCCGGGCACGAAGCTCGAGTACACCGGCGGGGGCGGGGGCCGCGGCGGCGGCACCGTGGTACGTGCACTCCGCGAAAGTCGCGGCGGCAGAGCCGCGCGGCACGTGGCGGCAGCCGAACACTACGCTCGACCTCGCGCCGGGCAAGAAAGCGTCGTACGGATTCCGCATGCAGTGGGCGTCCAGCTACGAGGAGCTGCGCGACCTGATCTACCAGGCGGGCCTCTTCGACGTGCGCGTCGTGCCCGGCATGACGGTACCGTCCAACCTCAACGCGCGCTTCTCGCTTCACACGAAGGCACGGATCCAGTCGGTGACCGCCGAGTTTCCGGCCGAGACGACGATCGCGCCGCTCGCCGCGCCGCAAGTGCCGGCGTCGGCCGACACGCGCGTGTACGAGGTCACGTTCAAGAAGCTCGGCGAGAACATGCTGACGATCACGCATGACGAGGGCCGCAAGACCTACCTCGAGTTCTTCGTCACCGAGCCGATGGAGACGCTCATCAAGAAGCGCGCCGCCTTCATCGTCAACAAACAGCAGATCAAGGATCCGTCGAAGTGGTGGAACGGCGTGTACGGTATCTACGACATGCGTGCGAAGGTGACGCGCACGATCGACGATCCGGACATCTTTCTCGATCGCATGGTGTACGCGCTGACGTGCGACGACCCGGGGCTGTCCAAGGCACCCTACATCGCGGAGAAGAACGTCACGTTCCCGGACAAGGCGGAGATCGCGTCGCTCGAGTACTACATCAAGAATTTCGTCTGGGGCGGGCTACAGCGGAAAGACGATGAGCGGCCGTATCCGTACGGCGTGTACGGCACGCCGAACTGGTTCGTGAATCGCGATCCGGGCCGGCGCAAGGACTACGCAGAGCATCTGGCCAGCGGCGCGACGGCGCTCCGCGATCTGGACAAGGAGCACGTGTGGCGATCGTACGACTACCCGCACGTGGTCATGCTGTATTTCCACATGTACCAGATCGCGAAGCTCTACCCGGAGCTCTCGACGTATCTGGATGCGCCCGGCTACCTCAACCGCGCGTGGGAGACGGCGCGCGCGTTCTACACGTACCCGTACGAGATCTACCCGTCGTACTACGAGACGTACAAGTGGGGCCTCTACAACGAGCTCGTCGTGCTCGACGTCATCGCGGCGCTCGAGCGCGAGGGCTTCCCCGACCAGGCGAAGTGGCTGCGGAATCAGTGGGAGATCAAGACGAAGTACTTCGTCTACGACGATCAGTATCCGTTCCGATCCGAGTACGCGTTCGATCGCACGGCGTTCGAGTCGACCTACGCGTTCGCGAAGTACGGCGCGACGCACGACATGCAGCCCGATCAGAACCTCTGGTTCGATCTCAAGCTCAAGAAGTGGTACTCGCATCCGTCGGTCAAGCGCGAGGACTCGCGCGCGTTCATGGATCGCCAGCTCGCCTCCGGCCTCGTCGTCCGCGGCTGGCTCAACCCGGCGTACTACACGCTCGGCAGCGACGCCGGCATGAGCTACATGGCCGCGATGGGCGGCTGGGGCGTGCTCGACTACGCCGAGAACTTTGCGCCCGACCCATTCGGCTGGCTGCAGCTGGGCTACGCGTCGTATCTCAGCTCGTGGGCGCTGATGAACACCGGACCGGCGGCGAGCAACTACGGCTTCTGGTTCCCGGGTCCGGAGAACGACGGCGCGTCCGGCTGGCAGTTCACCTCGACGAAGACGGGCAACGCGTGGATGGGGTCGAGCTTCCCGGGCGGCGTCACCGAGCCGCGCGGGCCGTGGCACTACGACGGCGAGATCGACCTCGGCTACGGCGGCGCGCTTCGCATGGCCGCCACCGTCGTCACGAAAGATCCGACGTTCGGCTGGTTCGTGTACGGCGGGACGATGACGGAGTCCGCGAGCGCGCTCACGATCAATCCGCGCGATGGTCTCCGCCGCCGGCTCGCGATCGTCGTCCCCGACACGCGGCTCCCCTTCCCCGAGGACGTGAGCCGGTTCAAGCTCGAGCTCGAGCGCGACGGCTTCGCGGCCGATCAGTCGATCGCGATGGACAAGGCGCTCGCGAAGATCAGCGCGACTCTCGAGAACCGCACGAACAACGCGCACACGACCGGCGTCCGGCTGTCGTTCCCGCTGAACGCGCAATACGAGCTCCGCCAGGACGGCAAGGCCGTGCCGCTCGTGCAGACCGGCGACTGGGACTACCCGTGGCGCGCGGAGCTCAGCATGAGCGGCCCGACGACGAAGATCGAACTGGTCCGGCGGTAATGAAGTGAAGGCACTCGTCGCTCTGGCCGTGTGTGCGTTTGCGGCTTCAGGTGTCGGCCCGGCTCAGCCGGCAACCCGCGTCGTGCAGTATGCCCCGCCGCCGACGCTTCCCGAGCACGGCAAACCGGGCGAGTGCCAGACGTCGCTGGCCGCCGCGTATCGCACCGACGTGTTCCGCTGCACCGCGGAGACCACCACCTACGACCCGTGTTTCGCGACCGCGAAGAGCGGCCACATGCTCTGCGACGTCGACCCGCGCAAACCGTCGAGCGGCACGCTCGTGCTCGCGACGGGCTCGCCAGCGTCGCCGGCCGACATCAATGGCGCACGCAACCGCGCGTGGCTCTTCGAGCTCACCGACGGCACGCTGTGCCGCCCGCTCCTCGACAACCGCCGCGAGGTCGACGGCGTCACGGAGATCTACAGCTGCAAGTGGGTATTCCCCGGCGAGGCCGACGCCGTGCTCGGCGAGCTCGACTCGAGCACGCCGGTCTGGACGATCCAGCAAGTGACGTTGAACAAGAAAGTCGAACCGCCCACGATTAAGTCGCTGCTCACCGCCCCGGTCAAGACGGTTTGGCAGTAGGCAGCGGATCAACTTAGAACTTAGAACTTAGAACTTAGAACTTCGAACTCAGAACTGCAGAGCATCACGCGGGTCCTCCCCCAGTTCTAAGTTCTAAGTTTTAAGTTCTAAGTTTTAAGTTCTAAGTTGATCTCTTCACCGTATCGGCGCGCTCCAGATCGCTGCGCCGACTCGATTGAGCGACGCGTTCGACGGATCCGCGTCGGGCGGCCGGTTGCCGGGCGCGCGCGCGAACGCGATGCGGCACGCGTCGAGATCGAACGTGTTGGGCTCGATGGTCGCGGCGGGGTTCATCACCGACGGCCGCGACGAGACGTGGTTGTAGCCGAGCGCGTGCCCGAGCTCGTGCGATCGCAACGATCGGCGGAATGGGCTGCTGCTGCGCTCGAAGTCGCGATCGAGCGTGATCATCCCGCCCGTCACCGTGCCGTCCGGCTGGAACAGCCAGCGGCTGTAACCCCAGAAACCCGCGGTCGCATTGAGCCCGACGACGCGCGTGACCGTGATGACGCCGGCATTGAGGATGTGCACCGTCGCGCCCTCGGCCGATGTCTGGCGGCTGACGGAGGCAAACGCCGGAAAAGTGCCGCCCGTCATCTGCGGCAGCGCCCACGTCAGATCGTCGGCGAGCTGCGCCACTTCGCCGTCCGTCATCTGATCGCTCAACGCGACCTGATCCGGTGCGCCGACGGTGGTGAACTGCAGCGCGCGCGTTTCGATCAAGAGCGGCGGCGCCGTCGTCCAGCGCAACAGCGACGACGAGGACCGGAACATCTGGTTGAACGCGTTGAGGTCGAAGCCCGACGAGATCAGCGACACCGAAATCGCGGCACCCGGCACCCGCACGTTGGTGCGCCGCTCGACGATGCCAGGCCCGGTGAAGACGACGAGACGCGGATCGGTCGCCGGAGCGCTGGCGGAGATCGTGAACGCGCCGCTGACGTCGGTCGCCGACGTCTGCAGCCCGTCGCCGGAGATCGTGAGGCCGCCGTAGCCCGCCTGCGTGAGCGCGTCCACGGCACGGCCGGTCGCGACGAAGCTCGACGGTGTCGGCGTCGGCGTGGGCGATGGCCCAGCGGACGGCGAGGAACCGCATGACGCGGCCGCGACGAGCGCGGCGAGCATCACGACGGGGACCAGGCCCGGGCGGATGGTCATTTCTCTATCTTATCGACTCGGGCGGGTACTCCCTGTTGGCATCGCGCCGTGCGCCAAGTGTCGCTAGACTCAACGGGATGCCAGATGTGCCGTCGAATCCTTCGCGGAGACGACGATGTTCAAGAGAGTTGGGTTCGCACTCATAGTCGCTGTTACGTTTGCCGGGATCGGTTCGGTTCGCGCGCAGAGCGGGAAGATCGAGTTCGCGGACGCCATGAAAGCCGTGCAGAAATGTCGCGTCGACGATCTGCGCGCGATGTTCACGGGCTCGCCGACCGGCGCGGTCGACGCGCAGACGGCCATGTCGTCGGCCAGCAACAAGAACGTCGATCCGACCTACGTGAGGGACGCGGACGGGACGCCGCTGCTCATCGCCGCGGCCGCGACCGACTGTACCGAAGGCGTCCACGTGCTGCTCAACTCCGGCGCGGACATCACCTCGAAGGACAAGAACGGCCGCACCGCGCTCCACGCCGCGGCGGCCTCGTCCACCGAGTCGATGGTCAAGCTGCTCGTCGAGCGGAAGGCCGACGTCAACGCGAAGACGGCGAGCGGCGACACGCCGCTGTCGCTCGCGCAGACGAACACCTACAAGGGCAAGACCGATCAGCGCGACAAGATCGTGAAGTTCCTCACGAGCAAGGGCGCGAAGGACAAGTCGTAGCGCCGGTCTCGCGTCCTACGTCCAGTCGGCGGCGTCCAGCCGCTGAATCGTGTCGAGCAGGACGTTGGCCCCGTTGACGATGTCCTGAGGCTTCGTGAACTCCTTCGGCGAGTGGCTGATGCCGCCGACGCTCGGCACGAAGATCATCCCGGCGGGCGCGATCTGCGCGACGTACTGCGCGTCGTGACCGGCGCCGCTCGGCAGCCGCGTGCTCGTGAGCCCGCGATCGAGGGCGGCGTTCTCGATGAGCGCCTGAACGCGCGGATCGGTCAGCGCCGGCACGCTGCGATGCGTCTCGGCGAACGAGATCGTCGTCTTGCTGGCCGTCGCGATGCGCTGCGCTTCTTCTCTTACGCGCTGGTATAGGCGTTCGATCTTGAGCGGATCGAGATCGCGCAGCTCGAGGCTGCACACGACGTTGCCGGGAATCACGTTGGGCGCGCCCGGCAGCGCCTGGATGCGCCCGACGGTGCCGACCTGCCGCCCGGGCTCGCTCGTCACGACGCGGTTGACCATCTCGATGAAGCGCGCCGCCGCCAGCAGCGCGTCCTGCCGCTTGTCCATCGGTGTCGTCCCCGCGTGATTCGCGAAGCCTTCGACCGTCACGTCCCACCAGCCGATGCCGACAATGCCCAACACGACGCCGATGTCGATCTTCTTCTCCTCGAGCGTCCCGCCCTGCTCGATGTGCAACTCGACGTACGCGGCGATGTCGCCGCGCTTGCGCACGGCGGAGTCGAGCTTGTCGGGATCGCCGCCGATGAACGCGATGCCGTCGCGCGTCACCCTGCCGCTGCGCGCCGTGAGCGTGAGGGCCGCCGGTTCGAGCTGCCCCGCCATCGCGCGGCTGCCCACGGTGCCGCCTTCTTCGTTCTGAAACACGACGACTTCGATCGGATGCCGCAGCCGGATACTGCGCTCCGCGATCGTCTGCGCGACCTCGATCGCCGCGAGCGATCCGACGTCGCCGTCGTAGTTGCCGCCGTCGGGCACCGAGTCGATGTGCGATCCAAACAGCAACGGCATGCGCGACGGATCGGTGCCGGCGCGCCGGCCGAGAATGTTGCCCGCAGCATCGACGCGCACCTCGAGGCCTGCGGCGCGCATCAACCCCGTCACGTACTCGCGCCCCAGGCGATCCGCGGCGCTGTAGGCCAGGCGCGTCACGCCGCCGTACGGGTTTTTCCCGAAGGCGGACAGCTCGGCGAGATGAGTGTTGAGACGATCGCCGTTGACGCCCACCCGGGCCTGCCCCGCCAGCAGATCCCAACGTCCGTGCGTCCACGCCGCGCCCACGGCCCCGGCCAGCCCCCGCGCAAATTCCCGTCGAGTCATGCGGTGAGAGTAACGCAGTCGCCGCGGCGGCCGTGCCAGAATAGGCGGCCGCGGCCCACATGATTACCGTCTCCCAGCTCGGCAAGCGCTACGGCGATCTCATCGCGGTCAACGACGTCAGCTTCACGGCGAAGACCGGCGAAGTCTTCGGCCTGCTTGGACCCAACGGCGCCGGCAAGTCGACGACGATTGGGTGCATCTCGGGACTCCTGACGCCGACCTCGGGCCGCATCACCGTGCTCGGGCACGACGTCGTCACCGACAGCCGCGCGGCGCGGAGCGAGCTCGGCGTGGTGCCGCAGGATCTGGCGCTCTACGAGGATCTGTCCGCGCGCGAGAACCTCGCGTACTGGGGCGCGGCGTACGGCTTGAGCGGCGACCGGCTGAGGACGCGCGTGCTCGAGGTGCTCGAGCGGACCGGCCTGGGCGATCGCGCGCGCGAGCCCGTCAAGCGATTCAGCGGCGGCATGAAGCGCCGGCTGAACTTCGGCTGCGGCGTCGTGCACAAACCGAAGGTGCTGCTGCTCGACGAGCCGACAGTCGGTGTCGATCCGCAGAGTCGCGTCCGGCTGCTCGAGCTCGTGCGCGAGGAAGTCGCGGCGGGCACGTGCGTTCTCTACACGACGCACTACATGGAAGAAGCGCAGGACCTCTGCACGCGCATCGCGATCATCGATCACGGCAAACTCCTCTCGATGGGCACGCTCGAGGAGCTGCGCAAGCTCATGGGCGAGAAGGACGTGCTGCGGCTGACGGGACGCTTCGATCCGCAGGCCACGCGGCGCGCGCTCGAACAAGCAGGCGGCATCGACGTCGTGTCGGCCGACGAGCGCACGCTGCGGCTTGCCGTCGAGGGCGCGACGCGGCGGCTTCCCGCGATCTTCAGCGCGATCGACGCCGCCGGCGGCGAGCTGCAGGAAACGTCGCTCAGTCAACCGAGTCTCGAAAGTTTGTTCATCAAGCTCACCGGCCGGGAGCTGCGGGAGTAGCCGTGCGCTTCGTGCTCACGTCCGCGATCAAGGACTTGCGTCGGCGCGTGACCGATCCCGCGGCGCTGCTGATGTGGCTCGGCCTGCCGATCGTGATCGGCGGCTTGATGAGCCTCATCAATGGCGGCAACGGCCCCGTCCCCAAGGCCCATCTCATGGTCGTCGACGAGGATCAGTCGCTCGTGAGCCAGCTGATGATCGGCGGCAGCCGGCAGGGCCGGCTCGCCGAGTTCCTCGACGTCGAGCTGGTCACCGCGGATGTTGGCCGCGCCAGAATCGACAAGGGCGACGGCACCGCGCTCCTCACGATCCCGAAAGGCTTTCAGGACAGCGTCCTGCGCGAGCAGCCGGCGACGCTCGCGCTCGTGAAGAATCCCGCCGAGCGCATCCTGCCCGTCATCATCGAAGAAGGCTTGAAGATGCTCGTCGAAGCCGTCTTCTACGTGCAGCGGATCTTTGGCGTGCAGCTGCGCGAGATCGCGGATTCGATCGGCAGCGGCACTCGGCCGTCCAGCGAGGGCATCGCCGCGGTGAGCCGCGCATTCAACGATCGCCTGCGTACGGTGGAAGCGACGCTATTCCCGCCGGTGCTCGCGCTCGAGGCTAGGAAGGCGCCGCAGGAACCACAACTGAACTTCTGGGCGCTGTTCTTCCCCGGCCTGCTGTTCATGTCGCTGATGTTCACCGCGCAGGGCATGAGCATCGACATCTGGATCGAGAAGACCGGCGGTACCTTGCGTCGCGTGCTGTCGACGCCGCAGCGCGTGGCGGCGTTCCTGCTGGGCAAGCTCGCCGCGAGCGTCGTGATCATGGTGCTCGCGGTGATCGTCGCGCTCGTGCTGGGCGTGACGATGTTCGACGTGCCGATCGCTCGCGCGCCGGCGGCGCTCATCTGGGCCGCCTACGCGGGCGGCGCGCTCTTCTCGTTTCTCGTCCTCATCCAGGTGTTCGCCTCGAGCACGCGCGGCGGGCAGTTCCTGTCATCGATGATCGTATTTCCGCTGATCATGATCGGCGGATCGTTCTTCCCGTTCGAGGTCATGCCGGCGTGGATGGCGCGTATCGGCCGCTGGACGCCGAACGGCCTCGGCGTCGCGAACATGAAGGAGATCCTGTTCGGCCATCCCGATCCGGCGGCGCTGGCCATTGCGGCGATCGCGATCGGCGCGCCGGCCGCGCTCGCCTTGTGGATCGCCGCGCGCCGTCTCCGCGGCGCCTTTGCGGTGAACGGATGAGCCTGCTCCGCGGCGCCTGGTTCGTCGCCACGAAGGACGTCGCGTACCTCATGCGACGCCGCGAGACGATCCTCTGGACGTTCCTGATGCCGATCGTGTTCTTTTACTTCATCGGCACCGTCACCGGCGGCTTTGGCCCGACGGGCGACCGGCGCACGCCGCTGGCCGTGCGCGGCGGCGCGAACGGCGGGTTTCTCCTCGACGAGTTCATGCGCCGGCTCGACGCCCAGCAGTACGACGTCGTCCGGCCCGCCACCGATGAGGCGTTCGCGAAGATCGCGCGCCGTCTCACGATTCCCGATCCGCCCGCGCCGCACGCGACGTTCACCGCCGCGGCGCTGGCCGGACAGCAGCAGACCCTGACCTTCGAGCACAGCAGCGACCCGCTCGGCGGCGACTACGATCAGGTCCGCATCGCGCGCGCGCTGTACGAAGTGGTGGCTGACCTGGCCGTCGTGAGGATGAATGGCCAGACCGCGGACGCTGCTTCGTTCGCTGCGCTCGCGGCCATGCCGCGGAGCCTCTCGCTCTCGGTGACCTCGGCCGGCAAGCGCGCCTTGCCGCCGCTCGGCTTCGAACAGGCGGTGCCGGGCACGATGGTCATGTTCACGATGCTCGTGCTGCTCACGAGCGGCGCCGTCACGCTCGTCGTCGAACGCGAGCAGGGCCTGTTGAAGCGCCTGGCCTCGACGCCGATTTCGCGCGCATCGGTGGTGCTCGGCAAGTGGGGCGCACGCATGGCGCTCGGCCTGGTGCAGATCGTGTTTGCGATGATCGCCGGCACCGTGCTGTTCAAGATGAACTGGGGATCGGCGCTGCCGATGGTGCTCGTCGTCATGACCGGGTGGGCCGCGTTTGCCGCGGGGCTCGCGATCGTGGTCGCGAGCGTGACGCGCACCACGGCGCAGACGACCGGACTCGGCGTTCTGTCCACGCAAGTGCTCGCCGCGCTGGGCGGGTGCTGGTGGCCGATCGAAATCACGCCGCCGTGGATGCAGAAGCTGTCGCTGGCGATACCGACCGGATGGACGATGGGCGCGCTGCACAAGCTGGTGAGCTTCGGCGACCCGGCGCGAGTCGCCGTGCCTCACGTCGTCGCGCTCGCGGCCGGCGCGCTGGTGCTTGGCTGGATCGGCACGCGTGTGTTCAAGTATCAGTGACGTGACCGACCACGACTTCAAGACCTTCGCTGCCTCCGGACCCGCTTTTCGCACACTCGAAGCTCTCGGGCCGATCGACTGGGATTTGTGGCGCACGGCCGCCGAGAGGCTCGGGCAGGACCTCGCCGGCGCGGCCGATCTGCCCCGCCGCATCCATCACCTGTACGTGCCGGTGTTGCTGTTCGCGGTCGCGCAGGCGCGCTCGTCGGCCCGGCGTCCGGTGTTCGTCGGCATGCAGGCGCCGCAAGGCGGCGGCAAGACGACGCTCGTGTCGCACGTCCTGGCGCTGCTGTCCGAAGCCGGACTGCGCGGCACCGGCGTGTCGATCGACGACTTCTATCTGACCCGGCAGGAGCAGCTCGCGCTGGCCGAGGCGCACCCGGGCAATCCGTACCTCGAGCATCGCGGCTATCCCGGCACGCATGACATCGAGCTGGGCGTCTCCACGCTCACCGCGCTTGCGGGACTCGGGCCGGACGCGACCGAGCGCGTCGCGCACGTGCCCGTCTACGACAAGTCCGCGCACGGCGGCCGCGGCGATCGCGCGCCCGACGCGCAATGGCGCAACGTCGCGAGCCCGCTCGATCTCGTCTTCGTCGAGGGCTGGATGTTCGGGTTCTCGCCCGTCGCCGAGTCCACGATCGACGACGCGTACTTCAAGGAGCCGAACCGGGTGCTCTCGCGCTACGCGGAGTGGTATCGGTTTCTCGATGCGTTCGTGGCGCTGCGCGCGGTGGATCCGAACTTCGTCGTGAAGTGGCGCATCGAAGCCGAAGAGCGGATGGCGGCGCAGGGCAAGCCGGCGCTCAGCCGCGCGGCCATCGAGGACTACGTGCGCCGGTTTCTGCCGGCCTACGCTCGCTACGCCGGCGGCGTGCCCGCCAACGTGCCCGCCGACCGCCGGCTCGTCATCGGCCTCGACGAGCTGCGGCGGCCGGTAGCGTGGTGACGGGCGGGCGCCACGAGACGCCCGCCCGCCTGCCTGTTTCTCACTTACCGCGCACCCGCGTCGCCGTTCTTCTCCGACGCGAGAATGCGCGCGACCATCGCCGTCGCGATGCCGCCGGCGCCGTCGCCGCTGACCGCGACATCGGGCACCAGCTTCACGTGGTTCTCGCCGAGGATCGACGCGAGCTGCATCGCCGTGTAGCCGTTCGCCCCGACCGCCTCGATGCCCTGACGATACGCGTCGGCCTTCGCCGATCCGACCGCGCGAATCGACGCGGCCTCGCCTTCGCCGGTGAGCCGCGCGGCGGCGCCCTGCGCTTCCGCCCGAAGGCGCGTCGCGTTGGCTTCGCCCTTCGCGGACTCGGCCACCGCCACCGCGTTCTGCTGCGCGATGCGGACCATCTGCTCCGAGCGCACGACGTCGTTCTGCAGATTCGCCACGGCGGTCTCGCGCTCGAGCGCCTGGCGCTTCACCTGCGCCTCGCGCTGCGCGTCGTACGTCCGCTCGAGCTCGGCCGCGATCTTGCGGTCCGTCTGCGTCTTCATCAGGTCCTGCGGCGGAACGATGTCGCCGATGAGCGTGTCGATACACTCGACGTCATACGCCTCGATCGCCTTGCGGATGTTCTCGAACGCCTCCTTCTGACGGTCCGAGCGCGCCGACAGGAACTCGAGCACCGTGACCTGCTGCGCGGAGTTCCTGAAGTAGTTGCCCACCGTCGGCTGCAGCACGTGATCCACCAGGTTCTGCATCGAGCCCACGCGTGAGATCACCCGCGGCGCGTTCTTCATGCCGATGTGGATGATCTGCGCGACGTCGAGACTGAACGAGAACCCGTCCTTCGACCGCACGAGGATCGACGACAACCGCTCGTCGTACTGGTGCGCCTCCGTCCGGTTCGCCCAGTTCAGCACGATGTTCGTCGTCGGCACGAGCTCGACCTTCATCACCCGCGTGTTGATCGGGTGCTTGCCCGGCAGCAGGGGCTCGACCCACACGCCCTTGCGGCCGCGCTCGACGAGGTCGCCGTGACGGAAGCCTTCGCCCGAGACGTCGAGGTGTTCCTTGCCCACGTAGCTCACGACGACGCCGACGTAGCCGATCGGGATTTCCGTCAGCGCGACCGGCTCCACGCGCACGAGCCACGGGTTCAGGTTCCACGAGCCAGACAGCAGCACCTCCTCCTGCAAGCCGCGGCAGCCGAGCGCGTCGATGAACGTCTGGCCGCGCTGGAAGCTGTCGTGACCCGTCACCACCGGTCCCGCCAGATCGCCCGCCGGAATCGGCCGGCCGTCGAGCATCGTGACGATGCCGACGCGATCGGGCGAGACCTCGTAGACGTGCAGATCGTCCGGCGCCATGTCGACGCGCGACGCGTTCGCCGGCGTGACGACCTCGAACAGCGCCGGGTTGATGCGATACGTGCCCGCGGTCAGAAACGCGATCTGGCGGCCGCGCTCGCCGTGGTTGCGCAGGAACGCCTCCGCGTCCTGGTAGTTGTCGCACGCGACGGCGCGTCCGAGCACGCGCTCGGCGGGAATCGCCTCACCGTCCGCGGCCATGACCAGCGCGATCTCACCGGGCCGCACGATCGTCACCGGCACCTTGATCACCTTGAACTGCCAGCGCCAGAGCGGGAAGTGCCAGCCCGGCGCCAGCAGGCGCGCTTGATACCCCGCTTCGCCGTTGAGCGCGATGATCCGGCCCGACGGCAGCGGCGGTCCGAAGCGTTTCACCACCAGCCCGGCCTGCGTCTCGCGAATCGACCACAGGCCCAACCACGTCACCAAGCTCGCCACACCCACGACGGCGAGCGCCCACCCAAACATCGTCATGTCCGCCTCCGCGGGCAGAAGGTGCATAGGGCGAGCCGGGCCCGGCCCGCGGAATTTGGCCGGTTTTCGCGCGCCGGCCTGCCAGATCGTTATTCAATTCATGTCATGACAGTGATTAAATAACGTCCATGACCCTCGTCGAATGGCACGGCTCGGCGGCCCCGCCGGCGGTTCTGTCGGCGCTCCGGGCGGCGGGATTCGAGACCGCGCGGCCGGGCGACGCGCGGCCGATTGCCGTCGTGCACTGCACCACGACCGGCAAGCGGCTGCCCTCACCCGGGCCGGGCGCCGGCGACTGGATCTGGCTGTGTCAGGCGGCGCCGGACGATGGCCAGCGCATGGAGGCGATCGCCCGCGGGGCGTACGACGTGATCTCGCTGCAGGATCCGCGGGCCGCCGAGGATCTGGTCGCGCGTCTTGGCGAGCTGGCCGTGCCCCTGCCGGTTGCACCGCGCGAGTCCACGCTCGCGCTCAAGAGCGCGGCCGCGCGGCGCGTCGTCGAGCAGGTGGCGCGCGTGGCGCCGACGTCGATGCCGGTGCTCTTCACGGGCGAGACGGGCACGGGCAAGGAAGTGATGGCGCGGCTGACGCACGCCTGGTCGCCGCGCCACGCGAAGCCGTTCGTGCCGATCAACTGCGCGGCGATTCCCAACGAGCTCATGGAAGCGGAGCTGTTCGGCTACGCGCGCGGCGCGTTTTCCGGCGCCGTGCAGCGCTACGACGGGCAGTTGATGGCCGCCGAAGGCGGCACCGTGCTGCTCGACGAGATCGACGACACCCCGCTCGAAACGCAGACGAAGCTGCTCCGGGTGCTCGACGATCGCGTGGTGAGCCGGCTTGGCGAGAACATCTGGCACGAGGTCGACTTCCGGCTGCTCGCGGCGACCAACTGCGATCTCGGGCCGCTCATCGAAGACGGCCGCTTCGGCGCGGATCTCTACGAGCGGCTCGCGATCGTCACGGTGCACCTCGCGCCGCTGCGCGAGCGGCTCGAGGATCTGCCGGATCTGGCCGCGCACTTCGTGCAGCGCTTCACGCGCGAGCACGGCCGCGCGGCCGGCACCGAGATTCGCGCCGACGCTCTGCGCGCGCTCGCGGCGTATCCGTGGCCGGGCAACATCCGCGAGCTTCGCAACGTGGTCTACGAAACGCTCGTGTACAAGCGCGCCGGGCACGTGGTCCTGCCGTCGGATCTACCCAGGCGCGTCCTCGCTGGCGGCGCGCGGCGGGGCCCGGCGCCCGCGGCGGATCGATCGGCGGTCGCGCGGAAAATCGCGGGTGGGACGATGAATCTTCAGCGCGAGATCGCCTCGCTCGAGCGCATGGCCATCGAGGAGGCGCTCGCGCGCACGGGCGGCAACGCGGCGCAGGCGGCACATCTGCTCGGCAGCGTCGGGCGGGGGATGGCGCGCGACCCCGGCGGCACCCTCCGGGCGATGATGCGGCGGCTCTCCCGAGGCGATCGCCGCGTCCTCAAACGGCAGTGATACCTTAGGGGCCGCCATGGACCACCGTCTGCGGCTCCCCCACCTGCTTGCTGTCAGCGCGGTCGCGGCCTGGACGCTCGGGTTCGCGCTTCAGGCCGAGCAAGCTGCCACGCCTCCGGCCAACGCGAAGATCTGGATCGGCCGCGCCGCGGAGATTGAGAACTTCCTCCGCACGACGCCCATCGTCAAGATGGACGACCTGTCGGTCGGCGTCACGCACCCGAAGAAGGCGACGCTGCCGCCGGGCGGCCCCGTGCCCTACCTGGCGTTCAAAGCGATTCCCCCGGCGCGGTACTCCGGGTTCTGGGAGAGCTACCTGTCGGAGATCGCCGCGTACGAGCTCGACAAGCTGCTGCAGCTCAACATGGTGCCGCCGACGGTCGAGCGGGAGTACAAGGGCGACAAGGGCGCGGCCGTCATGTGGGCGTCCCCGACGAAAAGCTTCAAGGAGCTCGGCGGGAAGGGCGCGCCGGAGGCACCGCCGATCTACGCCGCCGCGTGGGCGAAGCAAATCGCGCAGGCGAAGATGTTCGACAACCTCATCAACAATCTCGATCCGAATCTCGGGAACTGGCTCGTCGATCCGTCGTGGAATCTCATCCTCATCGACCACACGCGCGCGTTCACGGGCGGCACGAAGATGATCCACGAGATGACGCACATCGATCCGGATCTCTGGGCGCGCATGCGCGCGCTCGACGAGCCGACGCTGCACGCGGCGCTCGGCAAGTGGCTCGTCCGCGGCGGGGAAAAGACGATCATCGAGCGCCGCGACAAAATGCAGCAGATCATCGACGCGCTGGTGAAGACGCGCGGCGCGGACAACGTCTTCATCCGCAGTCACGAATGAGCACGCCGACCTGCGCCGCAGTGCTGGCCCGCACGCTGCGTGAGGCCGGCATCACGCGGATGTTCGGACTGCCGGGCGGTGAAGTGCTCGACTTCATCGACGCCGCCCGGCGCGAAGGCATCGACTTTCTCCTCACGCGCCACGAAGCCGGCGCGGCGTTCATGGCCGACGTCACCGGGCAAATCCAGCGGCGCCCGGGTGTCTGCGTCGCGACGCTCGGACCCGGCGCGATGAACATGGCGCTCGGCGTCGCCAACGCGTATCTCGATCGCTCGCCCGTGATCGCGATCACGGCGACGCTCGCCCGCGCCAACAGCCGCATCGCCACGCACCAGGATCTCGATCTGAACGCGGTGTACCGCCCGTTCACCAAGCTCGCGCTGACGCTCGACGGGCACGACACGGCCGCGAAGGTGCGGCACGCGATCGCGGTCAGCCTCGAGCCGCGCATGGGCCCGGTGCACATCGCCGTGCCGAGTGACGTCGCGCGAACGCCGGACGCCGACACGCCGGCCGCACCGATCGCGGAACGATCCTTCACGCCCGCGCCGCCCGCGGATCTCGATCGCGTCGCCACCGAGATCGCGCGCGCTCGCCGGCCCGTTGTCGTGCTCGGCATCGACGTCAACCCGCACGCGGAGGCGCGCGCGGTGCGTGCGTTCGTCGACGCGCTGGGCGCGCCGGTATTCGTCACGCCCAAGGCCAAGGGCCTCGTGTCCGAGGACCACCCGCTGTTCTACGGCGTCTGCGCCGGCGTGTCCGCGGACGCCGTCGTCGTGGACTGGCTCGGCCGCGCGGATCTGCTCATCGGCGTTGGATTCGACCCGGTGGAGTCCGACAAGGTGTGGCATCACACGATGCCGATGGTCTCCGTCGGCCCGGTGTCGATCGCGAAAGACGATTTCCGCCCACGTGCTGAAGCCGTTGGAGATCTGAGCACCGCGCTCGCCGTGCTGGCGACGCGGCTGGGCGCGCGGGCGATCGAATGGACCGCCGGCGATCGCGCGACGTTCAGGCGCGAGCTCGAAGCCGTGCTGCGGCCCACCGCCGTGCCGCGCGGGCTCTCGGGATACGAGCTGACGCGCCGGCTGCGCGAGTCGTTTCCGCGCGACACCATCTTCGTCACCGACGTCGGCTCAGTGAAGATGGTCACGTCGCAGGCCTGGACGTCGTACGAGCCGCAGACGTTCTTCGAATCCAACGGCCTGTCGGCGATGAGCTACAGCCTGCCGGCGGCGATGGCCGCGCGACTGCAGTACCCCAAGCGGCCGATTCTCTGCACCATTGGCGACGGCGGGTTCGGCATGACGATCGCCGAGATCGAAACCTGCGTGCGCGAGCGCCTGCACTTCACAACGGTCGTTTACAACGACAGCAGCCTGAGCCTGATCGACGCCGCGCAGCAGCGCCGCGGCTACCCGACCACGGGCGTCCGCCACAGCCAGGTGGACTTCGCCGCGGCCGCCGCGGCTTTCGGCGCGTGGTCGCGCCGGGTCGAGACGATGGAACAACTGGACGCGGCCCTCGGGCAGTCGGCCGGCATCGACCGGCCGGTCGTGATCGACGCGGTCGTGGATCCGGCGGAGTATAGGGCGCAGACAGGGCCGCGGGGAAAACTTAAAACTTAGAACTCAAAACTTAGAACTTCAGAGGATCACGCGGTCATTCCGAAGTTCTAAGTTTGAAGTTCTAAGTTCTAAGTTGATCTACCTGTATCCTGCGGCCTGGAGCTCAAACAGCTCCGCATATCGCCCGCCGGCGCGCAGCAGCTCGCTGTGCGTGCCGATTTCCTTCACGCGGCCGTCGGCGATCACGGCGATCCGATCGGCGATGCGCACGGTCGAGAACCGGTGCGAGATCACGATGCCGATGCGGCCTTTCAGGTTGTCTTTGAGCTCGGCGAAGATCGCGGCCTCGGCTTCCGGGTCGAGTGACGACGTCGGCTCGTCGAGAATCCAGATGTCGGCGTCGCGGTACATGATGCGCGCGAGCGCGAGGCGCTGCCACTCGCCGCCCGACAGATCGTGTCCGCCCTCGAAGAGCCGGCCCACCTTCGAATCGAGGCCGTTCGGCATTTTCTTGACGAGCCAGTCGCTCCGCGCGTCGCGCAGCGCTTCCATCACGTGCGCGTCGTCGACCGGCGCGTCGGGCCGGCCCATCACGACGTTTTCGCGGACGGACAGCTCGTACGTCGCGTAGTCCTGAAACAGCACGCCGATGCGGCCCCGGAGCACTTCCGGATCGACCTCCTTCAGGTTGATGCCGCCAACGCGCACCGATCCGAGGTCGGGATCGTAGAACCGCATCAACAGCTTGACGAGCGTGCTCTTGCCCGCGCCGTTCTCGCCGACGAGCGCGACCAACTCGCCGTGCTTGATGTTGAGCGTCAACCCCGCCACAGCCGGCTCCGTGCCGCCCGGATACGCAAACGTCACGTCGTCGAACTCAATCCCGTCGATCGGACCAGCCGGAATGGCGCGCGGCTTTTTCGGCACCGGGATGAGCGGCTCGATCGAGAGGAACGAGAAGTAGTCGTCGAGAAAGGTGGTGTGCTGATCGACGGCGACGAACGTGCTGGAGATCTGCCCGAGCGTGCCCGCGACCGACGTGAACGCGCCGATCACGAGGACGACGCCGCCGGGATCGATCGCGCCGGCCATGCCGCGCATGGCGACGAACCCGTAGGCGAGCGCGAGCGTCGTGCCGGTGACGAGCCCGGTGAGCAGCGAGATGCGCGTGCCCGACCGGTACATCTGCTCGCGCTGGCGGAACAAATCCTCGGACAGCTTCTGGTGGCGCCGCATGAGGTAGTCGGAGAGCACGTACGCGCGGATTTCCTTCGTCGTGCGCGGCTGCACGAGCAAATCGCCGAGATACTCGCGCTCGCGCTCCTCCGGCGTCTCTTTGTAGAAGTACTCGTAGAGCTTCGACGTCACGCTCCGTTCGAGGACCAGCGACAGAAGCGCGGCGACGAGCGCCAGCACGACGAGCACCCAATGCAGGCTCGCGAGGAGGAACGCCATCCCCGCGATCGTGACGACGTTGCCCGAGAGGCCGAGGACTGACCAGGTGAGATCGCCGGGCCGCCACGAGACGTCGCGCTTGGCGCGCGCGAGACGATCGTGCCAGTCGGAGTTGTCGAAGTGGCCGAGGTCGACTCTCGACGCCTGCGCGAGCAGCCGGCGTTCCGCCTCGAGCTGCACGCGACGCACGTACAGGTTGCGTCCGTACCCGGTGTACGCGCCCACGGCGCGCTGCACACCGATGGCCACCCACAACCCGAGCACGACCGGCAGGATCGACGTGAATCCCGCCGGGTGCAGGCGCGCATCGGCGATGCGGTTGACGAGGATCGCGCCCAGCTTGACGGCCACGGGCGCCAACGCCGCGCTCACGATCCCGAGCAGCGTGTACCGAATCAAGAGTTTCGGCGACGCCGACCACGCGAGCGCCATCCCAAGCCGGAAATTCTTCCGGACGCGCCGGAGGCGGCCCTTGATCGGCGTTGAGGTCGGCGGGCTGTTCACGCGCCACCAATGATAGTGAATCCTTGTGGTTCCGGGGTTCCGGGGTTCCGGGGTTCCGAGGTGCGCTGGCGGCGTTTCACCGACCCGCCGTGTCGCTTCACCGATTCGAGGGATATCCGCGGCCAGTCATCGCGTATCAACGACAGAGACGCATGCGACTCCTGCTGTTGATGCTCGCCGCGGCCATGACGCCGCAAACAGGTTCGGTCACGGGTGACGTCGTGGATCCCGCGGGTCTGGCGCTGCCGGGGGTAGTCGTCACGGTGCGCGGGACGACCGCGGTGGCCGTGACCGACGAGCACGGACGATTCGCCATCAGCGTGGGCTCGGGCGAGACGCAACTGAGCTTCGCGCTCTCCGGATTCTCGACACGGACGGCGGTCGTCACGCCGCCGGCGCCGCCGCTGCACATCGTCCTGGCGCTGGCGCCGGTGTCGAGCGAGGTGGTCGTCCGCGCGCCCGTCACGGTGACGCCGCCGGACGCGCGAATCGCGCTGCGTCCGCTCGACATCGTGCGGACCGCGGGCACCCAGGCCGACGTGATGCGGGCGCTCGCGCTCCTGCCGGGCGCGGCGCAGGTCGACGAAGGCGCGGGGCTGTTCGTGCGCGGCGGCGACGTCAGCGAAACCGCCGTGCTGCTCGATGAGTCGCCGCTCAATCATCCGTATCGCTACGAGACGCCGACCGGCGGGTTCCGCGGCGCGGTCGATCCGTTTCTGACGCAGGGCGTGTCGTTTTCGACCGGTGGATTCTCCGCGGCCTACGGCAACAGCCTCAGCGGCGTCGTCGACATGCGCAGCCTCGATCGGCCGGCGGTGCGACGCATCAACGCGACGGCCGGACTCGCGGGCGTGTCCTTCGCCGCCGGCGAGCCGCTCGGATCCTCGGCGGGCGTGCGCGTCGCGCTCAATCGGGCGACGCCGGCCATGCTCTTCGCCGTCAACCCGAGCCCGCGCGAGTTCGATCAGCTGCCGGGCGGATGGGACGCGAGCGCCAGCGCGTACGCGAGCGGATCAGGCGGCTCATTCAAAGTGTTCGTGCTGGGCCAGCAGGATCACGTTGGCGTCGAGCTCGAGCAGGACGGGTTCACTGGTTTTCTCCACTCGGCGACGACCTATCGGGCGCTCGTCGCGAACTGGCAGCGGCCGCTCGCGAACGGCTGGAACGTGAACGCCGCCGGCACGATCGATCACCACGTGGATTCGACCGACGTCGGCGTGCTGCAGATCGCGGCCAACGACGATTCGCGCGCGGCCCGGGTGGACTTCAGCGGCCCGGTCGGCACCTGGGCGGTGCAATTTGGCGCGGACGCCGGCTGGACGTTCACCGACGCGCAAGGCATCGTCCCGGAGCGCGGCGGCGATTTCGACGGCGTCAGCGGGACGACGGCCTACGACGTCGCGCATCACGACAATCGGGGCGGCGCGTACGGCGAAGTCACGCGCGCGTTCGGGCGCGTGGTGGCGACGGTGGGCATCCGCTCGGACTACTTCTCCACCGCGCACGCCGGACGCGTCGATCCGCGCGCGAGCGTCGCGATCAATCTTGGCGCCGCGGGACAGCTGCGCACAGCGTGGGGCATTTACCACCAGGCGCCGTCGCCGTCGTACTTCGACGACGTCCGCGGCGCGACCGCGCTCAAACCGATGACGGCCGTCCACTACATCGCCGGCTACGACATCGGCCGCATCGACGGCGCGGCGTTCTTTCGCGCCGAGGCGTACTACAAGACGTATCGCGATCTGCCGGTTCAGGACGACCAGTTCGGTTACGTGGACAGGGGCTACGGCCACGCGCAGGGGATCGATCTCTTCGGACGCCGCGTCTGGCACTTCATCGACGTGCGCGCCAGCGCGAGCTTCATCGACACCCAGCGCCGCTGGACGTCACCGGTGCAGCGCGATCGATTCCCGCTGCCGTCCGGCACGTGGACGCCCGACTTTTCGATCCCGTACACGTGGCAGGTCGTCGTCAACGCGCCTGTGTGGTACACGGTATGGCTCGGCGCGTCGTGGCGCACCGCAGCGGGCCGCCCGGCGACGCCGGCAATCGGATCGATCGCGACGCCGGAGGGCTACCTGCCCATCTGGGGCCCGATCAACTCCGAGCGGCTGCCGCGCTACGAGCGGCTCGACCTGTCGGTGAGCTACCTCCGCAAGATCGGCGCGCACGCCAGCGGCGTGTTCTTCGCGAGCGTCGACAACGCGACGAACCACTTCAACTTCTTCGAGTACGCCTACTCCGCGGACTACAGCACGCGCCGCCCCGTCGCGGGCGCGATGCCGCGCGGCTTCTACGTCGGCTGTTCGATCACTCGGTGACCAGGAAGGATCTCGCCATGCCACGACGTCTCCATCTCGCGATTGCCCTCGTCCTCGTGTTCGCGCCGATCCTCGGCGCGGCGCCGGCGCGTTTGCGGCCGGCCGAGGCCGACGATCTCGCGTCCATCGTGCAAACGCTCGAGCCGGCTGCGGTGGCCGGCAAAGTGCCCGACATTCTCGCCGCGCGGCTCGCGTGCCTGCGCCTGCTCTCCGGGTCGCCCGCGGCGGATCGCGTGCCGCTCATCCGCTACACGGTCGCCTACGCCGCGTGGCGCGTGGCGTTCTCGCCCGAGGTGAGCGCCAGGGACCAGATGGCGCTGCTCGACGACGCGACCGTGCAACTCGAGGCGGCGATCAAGGCCGACGGCCGCTTCGCCGAAGCGATGGGTCTGCTCGGCGCGATCGACGGCGCGAAGATCGCGCACGCGCCCGACCTCGGCATGACACTCGGTCCTGAATCCAGTGCGATACTGGGCCAGGCCGTCGGGCTCGAACCGAACAACCCGCGCCTGCTCGTCTTCCGAGGCCAGGGGCAGTTCCACACGCCGCCCGAGTTCGGCGGCAGCATCAAGGACGCGGAGGCGACGTTCCGGCGCGCGCTGCAGGCCTTCGATCAGGAGCCGGCGACGAAGGCGTGGCCGAACTGGGGCCGCTTCGACGCGCACGCGTGGCTGGGCCAGGCGCTGGCCTCGCGGAATGACAAGGCCGGCGCTCGCGCGGAATACGAGAAGGCGCTGGCGATCGCACCCGACTCCGCGTGGGTGAAGTACTCGCTGTTGCCGCAAGTCAAAGGACCCGAGTGGTAAACCTCGACCAACAGGAGCGGACGCCGACGATCGATTTGTCCGATCGCCCACCAGCACGCCTGTGGTGGCGCGGGCCGCTGCTCTGGACGGGCGGCGTGCTCCTCTACGCGCTCGTGCTCACGGTCCAGGTCGGACTGCCGCTGTCGATCTCGTTGCCATCGGCCGCGATCTACCTCTACTCGCTTGCGATCATCTCGATCCCGGTACGGATGTGGATGCAGCGGTCGCTGTCGCGCGGCCGGCCCACGGCGTCACAGCTCACGTGGTACGTGCTCGCGGGCTTCGCGACCGTCGGCCTCTGGTTCTGGGCCAACATGCTCTGGAACCGCTACACGATCGGGCCGGCGTATTGGTCGCTCGTCTACGCCGGCAACTGGATCTTCCAGCTGCTGTTCGCGGTCACCGTCTACGGCACGGTCGTCGGCTTGCAGCTGACCGCGCAAGCCTGGCGGCGCGAGCGCGAGCGCGATCGCCGCGAAGCGGAGCTGATGTTGGTCGCGCGTGACGCCGAACTGGGCGCCATCCGCGCGCAGTTCCAGCCGCACTTCGTGCTCAACGCGCTCAACTCGCTCCTGGCGCTCATCGACAAGGACCCGGCGCTCGCGCGCACGATGGTCGTCCGGCTGGCGGACGTGATGAAGTCGGTGTTCGATCGCATGGACGTGCCCGCCGTGCCGCTCGAGCGCGAGCTCGACCTCGTCAAGGCGTACCTCGACGTCGAACGCATCCGCTTCGGCGCGCGGCTCAGCGCCGCGTTCGAGATCGACGATGCCGCGCGCGGCGTGCTCGTGCCGCCGTTTCTGCTGCAGCCGATCGTCGAGAACGCGGTGAAGCACGGCATCGCGCCGAGCGCGGCGCCGGGCACGGTGCGCGTGAGCGCAAAGGTGCGCGACGGACGACTCGATCTCGAAGTCCGCGACTCCGGCACCGGCGCGGCATCCGCGCCAGGCTCGGGCCGCGGTCTGGCGCTGACCCGCCGGCGTCTCGAGACCGTTTATCAAAACGCGTACGAGCTGACGTTCGACCGGCAGCCGACCGGCACGTCCGTGCGCATCAGCATGCCGGCGGACGCGGCCCTCCATGTCGCGTGAGGTCCTGCGGCTGCTCATCGCGGACGACGAGCCGCTGGCGCGCGACCTGGCGCGGCGATACGCGTCCAGCCAGCCCGATGTCGAGGTCGTCTCGGAGTGCGCGTCGGGCGACGAGCTCGCGCGCGCGCTGCCGGAAGTCCGGCCGGACGTCGTGCTGCTCGACATCCGGATGCCCGGCGCGGACGTCTTCACCGTGCTCGAGCGCGAATCCGCGCGGCCCGATCGGCTGCCCGCCGTGATCTTCGCGACGGCCTACGACAGCTACGCCGTCCGCGCGTTCGATCTGAACGCTGTCGACTACCTCGTCAAGCCGTACAGCGCGGATCGATTTGCCGAAGGGCTGCGCCGCGCGCGATCGCGCCAGGGATCCGAGCGCGCCGCCGACGGCCTCGCGCGCGTGATCCGCGACCTCGGCCCGCGCCCGGATCGCCTGCTCGTCCCCGACGGCCGCAAGATGGTCGCGATCGCGATCGACGACATTATCTGGATCAAGGCGGAAGACGACTACGCGCGCATCCACACCGCCACGCGCAGCTACCTGATCAGCCGGACGCTGAAAGATCTCGAAGGGCGGCTGGATCCGGATCGCTTCGTGCGCTTACATCGATCGGCGCTCGTGCAAGCGTCGCACATTCGGGAAGTGACGGCTGAGGGCGGGAGCCGGTACCGGGTGCGGCTCAGTGATGGGACGAACGTGCTCGTGAGCCGAACGCGCGCACCTGAGCTTCGGCGGTGGATGATCTAGTGATCCTTGTGGTTCCGGGGTTCCGGGGTTCCGGGGTTCCGAGGTTCCGGGGTTCGCTGGCCACGACAGCGGTCTGCAAGACGTGATCACGATCGGCAGAACCCCGGAACCGCGGAACCTCGGAACCCCGGAACCTACTGTGTCTTTCGAATGGTGGCCGTCACAGTGCCCGTAACGTTCCCCGCTTCGACGACGGACGCACGAATCAAGTACGTCCCCGCCTGCAGATCGTCCACAGGCAGCTCCGCGATCGCCTGGCGCGTGGTACCGACGAGCTCGGGCGTGATCTCGCGCTCGATCAGCGTGGTCTCGCTGCCCGGAGCCGTCAGCGTAAAGCGTACGACCGCCTCCGGCGGGTTCGCGGTGTCGGGATAGAGCTCCAGCGACGCACCGATCGTTGTCGCGCCGTCGGGCACCCGCTCGAGCGCGAGGAACCGTGGCTGCCGGTCCGCGCCCGCCCACATCGTGAACAGATCGCTCACCGAGAACGATCCGAAGTGCGCGAGACCGGCCGTGAGGCCGTGCTCGACGCTGCCGATGTTGCCTTTGCCGTCCGCAACGACGAACCGCAGGCGGTACTTGCCGGTCTCGATCGGCACGGGAAACGCGAGCAGGTAGTCTTCCCCGGGACTTGGCACCGGCACGTCACGGCGTCCCGCCTGCTTGATCTCGCCCGCCTCGTTGACGAGCCCGTACATCGCGATGAGCGGCCCCTGCACGCTCGACGGCACCTGGACGTTGACGCCAAGCTGCAGCCCACTGCTGTTCGGATCGTGCCGCTGCGCGGTGCCGAGCGCGATCGGCACGCCAAACGCGACGCCGCCCTGCGCGAGCGTGGTCTTCAGCTGCTCGGCGATCGGCACGGCCTCGGGCGCGACCGAGGCCATCAGCGCCTCGCGGTTCACGCGCACCGTCGTGCCGGACGTCTTCACGGACACCTTCGTCGCCAAATACCGGCGCTTGTCCGTGACCACGGGCGCCTCGACGCCGAGGCGATAGAACCCGGACGTCTCCGCCTCGATGCGCTTGAAGAAGCGATCCGCCTGTCCCACGACGAGAAACGCCGTGCCGCCAGCGTTTTCGGCCACGGTCTGCGCGCCGGAATTCAGAAACCGGCCTTCGCTCACACGCGCGTCCCTCCGCGCGAACCCGGTGTCGCGCATGTCGATGTCCTCGGGGATCTCGCTGAGCGCGTAAAACTGCACGCCATTCTCCGCCGCGGCGCGGCCGAGCGGCGCGAGCTGGCGCTGCAAGTCCAGCTCGGTGCCGATCGCGACGCCGGCCGACATCGCGATCACGATCTTCGGTGCCGGCGCCAGCTTGAGGAGTCTCATCAGCTGCTGAACAGCCGCGAGCTGCATCGCCGTGGTGTGCGTCACCTGCTGCGCGTACGCGCGCCCAGCCGCTTCGACGATCGGCGTGCACTGATCGACGGGCAGACTGAGCTCAGGACACTCCCGCGCCGCGACCATGCCGAGCGTCTCGCGCGGCAGGCCGCGGTCGATGTCGATGGCCTCCGGCACCGAGATGTAGAACGGCGCCGTGATGTTGTCGTTGCGCCCGATCATCTTCTTGTCGTGCAGCGCCGCAAGGACCGCCGCGCGATCGCGCGTTGGATTCACCGTCGGGCCCAGCCCGCTCGTCGTCGTGATGCCGATGAGATCGTCCACGTCGAAGCTGTCGAGCATGCGCTCGGCGGCGACGAGCAACGCCTTGCCTGGGCCCGGCTTGTACGACAAATCGTCGAAGAGCAGCACGACGACGCGGCCGCCGCGACGCGCAGGCGCGGCCTGCCCCGGCTGGTTCGTCGTCTGGCGCGCCTCAGCCGTCGATCCGGCCGCGCTGCCGAACTCGAGAAAGTCGAGCGCGCGCACCGGCCGCGCCTGCTTCTCGAGCGTGACGACGAAGTCCTCGGGCTTGAGCCCACGGACGGGCTTGCCGTCCTTGTCCACGACGGTGACGTCGAGCGTCACGAGCTCGACGCCGCCGCGGAAGACGGGCTGAGGTGTCTGCTGCGCTCGAGGCGCCGCGACGAACACGGCGAGCGTGGCAATCAAGATCGCGCGGCGCATTGGGGCCATGTTATTGGTTCCGAGGTTCCCCGGAACCCTTATTGTCCTTTTCTGATCGTCGACGTCACGGTGCCCGTCACAGTCCCCGCCTCCACGACCGCCGCATGAATCACGTACGCCCCGGGCTGCAGATCGTCCACCGGCAGCTCGGCGATCGCCTGGCGCGTGGCGCCGACGAGCTCGGGTGTGATCTCGCGCTCGATGAGCGCGGTCTCGCTGCCCAGAGCGGTCAGCGTGAAGCGCACGACCACCTCCGGCGGGTTCGCGGCGTCGGGATAGAGCTCGAGCGACGCGCCGACGGTCGCCGCGCCTTCAGGCAGGCGCTCGAGCGCGAGGAACCGTGGCTGGCGATCCGCGCCGGCCCACATCGTGAACAAGTCGCTCACGGAGAACGATCCGAAATGCGCGAGGCCCGCCGTGACGCCGTGTTCGACGCTGCCGATGTTGCCTTTGGCGTCGGCGATGACGAAGCGCACGCGGTATCTTCCGGATTCGATCGGCACCGGAAACGCGAGCAGGTAGTCTTCTCCGGGATTTGGCACCGGCACGTCGCGGCGTCCAGCCTGTTTGATCTCGCCCGCCTCGTTGACGAGGCCGTACATCGCGATGAGCGGCCCCGGCACGCTCGACGGCACCTGGACGTTCACGCCAAGCTGCAGCGCGCTGCTCGAGGGATCGCGGCGCTGCGCCGTCCCGAGCGCGATCGGCACGCCAAACGCGACGCCGCCCTGCGCCAGCGTCGTCTTCAATTGCTCGGCAATCGGCACGGCCTCGGGCGCGACCGCGGCCAGGAGCG
The DNA here is from genome assembly GCA_035279905.1 of Vicinamibacterales bacterium. Classification (GTDB taxonomy): domain Bacteria; phylum Acidobacteriota; class Vicinamibacteria; order Vicinamibacterales; family SCN-69-37; genus DATEGZ01. The sequence continues at coordinate 41,040 of DATEGZ010000200.1, forward strand.
CCTCACGATTCACGCGCACCGTCGCGCCCGACGTCTTGACCGACACTTTCGTCGCGAGATACCGGTGCTTGTCGGTCAACACCGGCGCCTCGACGCCGAGACGATAGAACCCTGACGTCTCCGCTTCGATGCGCTTGAAAAATCGATCGGCCTGTCCAACGACAAGAAACGCGGTACCGCCGGCGTTTTCCGCGACCGTCTGCGCGCCGGAGTTCAAGAACCGGCCTTCCTGGACCCGCGCGGCCGCGCGCGCCTGCGTCCGTTCGGATAAGTCAACGAGATCCGGAAGCTCGCTCATCGCGTAGAACTGCACGCCATTTTCCGCCGCCGCGCGCCCGAGCGGCGCGAGCTGGCGCTGCAGGTCGAGCTCCGTGCCGATCGCGACGCCGGCAGAAAGCGCGATGATGACCTTCGGTGCCGGCGCGTTCTTGATCAGCCCCATGAGCGTCTGAAACGCCGCGAGCTGCATCGCCGTGCTGTGCGTGATCTGCTGCGCGTACGCACGTCCGGCCGCGGCCACCATGTACTTGCAGACGTCGACTTGAATACCCAACTCTCCACACTCGCGGCCGGCAACTGCGTCCAGCGTCTCGCGCGGGAAGTCGCGGTCGATCTCGATGGCCTCGTCCACCGCGATGTAGAACGGCGCCGTGATGTTGTCGTTGCGCCCGATCATCTTCTTGTCGTGCAGCGCCGCGAGGACCGCGGCGCGATCGCGCGTCGGATTGACCGTCGGGCCCAGCCCGCTCGTCGTGGTGATCCCGATCAAGTCGTCCACGTCGAAGGTGCCGATCATCCGCTCGGCCGCGACCAGCAAACCCTTGCCCGTGATCCCCGGCTTGTAGGACAGATCGTCGAAGAGGATGACGATGGCGCGTCCGCCGCGGCGGGCGGGCTGCGCCTGACCGGCTTGATTCGTCGTTTGACGCGCGTCGGCGGTCGATCCGGCCGCGCTCCCGAACTCGAGGAAATCGAGCGCGCGCACCGGCCGCGGCTGCTTCTCGAGCGTAACGACGAAATCCTCGGGCTTGAGGCCGCGGACGGGCTTGCCGTCCTTGTCGATCACCGTGACGTCCAGCGTGACGAGATCGACGCCGCCGCGGAACACGGGCTGTTGAGGAGTCTGCTGCGCCGCGAGCGCCGCGGCGAAGACGAGCAGCGCCGTCGAGGTCAAAGCCGGGCGGCGCATGGTTCACTCTCGATAATTGCCGAACTGCAGCTCCACGCCAAAGTCCTGCGCCTTGAGCACACGAATCGCCGCCTGCAGCTCGTCCTTCGAGGGCGACGAGACGCGCAGCTGATCGCCCTGGATCGCGGCCTGGATCTTCTTCAGTTTCTGGTCCTTGATGAACTTCACGATATCGCGCGCGGCCTCGATGGGAATCCCCTGCTGCAGCGTGATCGTGCGGGACACGAGCCCGCCCGCGACCGGCAGCACGTCGCCCGCCTTGAGGTTCTTGACCGGCACGCCACGGCGGACCATGCGCGTCTGGAGAATGTCCCAGACCGCGTCCATCTTGAAGTTGTCGTCCGCGAGGATCTCGATGACGTTTTCCGCCCGCTTGAAGTCGATCGCCGACTTGGAACCCTTGAAGTCGTAGCGCTGCGCGAGCTCTTTCCGCGCCTGGTTGACCGCGTTGTCGACCTCCTGCAGGTCAACTTTGGAGGTCACGTCGAATGATGCCTGTCCGGCCATGCGGAGTCATCGTACTCCGATCTATCATGCACGCGTGCTGCCCATTGCCGATGGGCTGTTCCAGCGCCTGCACGCCCAGGCGAACGCGGAGCGCTGGCACGTCCCCCTGGCGCCGTTCAGCGCCGCCCTGGCCGCGAGCGCCGGCAAAGCCTTCGCGACCGGTGACTACGACGCACGCGAGGTCGAGCGGTATCTCACCTCCCTCCACCTCGAGGACCTCGCGCTCGCCTGCGGGTGCGCGGCGGGCGACGAGGACGCGTGGGAGCACTTCGTCGGCGAGTATCGGCCCCCGCTCTATCGCGCCGCCGACGCGATGGACCCCTCAGGCGGCGCGCGCGAGCTCGTCGACGCGCTCTACGGCGATCTGTTCGGTGTGGCCACGAGCGGCGCCGATCGGCAATCCCTGTTTCGCTATTTTCACGGCCGGAGCAGCCTCGCGACCTGGCTGCGCGCGGTCTTGTCGCAGCGGGTCGTCGATCGCGCGCGCGCGGCCAAGCGGCACGAGGATCTTCCGGCTGAGGATTCGCCGCAGGCGATCGCCGCGCCCGAGCGGCTCGATGACCCCGAGCGCGACCGCGACTTGCACCTGCTGCAGGATGCGCTGGCCCACGCGGTCAACGGCCTGGAGACGCGCGACCGGCTTCGGCTGCGGTGTTACTACGCGCAGGGGCTGACGCTCGCCGAGACCGGGCGGCTGACCCGCGAGTCCGAGGCGACCGTCTCGCGTCACCTCGCACAAACCCGGCGCACGATTCGCGAAGACGTGGAGCGCCGCCTGCACGCGATCGGCCTGACGGACGCGCAAATCGCGCTGTGTGTGGCCACGGCCACCGCCGACGCCGGTCCGATGGACGTGCAGACGATCCTCGGCGTCGCCCCCGCGCGCAAGGAATCGCCGGTCGTTCGTTCTACGGAGGAGAAGGCGCCATGACCGACGCTCCGCGGCGCGACGAGTCGACCGAGGCCCTGCTCCGCCGGACCTTGAGCCCGGGCCAGGAGCCGGAGACGGCCGAGGCCTGTCTGGACGGCGAGACCGCGGCGGCCTGGCTCGACGGGAAGCTCCACGGTGGCGCGCTCGAGCGCGCCCGGACGCACACCGCCGACTGCGCGCGATGCCAGGCGCTGATGGCCACGTTCGTGAGAGCGGAAGCCGGATTCGTCCAGCCCGGGGCGCCGGCTCGTCCGGCGGCGGTCGTCGAAGAGGCCCCACGGCGCCAGTGGTGGATCTGGGTGGTCCCTGTGCTGGTGCCCGCTGCCGCCGTCGTGATTGCCGTGACGCTGCCACGAAGCAAGCCGCCTGCCACTCCGACGTCCGCGGCGGCTCCAGCGCCGGATCAGTCGAAGCTCGCCGATGCAAAAAACGCGGCCGTGCAAACGCCGGCCTTCGAAGAGAAGAAGGCCGAGGAGCCCGCGAAGATCGACGCGCAGAAAGACGTCGATCAAGCCGGCAGGCTGGACAAGAAGCGCCAGCAGGACGCGTTGAACCGCGCGGCTGCGCCGGCCGCCGCGACCAAATCCGCAAACGAGGTCGCCGCGGCCGCGCCTCCGCCACCGACGCAACCCACGCCCGCGGCGGCCCCGGCTCGAGACGAGGCGCGGACGCGCGAGCTGGTGCAGGCGCAGCCTCTGAAGCGCGATGAAATTGGCTCGCCGGATCCGCTGGTGCGCTGGCGTCTTCGCCGCCGCACCGTCGAGAAGTCGATCGACGGCGGCAAGTCGTGGACCGCGGTGCCGACCGGCCTCGACGCCGAGTGGACCGCGGGCGCCGCGCCCACGCCCACGGCGTTCTGGATCGTTGGCCGCGGCGGCATGATCGCGCGGTCGACCGACGGACGCGCGTTTGAGCGCCTCCCGTTCCCGGAATTGACAGATCTGTCAGCCGTGCAGGCCACCGACGCGCAGACCGCGACGGTTTCGTCAGCCGACGGCCACACCTTCTCCACCACCGACGGCGGCCGCTCCTGGGCCCGCCGCGACCTGCAAGAAAAGCAGGCGGCTCCGTTCAGGGAATAGCGACACCGATCAGGCACCAGGCACCAGGCACTAGCACTTGATCGGTGCGATTTCCTGAGAGGAGACGTGTCCCATGTCCGCCCGATACTTGATTGCTCCCGTCGCGCTGTTGCTCGCTGGTGGAATCGTCGGTGAAGTCCGGCGCACGCCGGCGGATCCGGTGACGACGACCGTCACCGCGGCTGAACAGAACGCGACGAGCACGCTCGACGATCAGACCGAGCTCGCCGTCACCGTGTACAACTCCGACATCGCGCTCGTGCGCGACGTCCGCGCGCTCACGCTCGGGCGCGGCACGTCGGATCTGCACTTCATGGACATCGCGGCGACCGTCAACCCCGCGACGGTGCACTTCCGATCGCTCTCCGAGCCGTCGCGCGTGAGCGTGCTCGAGCAGAACTACGAGTACGACCTGCTCGAGCCCGACAAGCTGCTGCGCAAATACGTCGGCAAGGAGGTCACGCTGATTCGCACGATCCAGGATCAGGGCCGATCGCGCGAGGAGACGGTGAAGGCGCATCTCCTCTCCTACAACAACGCGCCCGTGTGGCAGATCGACGGCGAGATCGTGACAGGCGCGCGGTTCGAGTCGATCAAGTTCCCCGAGCTGCCGGGCAATCTCTACTCGCGGCCGACGCTGATCTGGACGCTCTCGAACACCGGCGGCACGCAGCACAAAGTCGAAGCGTCGTACCTCGCGGGCCAGCTCGCGTGGAACGCGGACTACGTGCTCACGGTCGGGCGCGACGACAAGGCCGCGGACATCGACGGCTGGGTCACGCTTCGAAACGGCAGCGGGACGTCGTTCAAGAACGCGTCACTGCAACTGGTCGCCGGCGACCTCAACCGCGTGCGCCAGCAAATCGGCCGGATGATGGACGAGGCGAAGATGACGCGGGAGGTCGCGGCCGCGCCGGCGATGTCTCAGGAATCGTTCTCGGACTACCACCTCTACACGCTCGGCCGAAAGACGACGATCAACAACGCGGAGACGAAGCAGGTCAGCATGCTCGGCGCCACCGGCTTCCCCGTCATCAAGCGCTACGTCGTCGATGGCCAGGACTTCTACTACCGCAACGCGCAGCACCCCGGCGCGCCGTTGAAGGATCTCGTGGCGGTCTACTACCAGTTCAAGAACGAGCAGACGTCGGGCCTCGGCATGCCGATGCCGGCCGGCAACGTGCGCGTCTACCAGGCGGACTCCCGCGGCGGCATCCAGTTCGTCGGCGAAGACCACATCAGCCACACGCCGAAGGACGAGACGATCAACATCAAGATCGGCAACGCCTTCGACGTCGTCTGTGAGCGCAAGCAGACGGACTTCCAGAAGATCGCGCCGGGCGTCTATGACGTCGAGTTCGAGATCACCCTGCGCAACCACAAGGCCGTCCCGGTGAGCGTCGAAGTGAACGAGCCCATCGGCGGCACCTGGCGGATGCTCCAGTCCACGCACCAGTGGACGAAGACGGATGCCTGGGCGGCGCAGTTCAAGGTGCCGGTGCCCGTCGATGGTACGTCGGTGCTTCGCTACAAAGTGCGCGTCACTTACTAGGCACGGCGGATTAACTTAAAACTTAGAACTAAGAACTTAGAACTTCGGAGTACACACGCGTCACGCGTGACGCTCTGAAGTTCTAAGTTTGAAGTTCTAAGTTCTAAGTTGATCCCGGCCCCTAACCTCCCGGCAGGCCAATACGTCTAAGCTCGACGTATCGACCTATGACGCAGCCCGTCGACCCACGACACTATCTTCCCCTCTCGCCCCAGCAGTTCCACATCCTGCTGGCCCTCGAGGGCAATGACCGGCACGGCTACGGCATCATCCTCGACGTCGCACGGCGGACGGATGGGGCGCTGCGGATGGGCACGGGCACGCTCTACACCGCCATGGCGCGGCTGGTGGCGCTCGAGCTCGTGGCGGACAGCGGCCGTGAGGACGAGCGACGCCGCTACTACCGGCTGACACCGCTCGGCCGGCGGGTGCTGGTGGCCGAAACCGCGCGCCTCGAGGCGCTGGTCCGCGACGCGCACCGGCAGGGCGTGCGCGGGCCCGCGCCGGCACGGACCCGATCATGATCGCGCGCCTGCTGGCGGGAGTCGCGCGGCCGCTCCACCGCGGCCTGCTTCGCCTCGCGCCGCCCGACGTGCGCGCGCAGTACCGCGCCGAAATGGGCCGGACGTTCGACGCGATGCTCGACGTCGCGTCGTGTCACGGCAGCTGGGCGGTGCTCGCGCTGCTCATCCGCGAATTCATCGACATCCTGCACGCGCGGCGGTCGCCCGCCGCGGCGGAGGCGCTCATGTCATCTCACACCGATCCGGAACCCCGTGTGTGGCGCGCCGCGCGCCTGGCTCAGGCCACGCGGTCGCTCTTCCGCCGGCCGGCATTCACCGCCACGGCGCTCTTCGCCCTCGCCGCCGGCACGGCCGCGACGACGACGGTGTTTGCGATTGTGGATACGGTCGTGATCAAGGCGCTGCCGTATCCGGACGCCGATCGACTCGTCAACGTGCAGGAAGCGAGCCCGGCCGCGAATGCGCGCGTGAGCCTGGTCGGGCCGGCGCGGCTCGAAGACTGGCAGCGCATGACCCGAAGTTTCGAGGCGGTGTCCGGGTACTACAGCGAGGCCGTGACCGACACGAGCGTCGCCCAACCCGAGCGGCTCGACGGCCGCCGCGTGGCGCCGCGCTTCTTCACCGTCTTCGGGACAAATCCAGTCGTCGGCCGGACGTTCACGGACGCGGAAGAGCACTTCGGCGGACCGCTCGCGGCGGTGGTGAGCGAGCAATTCTGGGCGCGCCGTTTTCAGCGCAATCCACAGGTCATCGGCCGCGCGTTGATGATCGGCGGCCAGGCGTTTCCGATCGTCGGCGTCATGCCGGCCGCCTTCACGAGCAGCGTCGACGTCTGGCTGCCCGCGCAGTTCGCGCCGGGTCTGCTCGCGTTCCGCGAGTCCCGATTTCTCTCGGGCATCGGCCGGATGAAACCGGGCGTCACGCTCGAGCAGGCACACGACGATCTTGATCGCGTGCAGCGCGAGCTCGGCGCGCAGTTTCCGAAGACGGATGCCGGCTGGTCGGTCACGCTCTGGGACATGAAGGCGTTCCGGCTCGGCGACCGCAGCCGCGGGCTCTGGCTGGTCTTCGGTGCGGTCGGCCTGCTCTGGCTGATCGCGATGACGAACGTCGCAGGGCTGGTGCTGGTCGAGACGCACCGGCGCGCGCGCGAGCTCGCTATTCGTCTGGCGATCGGTGCATCGCGCGGACACATCGTCGGCGTCGTCGTGCAGGAGGTGCTGGTCGTCGCGATGCTCGGCAGCGCGCTGGGCACGGTCGTCTCGATCTGGCTCGTCGGCGTCGTCAAATCACTGTTCACGACGCTGCCGCGCGTGTCGGAGCTCGCGATCGACTGGCGGGCCGCCGCGTTTGCCGCGATCACGGGCATCGTCGCGGCAGGCGTGTGCGGGCTGGTGCCGGCGCTCGTCGCGACCCGTCATCGGCCGGCGTCGCTCGTGGCGAGCGGCGGAAGAGTCGTTGCGGGCGGTGCGCATCGGTGGCAGCGAGGGCTCGTCGCTGCGCAAGTAGCGCTCAGCTTGCTGTTGTCGGCGTCGGCGGCGCTGCTGCTGCGCAGCTATTACAACCTCACGCACGTGGATCCGGGGTTCGCGACAGAGGGCACCGTCACGTTTCACGTCGGCGCGCGGTGGGACGAGGACCGCACGCGCGTCGGACAACTGCAAGCGTCGCTGCTCGAGTCGCTCGGCCGGATGCCGGGCGTGCAGGCCGCCGGGTTCGTCAACTTTCTGCCGGCGACGGGAGGCACGCTGCGATTCAGCGTGCGCGTCGAAGGCCTCGCGGGGACCGATGCCAACGGGACAATGCAGACCGGCCAACGAACGATTAGCCCCGATTACCTTCGCGCGCTGGGCGTGCCGCTCGTCACGGGCCAGTGGTGTCGGCCGATCTCGACGGACATGAACCAGCGAACGGGCGTTCTCGTCAGCCGATCGTTCGTCGAGAAGTTCGCGCAGGGCCAGAACCTCATCGGGCGCGAGCTGACGTTCCCGGAGTTCCGAACGCCGAACACGATCGTCGGCGTCGTGGAGGACATGGCGGAAGATGGGCCGCAAGCGGCGCGCGCGCCGTATGTCTACACGTGCCTGGCCGCGGGTTCGTGGCCGGACCCGAACTACGTCGTGCGCACGAACGACGTCGCGGGATTCATCGCCAACCTCGCGCCGGCGGTGCATCAACTTGATCCGTCTCGCGCGATCTTCGGCGTGCGTCCGCTCGGCGACGTCCTGCACGACGCGGTCGAAGCGCCGCGGCTCAATGCGGGCATGATCGGCGTGTTCGCCGGCGGCGCATTGTTGCTCGCGGCGGTCGGGCTGTACGGATTGTTCACGCTGCTCGTGTCGGAATCGCGGCGCGAAATCGGCGTCCGGCTGGCGCTCGGCGCCGCGCCACGGCAGGTCGTGCAGCTCGTCTTCGCCGATGCCGGACGGCTGCTGGGCATCGGCATCGTGGCGGGCCTCGCGCTCGCGATCCTGGGCAATCGCACGCTCGGCAGCATGCTCTTCGACGTCGGGCCGCTCGATCCGATGACGCTCGTCACCGCGACGCTGACGCTTGCCGCGGTCGCCGCGTGCGCGATCGCGATTCCGGCGATTCGGGCCGCGCACGTCCCGCCAACTGAAGCATTACGTACGGAGTGAGTGTGGTTCCGGGGTTCCGCGGTTCACTGGCACCGTCACGCGAACCCCGGAACCTCGGAACCCCGGAACCCCGGAACCACCAGTAAAATCGAGTGCTTGTCGTTTCAACTCACTCCCGAAGCCAGACGACGATGGGCCTGGCGCCTGGCCGTGGCGCTGGTCGTCGGGTACGCGGCGTGGCTGCGGCTCGTCATCCTCGTCGAGCGATTCGGCCCGTTCGATCATCCCGGCTGGCTCGTCACGCTCTCCCACGTCGTCGAGGCGCCCAAGCCGATGCTCGCGCCCGCGTCGTGGGTCTGGGCCAAGAGCGACCCGCCGTACGTCGGCGGCGACCCCATCAACTACCTGAAATTCGCGCGCGAGCTTCCGAGCTTCTACGGCGCGACGGTTCGCGAGCCGCTGTTTCTTGAAGTCATCCGCATCTTCTTCAAGGTCACGGCCAATCAGGACGTCGCGATCAGCTTTGCGTCGCTGACGTTCTCGGTCCTATGCGTGCTCGCGACGTATCTCGTTGGCGGTCGAGCGATCTCGCGCCCGGTCGGTCTTGCGGCCGCGTTGGCGCTCGCGATCGAGCAGGAGTTCGCGGCGTGGGCACCGGATGGCTGGCGTGACGAGACGTTTGCGGCGTTCATCCTGCTGACCGCGTGGGCGCTCCTCCGGTTGAAAGACAAACGCACGTGGCAGAACGCCGTGATCGTGGGCGTGGTCGGCGCGGCGGCGTGCCTGACACGCATCACGTCGGTCAGCGTCGTAGTCCCCGGCTTGATCTGGGTGGCGTGGCCGCGCGAGCGGGCCGCCTGGCGGACGTCAGCGCGGTACGCCGGAATCGCCGCGCTGGTCACGGCGGTGCTGGTCGCGCCGTACCTCGTCAACTGCTACCGCCAGACCGGCGACGCGCTCATCGCGATCAACTACCACACGCGGTTCTATCTGGCGGCTGAAGGCACGATCACCGACGCGCCGCCCGGCGCGCTGCGCTACGCCGCGGCCAAGTTTCGCGCGCATCCGATCGGCGAGACGGACACGGCCGTACGCGGTCTCGTGCAGTATCCGTTCGTCACGAAGTTTCGCGGGTTCTACGGCTGGTGGCCGGCGCTCGGGCCGATCCTGCGCGCGCTCTCGGCCCTCGGCCTGCTGATCTGGATCTGGCAGCCGCGCGGGCGGTTCCTGCTGCTCGTGCTGATCTCGTCGCTCGCGCCGTACATGATCACGTGGACGCTGCAGGGCGGCGGCGAGTGGCGGTTCACGATGCACGCGTACCCGTTCTACCTGCTGGCCGCATTCGCGGCCGCGGCCTGGCTCGTGGCGGCCGCGCGATCGCTCGTCGCGAATCGTTCAACGGCGTTCGCGTCGTGGCGCGCGCAGCGCGTTGGCGTGAAGGCGCTCGCCACCGCGGGCCTGGTCGCGAGCGGCTGGCTGGCGAGCTTCTGGGCGCCGTACTTCGTCGCGCGCGAGGGCTTGCTCGCCGGCGAGCCCACGTCGGTCGCGGCGGGCGACAACGACGGCGTGTTCTTCAGCACAGGCTGGACGGGCCTCGTGCACTCCGGCATGGTCACGTCACGGTTCGCGAATGCCGAGCGGGCCACGCTGCGCGTGCCCTTTCCGGAGCGCCGCGGCTACCACCTCGTGCTGAGGATGGACGCGATTCCCGACGCCAACGGATCGCCGCAGCGCGTGCGTCTCTTCATCGACGACCGGCCCTCCGGCGTGTTCGATCTGGCGTGGAATGAGGAGCGCGTCGGCGCGCTTACGCTCGATCTGCCGGCGAGCGAGGTCTCGCCCGGGCGCGCGCGGCTCGATTTCGTCGCCGATCGCGTCGCGCCGCTGGGGCCCGCGGAAGCGTCGTTCCCCGACCTGCCCGCCTCGGCGCCCGTCGCGTTTCGGCTGTGGTACGTGCGGGTTACTCCTCAATAAGGCACGGGTTCTTCAGGTACGACCGGTACGTCAGGTACTCGGAACGCACTGGCGCTGGCCAACTTATTTGGTTTTTCTAAAGAAGCGGACTGAGATGCAGGTTCCTCGTACCCGACGTACCGGTCGTACCTCTCGTACCTGTCGAACCCTGCCCTGTCCGGAAACGCCCTGTAGACCGGTGCTATAGTCAATCGAATTCCCCGTTCGATTTCAGGAGGCATTCCCATGCGCTTGGTTCGTCCCTTTGCAATTGCAGTCGCTTTCGCGTGTCTCATGCCTGCCGTGCCAGGCGCCCAGATGGACCCGGACCGCGTCGTCCCGAACGGCGGGATTTCAGCCGCCGGCTGGCAGGGAAAGATTGATGCTGGCTCGGTCGCGCAAGGCCGAACGATCAACGACTCGAAGTTCGCGCAGGAAGGCGCCGCCCTGCACCTGATCATTGGACCGGCTGCCGTGTATTGGAATCCCGCAAACACGGCCAGCGGCGACTACACGATCAAGGGCACCTTCAAGGAACCGAAGATGCAGGATGCGAACAGCCATCCGCATCCGTACGGCATCTTCATCGGCGGCCACAACATGGGCACCGACAAGATGAGCCTCGTGTACTGCATTGCGTATGGCGATGGCCGCGCGCTCGTACGCGGGTTCAATCCAACGGCAGGTCCGCCCACGGGCAACGGCCATGGCGTCTTCACGCCGATGCGCGCCGCGGCAAACGCCGCCGTGAAAAAGGTGGCGCCCGGTGAGTCGGTCACGCAGGATATTTCGTGGACGGTGAAGGGCGACTCCGCCAGCTGCACGATTAACGGCACGGTCGTCGCGACCTACACCAAAGCCGATCTCGTCGGACCGGACAAGCTCGAGAGCTTCGACGGCGTGTATGGCATCCGCATCAGCCACAACGTCGAAGCGATCGTCACGGGCTTCGGCAAGCAGTAAGACTGGGGGCACTGGGTCATTGGGTCATTGGGTCATTGAGCTATTGGGTTATTGAGGGTGAACGCTCGCATCCAGACCGGGCGTTTCGCTCCCAGGACGCGGCCCCAATAGCCCAATGACTCAATGGCCCAATGGCCCGATGGCCCAACGGCTCAGTACTTCTCCGCGATCCGCTCGGCCTTCAGCTTCTTCCCGCGGTCCTTCACCTTCCGCTTCGGCAGCTTCACCTTCTCGCTCGGCGCGGTCTTGTACGGAATCTGCTTGAGCAGGTGCGTGATGAGATTGAGGCGCGCGCGCTTCTTGTCGTTCGAGTCCACGACGAACCACGGCGCGTGCTTGGTGTGGGTGGCCTCGAACATCTCGTCGCGCGCCCACGTGTAGTCGTTCCAGCGCGTGTACGACTTCAGATCCATCGGCGAGAGCTTCCAGACCTTGCGCGGATCGTTGATGCGCCCCTCGAGACGGCGCGTCTGCTCGTCCGGGCTCACCTCGAGCCAGTACTTCAACAGGATCACGCCGGACGCGACGATCGCCTTCTCGACGTTGGGGGCCACACGCAGGAACTCCTTCGCCTGGTCCTCGCTGCAGAAGCCCATGACGCGCTCGACGCCCGCGCGGTTGTACCAGCTGCGATCCCAGATGACGATCTCGCCTGCCGCCGGCAGATGCGGCAGATAGCGCTGGATGTACATCTGGCTGCGCTCGCGATCGGTGGGCGTGGGCAGAGCGATGACCCGGAAGATGCGCGGGCTGACGCGCTCGGTGATCGCCTTGATCGTCCCGCCCTTGCCCGCGCCGTCGCGGCCCTCGAAGACGATGCAGATCTTCAGCCCTTTGTGCACGACCCATTGCTGGAGCTTGACCAGCTCGCCGTGCAGCTTCTCCATCTTCTTGTCGTAGTCCTTGCGTTTGAGCTTCTTGTCGTCGCCCACGGCACCCTCATTTCATCCCGACGCCCGCGTCACTGGCTGAGCCAGGCGCGCGCGTCGGTCATTTTGTCGGTCGGAAAGAACTCCACGGGCGCCCGCCGCAGGTCGGCGACGGCAAACATGAGCGCTTCGCTGCGCCAGATCTCGTCGCCCACGATGGCGATGCGATCGATTTCGTCGCCGTGCGCCATGTAGAAGCTCAGGTCGCTCCAGTTGTCGGCGTCCGCCCAGCCCTCGAACCGCTCGAGAAGCACCAGCAGCTTCACGTGTCCGTGGCTCGCGATCTCGCGCGCCAGCTGCTGCTGACACTTCTCGAACTCCGCCTTCCGCATAACGCCGCTCGCGTTGAGACGGTAGGTCGATCCGCCCTCGGGCGTCAGGGTGAGGGACATCGCGATCCTTCCCGACCGCCGCCTAGGCGGTCTGCAGCTCTGGTTCGGGTTCCGGCAGATCGCCGGTGTCGGCCCGCAGGAACCGCCGCTGGTTCGGACGGATCGTGGCGAGCAGTTCCTTCCGGGTCTTGATCTTGATCGGGCGGCCCAGGTAGATCTTGCCCATCTTCCCCATCAGCGATTCCGGGAACGCGCTCGCGAACATGAACATCGGCCACGTGAAGTTCGGGCCGTTGAGCTTGCGCAGCTTCCACAGCCACAGGCCAATCGCGCCCGTACGCCACGCCATCGGACCCCACCAGCTCATCTGACCCGGCCGGAGGTTCATCTTCCAGCACTTCATCATCAGCTGCCACTGGAGAGGCGTGAGATTGCGCGTCTCGGTGACGCCCTTCGCCTGCTCGAGCCGCGTGTCGTGCAGCGGCGTGAAGATCGACGGGATGAAGAACGCGAACAGCCCGCGCCGCTCGACTTCGTAGATCAAATCGAGCGTCGCCTTCGTGTCCTCGTCCGTCTCGCCGGGGCTGCCGATGATGAGCGTCATCGCCGGGAACCAGTTGTTCTGGTTGAGCACCGTCAACCCGTTGACGACGACGCTCTGCCAGTCGTCGATCGAGAACGGCACGCCTTTGCTCGGCATGATCTGTTTGCCGAGCCGCACCGATCCCGTCTCGAGGCCGATGAGCGGCACGAGCGCGCGCTTCTCCGGATGCGTGCTCAGTACAGGCAGCCGAATCGGGCTCTTGTCGAGGCACAGCTTCGAGAGGCGCTCGATCAACACCGGATCGACGACCGCCGGCGCGATCGTCGCGTGGCTCAGCACGTGTTGCTCGACGCCGGGCGTGCGAATGATCTCGCCGTAGAGATCGAGCAAGGCCTCGCGGTTCGGGAAATAGAACGGCGTCTCGGTCCGGACCTGGCCCCAGATGAACATGTCCTCGGTCGCGAGCGAGATCTGCTTGTTGCCGTCGCGCACGTTGGCGCGGACGCCGGCCATGATGTGGCTCTTCGGCACGTCGATCTGCGGATTCAGATCGGGCACGCAGAACTGGCACCGCCGGCCGCAGCCGGTCGTCATCTCGACGACGCCGAAGGTCGTGCGCTTGTCGGGCACGAGGATGGCCTCGCGATCCTTCGGGTGCCCGACTTCGAGTTGCCGCGGCAGGTCCTCGCCGCGGATCGCCTTGTCGAAGAGCGTCATCGTGTCGGCCGACTCGCTCCGCCCTTCGACGACGCAGTCCACGCTGAGCATGTCCCAGGCGTTGTTCTGCGTGATCTGCCAGCCGCCCGATCCGCCGACGATCACCTTGAAGTTCTTGCGGTGCGGACTGTTCTTCACGATCTCGAACATCTTGGTCGCGTAGAACGAGTTGATGGGCTGCTTCGACTCGCCGAAGATCGACGTGTAGACGCCGGCCGCGAACGTCACGCCGAGCGGGTTGTGCGTCGAGATCGCCACCACGCGCGTCTTCGGGCCGATGAACTTGTGCAGGTCGTCCGGATAGCAGGCGACGATGTCGTCTTCGGAAAACGAGCGCAGCAGCGACTTCTCGAGCACGCGGACCCCCGCCGGCATGTACCGCGCGGAGCCGTCGGCGTTGTGCTCGACTTCACGCCACTTGGGATACTTGCGATTGAGGATGCCTTCGAGCCACATGGGCAGCGAGGCCATGCTCATCTGGATGAAGTACCCGGCGTGGTCGATCGTCTCGGTGAAAGGCGCCGTGAGGACGATCAGCGCCCCCTCGGTGTGTTCCCGCTGTTCAACGTCGTCATTCATTTCGGTGACTGCAATCTCATCTCATGGCGGAGCAAGTCGATGGACACTTTGTATCGTCCCAGGAACTGGTGCCCGACGATCCCGCCGATGTTGAAGCCAAGAAGCGCGCTGGGCGCATCGAGGTTGAGGACCACGACCGACGCCTGCTGGAACTGGGCGCCCTTCGCGAACTCGATGTCGACGAACGGCAGCAGGAACGCCGCGCGGTCCCACCCCGACGTCCCGTACACACGGACCGGCACCCGCCGGACCTCTGGATCGACCGGTAATTGCGCCGCGACCGTGCGGCTGATCGACATCGCTTCGCCGCCCGTGTCGACGACGAACCCGGCGGGCGACGAGCCGTTGACCATCCCGCGCACGACCGCCAGCCGCTGAACTCTGAGCGGCAGCGTGAAATCCGCCGGCTCGTTCGGCAGCTCCCGCGCCATCGTGAGCGTGTGATTGACGTAGTCGAGGCTGACCGACAGCCCGAAGACCAGCGGCGAGAAGCCCTCGCCCTCACGAGCCAGCTGGCTCTTGATCGGTGGGTCCTTGATCAGGCACGGCACGTTGCGCACGTGGAGCGCGCCGATCTCGAGATCGTCCATGCGCGCGATCTGCAGGCTGCGGTAGCCGATGCCGAGGTCGCCGATGCCGGCGCTCTGGAGCGCCGCGAACGCCTGCACGTGGTTGCGGCTGGCGACTTCGGTCGAGAGCACGGCCTGATCGGCGCCGGTGTCCACGGCGAGCTCAATCGCCGGGCCGCCATTGACGCGGCCGGTCACGAGCACGCGGCCCTCTGACACCCGGAACGGCATCGTGTACGTCTCGGCCTTACTGACGATCTCGAGCGGGATCTTGTTCTTGAACGTCGCGAGAAACTTCGACTGCGTCTTCGCCCACTTCACCAGGTCCGTGTCGTCGCGCTTGGGCAAGAGCTCGACGTACTTGAGGAGCGCATTCGACGCGTCGGTGAACTTGTGCGTCTGCTCGTAGATCGAGGCGAGCGTGTACTGGTAGTTCGGCTCCGTCGGATTGAGCGAGATCGCGCGGGTGACGTCCGCCATCGCCTCGTCGAACCGGCGCTGGGCCGCGAGCGACCGCCCGCGGCCGTGCAGCGCGCCCGGATCCTGGGGATTGATCTTCAACGCGTCCGCGTAGCGAGCCTCGGCGTCGAAGAACAAGCCGAACGTCCACAGCGAGTCCGCGTGGATGGACACCGCGGCGGCGTTCTGCGGATCGCGCGCGGCGATGTCGGCGCCTTCCTTCGCGCCGTCCTTGAAGAGCCCGAGCCGCAGTAGCGATTTGACCACGCCGGCGCCAGCGCGCACGCGCACGTTCGCGTCGTCGGTCTCGCGCGCGCGGCGGTAGACGCGCAACGCGTCGCCGTAGTGCGAGCCGGCCATGAGCACGTCGCCGGCCTGCAACAGCTCGGTGGCCGCAGGTAACGGCTGCTGCTGCGCGGACAGGGCCAGCGTGCAGGCCGCGGCCGCGATCACACCAATGTGCAGGCTCGGTGAGAGCCGTCCGGACGAGAACATTACTCCTCCTCGCAAGTCTCGCCGCCGGAGACCCGGCTGGCGCGTACGTCGCGGAGGGGGTAACCGCGCATAGTTAGTAAGGGTAACGAGGGTATCACACGGCTCGAGGCTTGCCCGGTCATGGCAGGTATAGAATCCGGGCCACGAAGCCAATCGATGCGAAGCAGGGCATGATCGGCCGTACGCTGTCGCACTACACCCTCGTGAGCGAACTGGGCCGCGGAGGCATGGGTGTCGTCTACCGCGCCATCGATGTCACTCTGGGCCGCGAAGTCGCGATCAAGGTGCTTCTGCCGGAGTTCGTCGCGGATCCCGAGCGCCGGCACCGCTTCGTTCAGGAGGCCCGGGCGGCCGCGGCGCTCGAGCATCCGCACATCGGTGCTGTGTACGAGGTCGATGAAGCCGATGGCATGACGTTCATCGCGATGGAGCTCATCCGCGGTGAGCGCCTCAAGGAGGTACTCGCGCGCAGCGGTCTCTCAAGCAGCCGGGCGATTCAGCTGGCGGTCGAGATCGCCGAAGCATTGGGCAAGGCACACGACAAAGGCATCGTCCACCGCGATCTCACGCCCTCCAACGTCGTCATCACCGAGGACGGTCACGCGAAGGTCATCGACTTCGGGTTGGCCAAGCTGGTCGAGCCGATAGCCGGTCCGACGAGCGAAGCGGAGACCAGAGCGCGGACCGGAAGCGGTCTCGTCATGGGCACGACGGCCTACATGTCTCCGGAGCAGGCGCGCGGCAGGCCGGCTGACCACCGGTCGGACGTGTTCAGCCTGGGTCTCGTTCTATTCAAGATGCTCTCTGGCGATCTCGCCTTCAACGGCCCCAGCGGCGCGGAGACGCTGAACGCGATCATCAACCAGCCCGATCCACCGCTGAAGCTGTCGTTCGAAGGTGAGCCCGCCATCGAGCTTCGGCGGATCGTGCACAAGTGCCTCGCGAAGGATCCACGCGATCGCTACCAGACGATGAAGGATCTCGCCGTGGATCTCCGCGAGGCGGCGAGGCGGCTGGACGCGACGTCGACCGCGCCGGTCACGGCTGTGCGGTCCGGGACCACGCGTGCTCGTCACTGGATCCCTTTCGCCGTCGTGGCCGCGATCCTGGCCATCGTTGCGGGGTACGGCTGGTATCGGGCGCACGGATCCGCGACGGCTCCAGTCGAAACGGCCCGGAAGCGGATCGCCGTGCTGCCATTTCAGAACCTCGGCGCGCCCGAGGATGAGGACTTCGCCGCCGGCGTTTCTGAGGAAATCATGAGCCGGCTGTCTGCTGTCAGCCGGCTGGCCGTCATCTCACGAAACAGCGTGCTGCCGTACAAGAAAACCGACAAGAGCTCGCGCGACATCGGCAAGGAGCTCGATGTTGACTACCTCGTCGTCGGCACCGTGCGTTGGCAGCCCGCCAAGGACGGACCTGGCCGCGTTCGCGTCACGCCGCAGCTCATTCACGTCGCGGACGACACTCAAGTCTGGTCCGACACGTACGAGCGCGGCTTCGAGGAAGTGTTCGCTGTCCAGTCTGATATCGCAACACACGTGATTCAGGAGTTGAACATCGCCGTGCTGGCCCTCGAGCAGACGATCATCAAGGGCCGGCCGATGCCAAACTTCGAAGCCTATCGCGAGTACTTACGCGGCTACTACACGGCCTACCATGCTCCGCGTCCGGATAGCCGGGAGGCGTTGCAACACTTCGAGCGCGCCGTCGCACTGGATCCCGGGTTTGCCGCCGGCCACGCTGCCGTCGCAAACATGGCCGCGACAATGTTCTTCTACGACGAGGCCACGAGCGCCTTGGAGGACAAAGGGAATCGCGCCATCGAACGAGCTCTCGCGATCGATCCCAACTTGGCGGACGCATACCTGGCGCGCGGCACGTTCTTGTGGTCCCAACCGCACGGGTTCGCGCACGAACCAGCGCTGCGTGAGTATCACCGGGCGCTCGCACTGAATCCCAGCCTGGCGGAGGGCCGAGTCGCAATCGCTCGGATCTACGAGCACATCGGCCTCCTCGATGAGGCACGGGAGCAGTTGACGCAGGCGCTCGCTCTGGACCCTGCCGCCGCCACAGCGAGGGGCCGCATCGAGCTGACCTACCTGTGGCAACACGACTACCAGCGAGTCGCAGAAATCGCGCGGTCGGCGGCCCCCAGCTGGTTCAAAGTCGAGATGCTCAGCTACCTTGGCCAGGATCAAGCCGCCCGAGACCTCGCCGCCACGCTTGCCCCCAATCCCTGGGTGCCGAATATGAGCTCGGGATTCAACATTGTTCTAATGGCGAAGCTAGGCCAGCACGAGGGCGTCAAGGCCGCGCTGCCGGTGCTGGAGAACCTCGCGCGAAACCCCCGAGGCCTCAGTCACTTCCACCACGCGCAGTACAGTCTCGGCCTCGCTCATGCGCTGCTTGGCCATAAGCGTGAAGCCGTCAGCTGGCTGCGCATGGCCGCAGCCCAGGGCTTTCCCTGCTACCCGTTCTACGCCAAGGATCCAAATCTCTCCGGGCTCAAGGGGGATCCGGATTTCGAGGCGTTCATGGCGGAATTGAAGGCGCAGTGGGAGCAGCTCCGAATCGAGGCCGCCAAGCACTCGTAACGCATTCATCGCCTCCGCACTCAACACTGCATCGTGCTACGCTCCGCTTCACAACCCATGGCTCGACGACGCCTTCGTTCGCAGTTGCTCGTTGTCATTGTCGGCTTGGTCGCTCTTGCCGCAGCAGGTGCAGCCCAGACGCCTCAACGCGGCGCCCCACCGGCGCAGCCCGCGGCGCCGACACGGGGCGACATCCTCCGCGGCGAGTACAGCGAATTTCGTGCGAACAACGACTTGCTCTCGTATCACCTCGACATCCGCGTCGACCCGGACAAGAAGCTGATCAGCGGCAAGAACACGATCAAATTCCGCATGCTGAAGGACGCGACGCGGATCCAGCTCGACCTGTACGCGAACCTGAACGTCGACAAGATCCTCTACGGCCAGACGCCGCTCAAGTACGAGCGTGAGCTGAACACCGTGTTCGTCGATTTCGCCAATACCCTCAAGACCGGACAGGTCGTCGCGATCGACTTCTACTACTCGGGGACGCCGACGTCAGGCTCGCGTTTCGGCGGCTTCACGTTCGGGAAGGATCCAGCGGGCCGGCCGCTCATCTGGTCGGCCTGCGAGGGCCCGGGCGCGATGTTCTGGTGGCCGAACAAGGACCAGTGGCGCGACGAAGTCGAGGACATGGAGATCAGCGTCGCGATCCCGAACGACCTCGTGGACGTCTCGAACGGCCGCTTCGAGAAGAAGACCGACCTCGGCGACGGCTACACGCGCTGGGACTGGATGGTGCACTACCCCATCAACAACTACGACGTCTCGGTGAACATCGGGAAGTACGAGCACTTCGCCGATTCAGTGGGCGATCTCACGATGGACTTCTACGCGTTCCCTGAGGATCTCGAGAAAGCCAAGGCGCAGTTCGTACAGGCCAGAGGGATGATCGAAGCCTACACGCACTACTTCGGCGAATATCCGTTCAAGAAGGACGGCTACAAGCTGATCGAGGCGGCCTACACCGGGATGGAGCACCAGAGCGCCGTCACCTACGGCAACGGCTTCCACAACGGCTACGGCCGGGCGCCGTACGACTGGACCGGCGTCGGCATCAGCACGAAGTTCGACTTCATCATCATCCACGAGAGCGGACACGAGTGGTTCGGCAACGCGGTGTCCGCCGCCGACGTGTCCGACATGTGGATCCACGAGGGCTGGACGACGTATCTCGAGTGCCTCTACGTCGAGTACACGTTCGGCCACGACGACTACGTGAAGTACACGAACGGCTACAAGTCGCACGTCCGCAACGACCGGCCGATCATCACGCAGCGCGGCGTGCACCGCGAGCCGCCGCAGGACATGTACTTCAAGGGCGCGCTCTTCCTGAACACCCTGCGCAGCGCCACGAACGACGACAAGAAGTGGTTCACGACGATCCACGACTTCTTTCAGACGTTCAAGTACAAGAACATCATGACGGAGGACGTCGTCGCGTTCTTCAACCAGCGCCTCGGCCGCGACCTGACGCCGGTGTTCAATCAGTACCTCCGCCACACGGCGCTGCCGACGCTCGAGCTGATGTTCGACGACGCGAATCACACGGTGATGTACCGCTGGAAGGCGGACGAGCCGAACTTCGCGATGCCCGTGCGCGTCCGCCAGAACGGGCAGTCGAAGATGATCGAGCCGACGCTCACGTGGCAGACGATGAAGACGACCGTCGGCAAGGATCAGTTCGAGGTCGTGACCGACGAGTTCTTCATCGAGGTGAGCAAGCAGTAGCTAGCCGAAAGCACGCTCCGGGTGCCGTTCGTCGTTCGGCACCGCGCGCAGCGCGACGCGATCTTCGAGCCTGAACGGGGTGACGGTGGCCGACGGACGGATGTCCGCGAGGTCGCCGATGAGCGTGCCGGCCCAGCGATAGACGTTGTGATCGAGGACGCTGCGGCGCATCCGCGCCATGCGGGCGCGGCGGTCGTCGGGATCCATCTCGAGCCCGCGCCGGATCGTGTCCGCCAGCTGCTCGATGTCGTAGGGATTGACGATCAGCGCGTCGCGCAGCTCACGCGAGGCGCCCGCGAACTGGCTCAACACCAGCACGCCGTCCTCATCGTCGCGCGCGGTCACGAACTCCTTCGCGACCAGGTTCATGCCGTCGTGCAGCGCCGTCACGAGACACACGTCCGCGGCGCGGTAGTACGGCGCGATCTCCCGGTGATCGTGGTGCCGCGTAAGCAGCACGATCGGCTTCCAGCCGGACGTCCCGAACCGCTGGTTGATGCGATCCGCCTCGGCGGTCACCTCGTCGAGCAGATCCTGATAGCGCTTGATGCGGGTGCGGCTGGGCGCGCCGATCTGGACGAACGTGAAGTGGCCGATGTACCGGCTCCACTTCTCGAAGAAGCGCTCGATGCCGCGCAGCCGCTCGAGCAGCCCTTTCGTGTAGTCCACGCGATCGACGCCGATGCCCATCCAGTCGGCCTTGATGCCGTGCGACTGCAGGAGCTTCGCGCGCAGCTCCGCCGTCGTCCGGCCCTGCAGAACGTCGTCCTGAAGCACCGGCGGCGCGACGCTGATCGGGAACGGCCGGACGTGTGTCACGTGGTTGTGACGGCTGGCCGTGAAGTGCTCCCAGTCGATCTTCGACTCGAACGCGCGGTCGATCGTCTCGAGGAAGTTGTTGCAGTGCGCCTGCGTGTGGAAGCCCACGAGATCCGCGCCGAGCAGCCCGTCGAGCACATCGGCCTGCCACGGGCAGATGCCGAACGCCTCGGGGTTGGGCCACGGAATGTGCCAGAAGACGCCGACGTGCGCGTCGGGGCGCGCCTGCTTGATCATCCGCGGCAGCAGCGCGAAGTGATAGTCCTGGACGAGCACCATGGCGCCGGGGCTGCCGTCGATCTCGTCGACGACCGCCTCGGCAAACTTGCGGTTCGCGTCCCGGTAGCACTGCCAGTCCGTCTCGCGGAACAGCGGACGCGTGTGCGCGATGTGACAGAGCGGCCACATCCCCTCGTTGGCGAAGCCGTAGTAGTAGCCCTCTTCTTCTTCCTGAGTGAGCCACACGCGGCGAAGGGTGTACTCGGGATGGTCGGGCGGCACGCGCAGCCGATCGCGCGCGTCGACGGTCTCACGGTCGGCGTCGCCCGACCCGTGCGCGATCCAGGTGCCGGCGCAGGCCCGCAGCACCGGCTCCAGGGCGGTCACGAGCCCGCTCGCCGGAATCAGCAGCTCGGTCGTCTTGCCCCGGTGCACGTGCATATACGGCTCGCGGTTGGAGACGACGATGAGAGGCCGGCCGTTGAGGCGAGCGCGCACGTGCGCGCGGAGCCGCTCGGGCGTCCATCGTGATTCGGCGGCGTCGCGCAGCCGGGCCTCTTCCTCGGCCGTGGCGCGGGCCGACTCGAGGCTCGACACCAGGTGAAACACCTCCTGGAACAGCGGCTTGAAGAACCGGCCGACCACCAGCGGTGCCCCGACGGCGGTCCCGAGCCGGTGCGCCTGCAGCCAGCCGACGGTGCGCTTGAGCTGGCTCATCACGCGCCATCGCACGAAGAGGGACGCGATGGCCGCGATGAGCGCGATCTCGACCAGCACGCGCGCGATCGGATCGTTCCAGAGGAAGTGGAGGACGCTCGTGCGCCACTCGCTCGGCGCGAGCACGAGCAGCACCGCAGACCCGCCCGCCAGAATCCAGATGATGAGCTGGCGATTGAACCGCATATGTGCTTTGACGCTTGGTCGAAGGCTGTAGACGTTCAAGATCGCTGCCACTTCCGTACGCGCGTTTCCCGTGTAAATCAGCCCGTACGCCCGGCCGCCGGCGCCGCCGGGTGGAAAGGACTACCTACCGTAGGCATTTCGTTCCCACTCGAAGTATCTTTCCAGTAACGATGATCGGCCAGACCGTGACGCACTACCGCATCCTCGACAAGATCGGGGAAGGCGGCATGGGTGTCGTTTATCGCGCCGAGGACACGCGGCTCGGACGTCAGGTCGCGGTCAAGTTTCTGTCGTCGAAGCTCTCGGCCGATCCCGCGGCGCTCGAGCGGTTCCAGCGCGAAGCCCGGGCGGCCTCGTCGCTGAACAACCCGCACATCTGCGCGCTCTACGACATCGGGCGGGACGGCGATCTGCCGTTCCTCGTCATGGAGCTGCTCGACGGGCAAACGCTGCGCAACCGCATCAATGGTGCGCCGCTGCCGGTCCCGCTCCTGCTCGAGCTGGCCGTGCAGGCGACCGACGCGCTCGAGGCCGCGCACGCCGCGGGCATCGTGCACCGCGACATCAAGTCCGCCAATATCTTCGTGACGGCGTCCGGACAGGTGAAGATCGTCGACTTTGGTCTGGCGAAGCTCGCGCGTCCGGCGGGCGCGGGCGCCGAGGTCGATCCGTTCGCCGACACGGCGCTGGCCCGCCCGAGTCCGCCGGCGACCGAGTCGGGCCAGACGTTCGGCACCCTCTCCTCGATGTCGCCCGAACAGGCGCGCGGCGAGGAGCTGGACGGCCGGAGCGACGTGTTCTCCTTCGGCGTCGTGCTCTACGAGATGGCCACGGGCCGCGAGCCGTTCGGCGGCCGGACCTCGGCGCTCGTGTTCGACGCAATTCTCAACCAGCCGCCGCGCAAGCCGTCGGCGATCAACCCGGCGATTCCCGCCGAACTCGAGCACATCATTCTCAAGGCGCTCGAGAAGGATCGCGACCTGCGCTACCAGACGGCGGCCGAGTTGCGCGCCGATCTCAAGCGCCTGAAGCGCGAGACGGATTCGGCGAAGGTCATGGCCGCCCGGCAGCCCGTGCCGCGCCGCACCGGCCTGGCGCCGTGGCAATGGGGCGCGATGGCCGCCGGCCTGCTGGTCGTCATCGCCGGCCTGGCGTGGATGCTCTCGCGCGGCGCGCCCGTCAAGACGATCGACTCAGTCGCGGTGCTGCCCTTCGTCGGTGTCGGCGCGACGGGCGATGCGGAATACCTGCCCGACGGCATCACCGAGAGCTTGATCAACGGCCTCGCGCAGCTGCCCAGCCTGCGCGTGAGCGCGCGCAGCGTCGTGTTCCGCTACAAGGGCAAAGACGTCGATCCGCAGCAAGTCGGCAAGGACCTGAGCGTCAAAGCCGTCGTCACCGGCCGGGTGCAGGCGCGCGGCGATCGGCTCGTGATCGAAGCCGAGCTGATGAACGTCGCCGACGGCACGCAGCTGTGGGGCGGCCAGTACAACCAGCCGCACGCGGACCTGCTCACGGTGCAGGAGGAAATCGCGACGGAGATCCTCGACAAGCTCGGCCGCCGGCTGACCGGCGAGGAGAAGAAGCGCGCGACGCGCCGGTACACCGAGGACGCTGAAGCGTACGAGCTGTATCTGCAGGGCCGCTATCACTGGAACAAGGGCACGATCGCCGGCTACAAGAAGGCCATCGAGTACTTCCAGCACGCGATCGAAAAGGACCCGAAGTACGCGCTCGCCTACGCCGGACTGGCCGACTCGAACCTGCTGCTTGGCTCGTATTGGGTCGAGGCGCTCACCGAGGCGAAGACGGCCGCGCTGCAGGCCCTGCAGCTCGACCCGCAGCTCGCCGAAGCCCACGTCGCCCTGGGCCACATCAAGCTCTGGCTCGATTGGGACTGGCCGGCCGCCGAGACCGAGTTCAAGAAGGGCATCGCGCTCAACGGCGCGCTCGCGCTTGCCCACAACCAGTACGCGATGTACCTCGCGACGCTCAATCGCCTGCCGGACGCGATCGCCGAGGTCAAGCGCGCGCAGGAGCTCGACCCGCTCTCCCCCATCGTCAACAGCGATCTCGGCTGGTACCTGCTCTACTCCGGGCAGGCGGCGGACGCCGTCGGGCAGTTCCGCAAGACGATCGAGTTCGACGCGAACTCGGTGTCCGCGCACCGCGGCCTGGGCGTCGCGTTGAGCCAGATGGGCCGGCACGACGAGGCGATCGACGAGCTCAAGCGCGCGCTCGACCTGTCGGAGCACAGCCCGATGCTGCTCGGCAACCTGGGCGCCGCCTACGCGCGCGCCGGACGCAAAGCCGACGCGGAGGGTGTGTTGAAGGAGCTCGACGCCCTCGCCGCGCGGCTCTACGTGCCCTCGTCATCAATCGCGACGATTTACGCCGCGCTCGGCGACAAGGCCCGCGCGCTCGATTGGCTGCAGAAAGCCTACGACGAGCACGATTTTTCGATCGTCCAGATCGGCGTGGCGCCCTGGTACGCGCCCCTGCGCGGCGAGCCGAAGTTCGAGCAGCTCTTGACGCAGCTCAAGCTCCGCTGAACCTGCGGAACCGGTCGAACTAGCCGAACCCGGTTATTTCAGTTTGTATCCGCTCTGTCCCGCCGTCAGCCCGTCGATCTTGAGCACCTTCATCGCCTTGGTCACTTTCGAGCTCTCGACGAACGTGATCGCGCCGGGCGTGCGCGTCACCTGATCGATCGCCATCTCGCTCGAGTAGACGATCTTGGGTCCGCTCGGCGTCTCGTTGCGGAAGACCTTCGCGATCCAGTGCTGCCGGAACTGCGCTTCGCTCATCTCGCAGATCGTCTTGACGGCGATGTCGCGCTCGCGCGCGACGGGCGCGCGGATGAGCAAGGTCACGCGCACGCCCGACGACCAGAACTCGCGATCGCCCAGCAGCACGCGGCGCAGCTCGGCGAAGGACAGGTTGTCCACCGGCACGTCCGGATGCACGACGACGGCGATGTCGTCGGGCGGCGCGCTCGAGAGCGTCGCGGGCCCGAGCGCGACGAGGCACACGGCGGCCGCGGCCACCAGCGGCCGGAGCACGAGGAGCCGGAACGCGCGCGTCGCCATCAGAAGGTGAAGCAGACCTGAAAGAAACCGCCGTAGTTGCGCGGCTGGCTGCCGCCGCGGCTCCAATTGCGGTACTCGCCCTTGATCGCCGCGAACTGGGAGGCATCGAAGCGCAGCCCCACCGTCACGCCGCCATCGAGGTTGGGCACCGGCTGCGCCTGGAACACGACGTCCTGCGGATTCACGCCGAGGTGCTCGAAGCGGAAGTACGGCTTGAGCACGTGGTTGAGCTGCGGCAGCCGGTAGGCAGCCTGGATGTAGTACGCGTGGCTCCAGGTGACCAGCGACGTCGCGGTTGGCTGATGTCGCACCGAGGCCACCTCGGCGATGAGCTCGGGCGTCTCTTTCTGGTACACCGCGTAGCCGGCAACGATGCGCTCGCCGACGTCCTGCGTGGTGGCCAGCGTGATCTTGTCGAAGTAGACCGAGCCGCCGAACTGGAAGCCGTAGAACCGATCGGGCTTCGAGAAGGCCGTCAGCAGCGTCGCGCGGAAGTCGTTGTTGTCGCCGGCGTCGCCGCCGCGGCTGATGACGTTGCCGCGGCCGTTGCCAAACCCGGCCTGGTAGTTGAGGTTCCAGCCGCCGGCCGGCACGGCGCCTTCCGCGAGCGCGCCGACGAAGTGCACCGGCAGGAAGCGGCCGCCGAACTGGATCATCTCCGGCCGCGCGATAGTCGTCTGCAGCCACTGCCCGTGATGGAACGCGGTGTTCCAGTAGTTGATCGGCGTGTGGTACCGGCCCACCGAGACCTTGAGCCGATCGCTCTCGTCGAACCGCAGAATCATCCGCTCGATCTCGGCGTTGAACCCGGTGGCCGCGGGCGTGCCCGTGCCAGCGTCCGAACGCGCGGTGAAGCTGATCTCGCCGAAGAAGGTCACGCGCGGCGACAGCTCCGACGTCATGTGCAGCACGAACTGCCCGAGGCTGAAGCCCTTGGGTCCCTCGGGATGCTTGGTCTGGGCAAAGTCGACGTCGCCGAACCCCGCGATGTGGAGGCTGGGATAGTCGTGCGCCTCGACCGGCTGCTGGGCCGCGTCATGCGGTGGTGATGTCTGCGCCGCCGCGGACGCCGGCCAGGCGGCCAGAACGAGCAGGGCCGATGCCCTCACGAGGACGTTGAGCAGCACCTTCACCAAGAGTGACAGGATTCTAGCCTGACTGAGGCGGAGACAGACGTCTCCATTACGGCGGACTACTCGATCCCGCGTTGAGAATCGCCCCGTCAATCGGCCAGTGCCGTTCGGCACTTGCCTTGCACTGTGAGCATGCGCCCAGTACCCGTGTGATCACCCGCTTCCCCGACTCTGTTGAGCCGGTGACTTTCAACTGCGCGCCTGGGCATGAAGCGGGTTCATGCCGATTTACATCAATCGCCCAACCCCGGTGACCCGAGACGAGACCCGAATGCCACCCGGCCCGCTCGGAGCCCGGCTGGAGACACGTCCGGTGTCCTGGGGCGAGCCCGTGGCACCGGTCGACGAGGGCCCGCGCAGCCGGCGCGACCTCCGGCTGAATGCGGCCGCCTTCGGCTTGCTGCTCGCCCTCACCCTCGTCCTGCAGTTGTCGGTGGGCACCTACGGCACGGAACGCGGCCACTTCTCTGACGAAGCCGGGCACTTCATGAACGGCCTGCTCATCCGGGATTACCTTACTGAGGGACTCGGTGAAAACCCGATCGAGTTCGCCCAGGAGTACTACCTGAACTACCCGAAGATCGCGCCGGGCATGTGGCCGCCGCTGTACCACGGAGTGCTCGGCCTCGTCCTGTTGCCGGGCTGGGCGCCGGAAACCGCGGCGTTGTTGCTCATCGCGCTCGCGTCGGCGTGGACCGGCTGGCGTCTGTTCCGCATCCTGTCCTACATGACGTCGCGCCGACTGGCGTTTGCGTTGGCCGCGCTGTTCCTGTGCGCACCCGTGATCGTCAACATCTCGAGCGCGGTCATGCTCGACATCGTGGTCGCGGCGTTTGCGCTCGAAGCGACCTATTGGCTCGCGCTCTACGTGAGCTCCGGCAACTGGCGGCACGCGGCCCTCTACGGGCTCTTCGCGGCGGGCGGATGTCTGACCAAGGGCAACGGCCTGGCGATTCTGCTGCTGCCGGCGCTCGTCGCGTTGTTCGCCAAACGGCTCGACCTGTTCCGGCGCCCCGGCTTCTATCTCGCGGCGGCCATCGTGCTCGTCGTCGCCGCGCCGCTCTGCGTGATGAGCGCCTACTTCGACGCGACGATTGGCGACTTCCGCATGACGACCTGGGCGGACGTCGTCGCGCGGGCGAGCTTCTACTCGCGGTATTTGAGCGTGCAGCTGGGATTGCCGTTCCTCGCGATCGCCGGCCTCGGCCTCATCGTCGGCATCGCTTCGCCGCGGGTCAACGGGCGTCCCGGCGCGGCGCTAGCGCCGAGCCTCGCGGCGCTGGTCGTCGCCGCTGCGTTGTTCCATCTGCTGAATCCGCACACGGTTTACACCGGCCGCTACATGACGCTGGCGGTGGCGCCGCTCTTCGGATTGCTGCCGAGCGGCTTCGGCACGCTGCTCGGGGCGATTCGATCGGCGCGCTGGCGCAACGCCGGCCGCGTCGCGCTCGTCGGCGGGTTGATCTGGAACGCCTTTCTGGTCGCGCCCGTGCTCGCGATCCGCCGGCCGCTCGGATTCCGCGACGCGGTCACGTTCCTCGAGGCCAAGACCGGCCTGGCCGGCCACCGGTTCCTGGTCGTGAGCGACGAGAATGGTGAAGGCGCGTTCGTCGCGGAGATCGCGCAACATCATCCCGCGCCCGCTGCCACCGTGCTGCGCGCGTCGAAGATCATGGCCAGCGACGGCTGGAGTGGCGAGCACTTCACGCTGCGGTACGACTCTGCGGCCGCGTTGATGAAGGAACTCGAAGACCTGCATGTCGAGTACCTGGCCGTCGACGAATCGCTGGCGGTTGGCGATCACCCCTTGTGGGGCCCGACCCGCGCGCTGCTGGAGACGCAGACGGACCGGTTCGAGCAGACCCACGTGGCGCAGGGCACGCGTCGCGTCGTGCTCTATCGCCTCAAGTACCAGTCGCCCGGCCCGCCGGCGAGCCCGAAGATGACGATCTCGAGCCCGCTGGGCGGGTGGAAGCGCTGACGCGCAGCGTCAGCCTCTTTTCAACTCGCGCACGGCGCGCCCGACCCCCCGAAGATTCGGCACCGTCATCTCTTCGTACTCGCGCGACGCGACAATCCCGCTCGCGCCGGCTTCATACGCCTTGACCACGGTCTGATAGATCGTCTCGGGATCGTCCGGCTCGCCGCCCGGCACGTTGAAGCCGATCCCTGGGTAGATCTTCGTCTTGCCCTCGGCGCTCGCGACGCTGCGCTTCGTCTCACGGTAGACGTACTCGGGCGATCCGCCCTTCGGCGTCGGCTCGTTGACCTTCGCGGAGAGATTCTTGTCGTAGCCGAAGAGGTCGTAGTGCAGGTCGAGCGCTTCCTCCGGCGTGAGCTGGCTGAGCACGCTGCGCTGCACGTTGGAGACCCACGTCTTCGTGCGGGGCCCGGTCACGGCGTGGTACACGACGACCTTGAGGTAGTCGGAGTGCGGCGCCATCTCCGCGTAGCTCATCATCGAGCGCGCGATGATGTCCATCGACGTCGCCCAATGATCGACGTGCCAGCCAACCGGAGCCGACGGCTTGATGGCTTTGATCGTCTGGTACATGCCCGCCATGATTTCTTCGCGTGACTGCCGGTACTGATATTCCCAGGCGAGGATTTCGGGGTACTTCATCAGGATGCGGAGGAACCCGGCGGCCGCGCCATCGGCGGGCTTCAGCGTGCCGGCGCGCAGGCCCTGGATGTAGGCGAGCATGTCGGCGAAGCCTTGACGCGCACGCTCGGCGTCGATGCCGTGGGCCTTGCCGCGCGCGCGGCAGAACTCGCAGAAGCACGACGCTGTCGAGTCGTTGCCGTTCTGGATCATGTTCGTGAGCGGGCTCGCGCGCTCGGCGCCCCACTGGAATCCGTCGAGCTCGTAGCTCCTGAACAGATCTTCGACCGTCGCGTTCCAGAATGCTTTGTACTCCGGATGATTCCAGCAGCCGGTCTGCGTCGGCCGGCCGGCGGCCGTCACGGTCGCCACCTTCGCGACGTTCTGGACCTCGCGCGATCCCGACTCGAGAATGCGCGCGTAGAGCTTCATGCCGCGCTTGCGGACGGACGGCAGCATCTCCTTGAAGAGATCGCGATCCGCGTAGTCGAACGTCGCGTCGACCTTCTGGTGCCGCAGCGTCGTGTCCTTGAAGTACTGGTCGTGCTGCTTGACCCACATGAGCGGCAGCTTGCGCGCGCGCTGGTCGCGCGGCGGCTTGCCGTGGTCTGTGGCGAGGACGTTGAGCGCCTTGCGCAGATCGCCGCCGTAGGCGTGGCTGTAGACGAAGAGCGTGTCGATCGCCGCCGTGTCCTGGATGAGATCGAGGCACGCGTCGATGCCTTCGTCGAGCATCGTGTGCGGGCCCATCTGGACGCCGACGAGGTTGCCCGCAGGCGGCTTGATCGTTGCCGTCGCGCCGGCGGGCTGCTGCAGACCCGTCGCGCCCGTCAGCTCTGGACGCAGACCAGCCGCAGCAAACGCGGCGAGGAGGCCGCGAAGAAAGTCGCGCCGATCAGCGCTCGGCACCTCAGTAACGGGGTCGTCTTTGTCGTCGCTCATTGGCGTTCTCCACAACACGAAGGTCTAGCGCCCGCAGCCAGGCCCGATCGTCGTCGAGGGCGCCGGGATAGCCGCAGCGCCGCCAGCCGAGAGCGCTGCGTTGAGCCGCGTCAGCTCCGCACCCACGACCTGGCGATACCGGCCGAGGGCCTCGGCCGCGCGGGCGCACTGCTCGGTGAGCACCGCCGCGGCGTTGTCGTTCACGGGCATGTCCGAGTACTCGAGCACCGCCAGGCGCTGTGCGAGCGCGCGATTGCCTGCGAGCGCGCTGATGGCTCCGACCGCCGCTTGATCAAACGTCTGGATCGCCGCTGTCGCACTCGCATTCGCTGACGCACCCGTGCGTCGATCCGCAACCGTCCGCCGCAGATCGCGCAGGACCTCGATCGCGTCGTGACTGGCTGACAGCCCGGCCGTGAGGCTCAGCTCCCAAGCCAGCGTCGCCTCGAGATCGGCCGATGGCGTCGGCACGCGCGGGTCGTTTCGGACCGTCAGCGGCCGCGTCAGCGTCTGGCCATTCACGGCGAGGCGCACCGTGTAGGTGCCTGGCAGCGCGAGCGGTCCGATCGGCTGCTGCCGCGGGGATTGTCCGATGATGGCCGGCGCGATGATGCCGTAGGACGTCGTCGAGCTCGGCTCGCCATCGGCGCCGTAGTTGAGCGAAGGCGGCGTCGGAAAGCGAAGGTCCCACACGACGCGATGCATCCCGATCGTCGCCGGCAGCCGCTCCGCGTCCGCGGGCTTGAACCAGTACATCGGCACGTTGGGCATCGTCGTATCCGCGGCCGGCGCCGCGTTCGAGTACTCGCGGACGACGCGGCCACGTGCGTCGATGATCGAGAGCGTTAGAGATCCTGACGCCTCGCGTCCCAGGTAGTAGTCGATGATCGCGCCGTCAGGCGCGTTCTGCCCCACCGGCACTTCGGGCGGCACGGGCGTGTCCTGGTTGTTGTTCCAGCGGACACGTGTCGCTACCGCCGGCGGATAGAGAAATGCGCCGGTTGATCCCGCACGCGCCGCATCCACGCTTCTCAGCGGGAGCACATCGTCGAGCATCCACAGCGCACGGCCCCAGGTGGCGATGATGAGATCGTCGCCATGTACCGTGATGTCGTTGATGGCGACGGTCGGAAGGTTCAACTGCAGCGATTGCCAACGATCGCCGCGGTCGAAGGACACCCAGGCGCCGGTTTGCGTCCCGGCGTAGAGCAAGTTGGGCCGCTGGGGATCCTCACGCACGACGCGCGTCGGCACGTCAGGCGCGAGGCCTTGCACGATCGCCTCCCAGTGCTCGCCGAAATCGGTCGTGCGAAAGAGTCGCGGCGCGTGCTGATCGGAAAGATCGATCGCGGCTGCGTAGGCCACGCCGGCGTCGTGCGAGGAAGCCTCCATCGACCAGAGCGTCAGCGTCGCCGCCGAGGACGACAAATCCGGAGGCGAGACGTTCTTCCAGGTCGTGCCGCCATCGCGGGTCAAATGGATCAAGCCGCTCGAGGCCCCGACCCACAGGATCTGCGCGTCGACAGGTGATGGGGCGAGCGCGACGATCGTGCCGCTCCCTCCCGTCAGATCCTGGCTGATCGTTCGCCACGTCACGCCGCGATCGTCGGTCTCCAGCACGTACTGCGCGCCGACGTACAGCCGCTTCGGATCCTTCGGCGACAGCGCCATGCCGGGCCGCGGGCCGAACCGATCGGCCTCGCGCGGCGTGTAAATCGGTCCGACCTGGCCGGTCTCGCGATCGAACTTCAGGACCGTGTGGCCGCCGCCGTGTGAGTACACGAATCGCGGATTGCCTGGGTCGGCGAAGATGTGGCCCTGCTCGTAGCCGGCCACTGGATACCAATCGCTCGCTCGAATCGCGCCGAAGTCGCTCCGGCTCTTGATCGCGACGGTGCCGCTGTCCTGCTGCGCCGCGTAGATCCATGACGGAAACTGATCGTCGGCGGTCACGAAGTAGTGCTCGCCGTTTGGCAGGATGTACCACGGCGTCCACGTCGCGCCGCCGTCCACAGTGATCGTCGGACCTTGATCGGCGCCGATGATCATTCGGCGCGGGTTCTGCGGGTCGATCCAGGCCGACCGATTGTCATCGCCGCCGGGAGCGCCCTTGACGGCCTCGAATGTCTTCGCGGCGTCCGTCGACTTGTACATCGACGTGCCCATCGTGTAGACAACGTCGCGATTCGTCGGATCGACGTAAAGGTGACCGGACGCGCTCGCGAGGCGATTCGTACCGAGCGTCCAGTTCGCGCCGCCGTCGTCGGATCGGTACGCGCCGCGGCCGCCAAGGGCGTACAAGCGCTGGCTGCGAGTGCCGGGCGCCACGGCGATGTTGGCTGAAGCCGTGCCCGCTGGAAACCCTCGTGCCTCCAGGGGTGTCCACGTCGCGCCGCCGTCGGCCGATCGATGAATCGCCGGACCGGACGCGCCTCGTCCGCCACTCAGACTCGCGAAGACCACGCCGGGGTCGGAGGGATCACGGACGAGATCGACCACGCTTGCGCCCGGGCCTTCGGTGAGCGTCTGCGTCCACGTGCGGCCGCCATCGGTTGTCCGGAACACACCGCGCGCGGGATGAGGATTGTTGTTGTAGTAGACCATCGTGCCGAAGTTGCCACCCGATCCCACACCTACCAGGACGATATTCGGATCGCGCGGGTCGACGAGCAGCGCGGCGATGTACTTCGAGTCGTCGAGTCCGGCGCGCTGCCATGTGGCGCCGGCGTCAACGGACTTGAACACGCCCTTGCCCAGCAGATTGTGGCCCGTCCCGACGTAGACGATGCTTGGGTTCGAGGGCGCCACCGCAATCGCGCCAATCGACGGCACGTGCACGTCATCGAAGATCGGCTTCCAGACGACGCCGCCGTCGGTCGTCTTCCACAACCCTCCGTCCGGTGTGCCGATGTAGTACGTCGTCGGGTCGCCGGGCACGCCGGCCACACACGACACGCGACCGGCGCGGAACGGCCCGATCAAGCGCCAACGCAACGCGGAAAAGAACGCCGAGTCTGAGGGCTGAGCCCGTAGGGATAACCCGAGGCCCGCGGCACCCGCGATCCCCGCGGCGAACACGACGACGGCAAGACGTCGAGTCATACGGCGGCGATTGTAGCCCCTGCTCGCCAACACGGAACGCCGAACGACTTGCCTTCCGCCACCAAAACCGCGAGATTGATACGGGGACCCTTGGAGCGACCTCCTCGACGAGCGTGGTTCGCCACGACGGTTTGCGTCGCTGTGGCGTCTCTCGCGCTGGCGCTTCACGCTCAGCAGGCGAAACCGCAGACTCCGCCGCCGGACCAGCAGCCGCCCCAGACGCCGCCGCCGCGCCCGGTGTTCCGCGCGGGCGTCGATCTGATCCAGGTCGATGTCGTCGTGCTGGACGCGGAAGGCCGGCCCGTGCACGGCCTGAAGAAAGAAGATTTCACGCTCGTCGACAAGGGCAAGCCGCGCGACGTCGCGACGTTCGCCGAGCAGGCCAATCACCACCGGCCCGAGCCGCTGCTGCCGATGGACGTGCCGCTCGACGTCGCCAACAATCAGACCGCCGCGTCGGATCGATTGATCGTCCTCGTGCTCGATGATTTGCACTTCCGAGGCCGCTCCGAAGAGGCGAAGGCGCTCGTGCACCAGGTCGTCGAGGAAATTGGCGCGGGCGCCACGCTGTCGCTCGTCACTACGTCGAGGCTGTTCGACGTCGAGCCGACGGAAGATCGCGTGCGGCTGCTGCAGGCCGTCGACCGGTTCGTCGATCGATTCGACCCGGGGCGGGCCGGGAGCGCCGGCAGTGTGAGCGGCCGTGGGCCGGGCGATCTCGCCGGTGCCTTCAGTACGTGGAGCACGTATCGTTTCACCGGCAACGTCGCGAAGATGATCGGCGCCGACGACGGCCGTCGGAAGGCGTTCGTGTGGATCTCGGCCGGCGTGCCCGACGCCGGGCTTGCCCCGTACGTCCAGCACGCGCCGAGCGGGATCCTGGACCCGTGCGAAGGAGCGGCCTGGTCGTGCACGGAGATCGCGGGCATGCTCGACAAGTTCCGCCGCTCCAGCGTCACGGTCTATGGCGTGAGTCCAGGCGGTCCGACCGATGGTGGCAGTTCGCTCGGCGCGATCGCGAAGCTGACGGGCGGCTTCGCGGTGCCTGCGAACGACCTCGAGGCGGGCATGAACCGCCTGCTCACCGATCTCGACAACTACTACATCCTCGGCTTCTATCCGGACGTCCCGATCGACCGCAAGTACCACGAGATCGAAGTGCTGGTGAATCGGCCGGGCGTCACGGTGCGCTATCGCGCCGGGTATCAGCCCGGCGGGCCGCCGGCGCCGCCGAAAAACGACACGATGCTCGGCACGCTCGTCGGTCCGGTGATGCCCAGGACCGATCTGCCGCTGCGATTGCACGCGGTGCCCTTCTTCACGAGCCGGTCGTCCGTCGATCTCGTGACGACCCTCGAGATCGATCTCGACAAGTTCCCGCCGGCGAGAGCTGACGGGCAGATCGACGACACGTTCGAGTTCGGCCTGTTCGCCGTGGACTTGAAGAAGAAGAAAGTCACGCGCAGTGCCGGCCGCCGCGTGGAAGTCGCGTGGCCGATCGAAAACGGCCGTCCCTCCGGCGCGCCGCCGTTCCGGGTGCAGTCCGTGCTGACGCTGCCGCCTGGCCCGTACCAGATTCGCGCGTCGGCAACGGCGAAGGCGATCGACCGGACGGGCAGCGTCTACCTGCTCATCGACGTCCCGACCACGGATCACGTGCCGCTCCTCGTCAGCGGACTGGCGGTGACGTCACGTCAGGCCGAAAGGCGCGATCCGCGGCTCGTGTACGCGAAGCCGCTCACGGGCCTGTCACTGCCCTTTGCCCCAACGCTCTCACGTGTCTTTCAATCGACGGACGAGCTGCGCGTCTTCTTTCAAGTCCATCGACAGAACGCGGCGACGCCGGTCACCGGCGGCGCGTCGCTCATGGACGAGGCAGGCGCGGCGCACGCGTCGATCGCGTGGCGATTGGACTCGCTGCGAGAATCGTCAGTCGAGCTGCGATTGCCCTTGTCGGACGTCGCGACCGGCCCGTATCACTTGCTGGTCACGGCGACGGACGGCACGCACCAGGCCTGGCGCAACGTTGGAATCCGCGTCGAGCGGGATCGCTAGGCAGAAGCCTTCCCGGTAACGGCGCGCTCACGCATCGAGCAGCTCGATGATGTTCAGCGCGCTGCGCCGGGCCGGCGCGAAGAGCGGAACGTTCGAGAGCTTGATGAGCAGCACGACGGCGCGCAGGCTCGATTTCAGGAGCTCGTGCGCGCGGCGCTGGTCCGGCGAGCGATCGTGGATCCAGAACAGCAGCAGCCCCATCTGGTAGAACCACAGCATCTTCGACAGGTGCGGCGTCAGATCGCGCGGCACTCTCGTCCGGGTCTCCTGCAGCGCGCGATCGAACTGGGCGAACTCGAACTCGCGGATGGGCCGTGACGCCTCGTTGAAGGGCGACAGCGGGCTGGCAGGATCCGCCGCGTGGCCGAGGATCGCGCCGAGGAAGCGGCGGTTCGGCGTGAAGTAGGCGAACTTGGCTTCGACGAGCGCCTGCAGGCGTCCGGCGAGCGTCCGCTCTTCGTGGGCTTTTTCCAGCAGCGGCGCCATGTCCTCGCGCGCGCGCTGGTAGAACGCGAGCACGATCGCCTCCTTCGAATCGAAGTAGTAGTACGCGAGCCCGCTCGCGACGCCGGCCTTGGCGGCGATGTCCCGCATGGTCGCGCTGGCAAACCCGCGCTCGCGAAACAGCGCGAGCGCCGCCTCCAGGATCTGCTCGCTGGTGTCTTTCCCCGGGTTCGCGGTCTTCGTGGACATGGCGGCTACCTCGACGAGGGCACGGACGGCGTGAGCCCCAACTGACAGGAAATCGCGCCGC
Source organism: Vicinamibacterales bacterium (assembly GCA_035279905.1). Classification (GTDB taxonomy): domain Bacteria; phylum Acidobacteriota; class Vicinamibacteria; order Vicinamibacterales; family SCN-69-37; genus DATEGZ01. The sequence continues at coordinate 76,890 of DATEGZ010000200.1, forward strand.
GGTAAGCCGAGATCTCGGCGAACGCGCGGCGCGCCATCGGCAGCAGCGCCGGGCTGGCGAGCCGGTAGGACCAGCGGCGGTAATCCGCAAGGGCCCACAGGACCATCAGCCAGGCGCCGTCGCCGGACCAGACTTCGCCGGTGTCGGCCCGGACGATGAGATCCTCCTGCGCGTCCGGCTTCGGCTCGCAGTCGACAGGGATGAGCTGCCGCTGCCGGCCGATCCAGTCGCGCATCGCGCAGCAGAGTCCGCACCGCGCGTCGTAGAGCAACGTCAGCCGGGTCACCGCGCAGACTCCTGGGCCTTGAAGAACGCGGTCGGCGGGATCGGCGGCGGCGCGGTCGGGAGCCGGTCGAGCGCCCGGCGGCGGTAGTAGTTGAAGAGGTACAGGTTGAAGAAGTGCATGATGCCGAGCAGGAACAGCACGGTGCCGACCTTGTCGCTGAGCAGTTCGACCGCGGATCGGATGGTGCTGACGTCGCGGCGAGTCTCGAGCGTCATCGCAATCCAGCCGAGGTTGATGAGGTAGAACCCGACGACCAGCAGGTGGTTCACCGAATCGGCCAGCGCCTCCTGCCCGTGGAACGCATCGACCAGGAACGTCCGGCCGCTGCGGTACAGCGTCCGCGCGACCCAGACGGTGACCGCGGTCGACAGCGTGAGGTACCCGAGATACGTCGGAAGCACGTACGACGTGGTGTCCGGCATGACGCTTTCCTCCCAGGCATGTTCAAACCCAGTTTTGAACATGTTCAAATCCAGCATGCACCCGCCCGGCCCAGGGGTCAAGCTAATTTTTGAACACGTTCAAATTACAGTTTTCGAACCTCGGGCAGGACTTCTCAACTCACCCGGACTTCTCAGCTCACCCGGACTTCTCAGCTCACCCGGACTTCTCAACTCACCCGGACTTCTCAGCTCGCCGGACTTCTCAGCTATCTCACCACCCCAGGGGTTTCCGTGAACACGACCTGGCAGCGCAGCTCGAACGGCTGCGGGATCGGCTGCGGCGGCGCCGGCGGCTGCCCCGTCGTCTCGTCCCACCAGGCCATCGCGCCCGGGCGCGTCTTGTTGGCCGTCACCCACGGGCCCCACGAGTTTGGCGGCTGGTCGCCCAACGGCGGCAGGTAGAAAATCTCCGCGGGATCGTATTGGGTCTCCGCGCCGGGATGCGGCCACTGGACCTGCACCTGGTAGCTGGTCCGGCCGCCCAGGTCATCCTCGTGCAGCACGTCTTCGATCACCCACACGCGCTTGCCGTCCCGCACCTCGAAGGCCACCGAGTTCAAGCCCCCGGATTGCGCGGTGCCCGGCCCCATCAGCTGCACGGACAGCAGCGTGCCGGATTCGCTCGTCTCGAGCGGGTCCGGCAGCTTGCGTTCGGTCGCAACACGCAGCTCGCAGCGCCGGTTGACCCACTGCTTGGTCACGCGGTCGCGCACGAACACGAAGTTCGTGCGCGTCGTGCGGAAATGCTCGGCGGAATACCGGCCGCTCGACGTCGAACAGCACGCGAGCGCGGCGAAGCCCGCGGCAATCGCGGCCGCGCGGGACCAGTTGGCGGGTAGCATCGCGCCCATTCTAGTCGGTATACTCCCCCACACTCCCGGAGGAGTGCCTATGCCAGCAGGTATTCGATCGATTCGCAGGAGAGGTGTGTGCCTTGGGCTCATCGCGGCCGCCGCGTGGGCCGCGCCGGGCCTGATCGCGCGCGAGCGCCCGGCCAACAAGACCGTGCACGTCGTCGCACTCGATGGCACGACGACGCCGTACAAGGATCTGAAGAAGGAGGACTGGGGCGTCCGCGAGGACGGGCAGGATCGCAAGATTATCGACGTGAAGCCCGCGACTGACCCGCTTACCGTCGTGATCGTGGCCGACGTGACCAAGTTCATGCAGATGTCGGCGAAGGACGTGCGCACGGCGGTGACCAGCTTCATCCAGGCCGTGCAAACAGCGCAGCCGACCGCGCAGGTCGCCATCATCGGCTTTGGCCGGCAGTCGACGCTCTTTGTCGACTTCGGCAAGCCGGCCGCCGACCTGGAGAAGGCCGTGCAGCGGATCAACGCCGATCCCAACAGCGATGCGACCGTCATGCTCGAATCGCTGACCGAGGCCGCGAAGAAGCTGTCCTCGGCCGCGTCGCCGCGCCGGGCGATCGTCTCGCTCAACCTCGACGGGTTCAACGAGGTGAGCACGGCGCCGCCGCAGAGCGTGGCGGATGCTGTCATCGCGTCTCACGCGTCGCTCTGGGCGCTGACCTACCAGAACGCCGAATCGGCGCGCGTGCGCGGCAAGGTCGGCGCCAATCGCGAAGCGGTCCTCAACAACCTGACGAAGCAGACCGGCGGCATCCGCATCCCGGTGCCGCAGGCGGCCGGGCTCGACGTGCAGATGAAGAAGATCGCCGAGGTGCTGCTGGGGCAGTACGCGGTGACCTACGAGCGGCCGGACGGCGCGGCGCCGAAGATGCTGCAAATGGCCGTGGCGCGGCCGGGCGCGCAGATGCTCGTGCCGCAGGTGCCGCCGCAGTAAGAGAGAAGCCCGATCAACCGGCGGGGCGGCGCGATGGTCTCGCGCCGCCCTGCTTCACCCTGCTAGGCCCCGCCCGCCGTCTTGCGTGCCTGCGCCAGGCGGCGCTTGAGATCGGGAATGGCGCTCGCCGCAGCCGGATTCTTCGCGAGCGTGTCGATCGCCTGATCGAGCGCGTCGAGACCCAGCGACAAGCCGACGTGCGTCGACACGCGCGACAGCGCGCTTTGAAAATTCGGATCGGCCGCGAGCTCAGTCTCGCCGAGCGCCTGCGCTTTGGACACCAGATCGTTCATCACCGTGATCGCGCGCTGGGCGTTGGCCGGCGACGTGAGGTCGCCTTTCGTGAACTGTTCGATCTCCGGCAGGCTGGTGACGAATCGCTGCAGCGCCGCGGCCTGCGCGGCATTGCGCGGCTGCGTCGAGTGCATCATCGCCTGCGCCGCGCCCATCATCGCGAAGGGCGCCAGGGCCGCGTGCGTGAGAATCGGCCGGCCCTGCACGGCGCCGCTGAGGCTCAGGCCGACGATGGCGAGGCCGCCCAGGCCGTGCACGGCGTGGAGCACGCGCCGTTCGACGGCAAAGAACGCGTGCAGCACCGCGCGCACCGGCGCCAGCGCGAAAAATCCGGCGGCAATCAGGCTGACCGTGGACTCCGTCTTCGCGCCGATCGTCGAGTAGTGCTGGTAGGCCAGAAACGCGCCCAACGCGATGGCCAGGTACACGAGATGGAGCAGAATCCGTCCGGCGATCGACGCAAGCGATCGCCGTGGCGGCTCGAGCCGGACGTTCGCGAGGTCTGGCGGGAACTCGGGAGTCGGGCGCATCTTGCCTCCGCCGGCAGCGGCGCGCACAGAATGGCACACTAGCGGAGGGCGATGCCAGATCTGAACGCCACCATCAGCGCCGCGCTTCGCGAGCTCGCCTCCGCGCAGACGCTCACTTTCAAAGCGCGCGTGTTTCGCCGGGCGGCCGCGGCCGTGCTCGCGCTCGACGTGCCGGTCGATCAACTGATCGGCCCGGACGGACGCGTACCCGAGGTGCCGGGGATCGGGCCGGCGTCGTGGAAGGTCATCGTCGACCTCGTCCGGACCGGCGCGTCGGAGCGCGTGGACCGCGAGGTGTCCGGCAGCAAGCGCTCGGGGGACATCGTCCGCGCCCGCGCCGCGCGCGAGACATTTCTGAGCGGCGCTGAGGTGCGCCGCATCCTGGCGGCACCGGCCGCGAAAGGCGTCGTCGGACGCGAGGACTACCGCGGCGATTTCCAGATGCACTCCGTGTGGAGCGACGGGACGATGACGCTCGCCGCGCTCGTCAAGGGCTGCCGCGCGCGCGGCTACTCTTGTTCGGCCGTCACCGATCACTCGCACGGCCTCAGGGTCACCAACGGTTTGACCGGCCGATCGGCGGCGCGCCAGCACCGCACGATCGACGCGATCAACCGGAAGCAGCCGGCGTTTCGCCTCCTGAAAGGCGTCGAGGCCAACATCCTCGCCGACGGCCGGCTCGATCTCGAAGCGGAGGATCTGGCGCGATTCGAGATGGTGCTCGCGGCGCCGCATTCACAGCTCCGGTTGACGACGGATCAGACGTCCCGGTTGCTGACGGCGATCCGCACGCCCGGCGTCCACATCCTCGCGCACCCGCGCGGGCGCCAGAGCGGGACGCGCGCCGGCGTCATCTCGGATTGGGATCGGATCTTCGCGGAAGCCGCCGGGCTCGGCGTAGCCATTGAGGTGGACGGCAATCCTCCACGCCAGGATCTCGATCACACGATGCTCGGGCGCGCTCTTAAGGCCGGGTGCATCTTCGCGCTCGACAGCGACGCGCACAACGTCGCGGAGCTGGCCTATGCCGATGTCGCCATCGCACACGCGCGGCTGGCCGGCGTCCCGGCCGAGCGCATCGTCAACTGCTGGCCGATCGAGCTGTTGGAGGCGTGGCTGCGCCACCGGCGGCGGTAGAGCGCGCGGCCTTCTCTTGCTATCCTTCGCCTCGTATGTCCGGCGCCGGCGCCACCGACCTCGTCCAGTCCCGCTTCGACGCACTCCAGCGCAAGCTCGTGCCGCTCTGGCGATCGATCCAGTCGTTCAACCAGGACGAGCAGACGATCGTCATCGTGCCGTCGATCACGCTCGATTTCACGGCGACGGGCGCGGTGCTGCAAGCCTACGAAGAGCGGTTTCTGTTTCTGCTCTTCCTGCTGCGTCAGCCGCGGGCGCGAGTGGTGTACGTGACGTCGCAGGCAATCGCGCCGGAGGTCGTCGAGTACTACCTTGACCTGTTGCCGGGCGTGCCCGCCAGCCACGCGCGCCGGCGCCTGTTCCTGGTGGCGCCGCTCGACGGATCGGCGCGGCCGCTCAGTCAGAAGCTGCTCGAGCGCCCGGACGTCCTGGCCAAGATTCGATCGCTCGTCCTCGACCCGGATCGCGCGCACCTCGTGCCGTTCAACACGACCGATCTCGAGCGCGACCTGTCGCTCGCGCTCGGGATCCCGATGTACGGCGCGGACCCGCGGTTCCTGGCGTTCGGCACGAAGAGCGGCGCGCGCCGGATCTTCGCGGAGGTCGGCGCCCCGCATCCGCTCGGCGTCGAGAACCTCACGGGCGTCGACGATCTGGTGAGCGCGATCGCTCGCTTGCGCGCGGAGAAGCCGGCGATCGCCCAGGTGATGGTGAAGCTCAACGAGGGCGTGTCCGGCGAAGGCAACGCGCTCGTACGGCTCGACGCCGTGCCGCCGGCCGGCGACGCCGGCGAGCGCGCGGTCATTCACGACCGCCTGCGGGCGATGACGTTCGAGCTGCCGGGCCTGACCTACGACAAGTACGCCGCCACCCTCCGCACACGCGGCGGCATTGTCGAAGAGCGGATCGCTGGCACGGACTTCCGGAGCCCGAGCGTTCAGTTGCGCGTGACGCCGCTCGGCAAGGTCGAGCTGCTCTCGACGCACGATCAGATCCTCGGCGGGCCGAGCGGCCAGAGCTATCTCGGCTGCCGGTTTCCGGCGGACACGGAATACGGCCCCCTCATCACGCGCGAGGCGGCGAAGGTTGGCACGTGGCTGGCGTCACAAGGCGTGATCGGCCGGTTCGCGCTCGACTTCGTCGTCGTGCGGAACGCCCGCGGCGAGTGGGAGGCGTACGCGATTGAAATCAATCTCCGCAAAGGCGGGACGACGCATCCGTTCCTGACGCTGCAGTTCCTGACGGACGGCGTGTACGACCACGAGACGGGCGTCTTCACGACGGCGACCGGCCACGAGAAGTGCCTGGTCGCGAGCGACCACGAGGAATCGCCCGCCTACCGCGCGCTCACGCCGCACCATCTCTTCGACATTGCCGTGCGCGAGGGCGTGCACTTCGATCACGCGCGTCAGACCGGCGTGATCTTTCACATGATGAGCGCGCTCGGCGAGGCGGGACGTTTCGGCCTGACGGCAATCGCCGACACGCACGCCGGCGCCGACGCGCTGCACGCGAGGACCATCGCGGCGATTGCGGCCGAGGCGGCGCGGCTGAGCGGCGCGGCGGACGCCTGAGTCCCGCATCCTGGACGGGTTCGTCCCGACTTCCTCACCAGTAAATATCGAAGATCGATATCGTATTGCAATAACGGCGGCCCCGGGTGGCACGGGATCTGCCTCGCAGAGCGCGTGAGGTATCCGCCATGACCCGAACGCTTCTCGTAACCGCGTCCGTCCTGAGCGCCGCGGTGTTCGCGACCGCACAGTCCGCGCAAGTCCCGCCGGACGTCGACCTCGGCGACACGCGCGGCGCAAACTTCGACACGCAGGCCGTTGGCACGGCCACGCCTGCCGATTTTGATTTTCTCGTCGGCACCTGGGATTTCCTGTTTCAACAGCAGGCCGAACCCGGCAGCTACCGGCCCACGCAAACGGGTGTCTGGACCGTACAGAAAACCCACGACAGCCACATCGTCGAGGACGTCTGGCGCCTGGGCGCGACGACCAACCCGACGATTACCTATCGCATCTTCAACCCGT
>DATEGZ010000201.1:0-18102 GCA_035279905.1 Vicinamibacterales bacterium
CGCTTCGCCCACCTTCGGCTCGCGCGGTGGGATGGCCGCGCGCACCGTCTGCGTCCGTTGCCGCGTGACTAGTCGCCGGAGGATCTGTTACCGATGTCCCTTGCCGCTCTTGTTACCTCAGTCCCTTGCCTGTACCGTACCTGTCGTACCGGTAAGATGTTTCCGCGCCGGCCCCGTCCCGCCGACGTGTTTTGAGGCTCCCCTGCCCTATTCATTCGGCGCCCGTCGACGGGTGTCCGGGAGGGTCCCCATGTATCCCAGCACAACAGCCTGGCGGCTGGCTGGCGCAAGCGTTCTGGCGTGGGCAGCGGCTACGACGCTCGTTTCTGCGAAGCCATCATCATTTACTCCCACACTGCCGAAACTGCTCGAGTTCGACGACGCCTCCGGCCGTCAAGCGACGTATGACGTCAACGGCCGGATCGATCTCACCAACCCGTTCTTCCAGTCGCTCGGGACGAACGGCCGCGCGTGCATCACGTGCCACCAGCCGTTGGATGGCTGGACGGTCACGCCGGCGCACCTGCGCGATCGGTTCAACGCCACGCGCGGGCTCGATCCGATCTTCCGGACCAACGACGGATCGAATTCCCCGGACGCGGATGTCTCGACCGTCCAGGCGCGGCGCGCGGCCTACAACATGCTCCTCACGAAAGGCCTCATTCGCGTCGGTATCGGCGTCAGCCCTGCCGCCGAGTTCGAGCTGATCGACGCCGACGATCCGTACGGCCATGCGTCGGCGGCGGATCTGTCGCTGTTCCGGCGGCCGCTGCCGGCGACCAACCTGGGCTTTCTCGCCACGGTGATGTGGGACGGGCGCGAGACGTTTGCCGGTCAGTCGCTCCCGTTCGATCTCAGCGATCAGGCCAACAGCGCGACGCTCGGCCACGCGGCCGCCGCGCAGCCGCTCACCGGCGCGCAGCGGGCGGAGATCGTCGCGTTCGAAACGGGTCTATTCACCGCGCAAGTCGAGGATCGCGACGCCGGCAGCCTGCGCGCGCGCGGCGCGATGGGCGGCCCCGTCGCGCTGTCCGCGGTGCCGTTCTTCATCGGCATCAACGACGTGCTCGGCGACGACTTCGATCCGCGCGTGTTCACCTTGTTCGACGCCTGGCTGAATCTCCCGCGGCCCCGGCATCTCGATGCGCATGCGGGCGCGCCGGCCCGCGATCGCGGCCCCGACGACGACCCGCGCGACGCGCAGTGCGTCGAGGCGCGGCGATCGATCGCCCGCGGGGAAGCGATCTTCAACACGCGGCCCATCGCGATCACCGGCGTCAACGGCCTGAACAACGTGCTGGGCGTCCCAACCCTTCAGGGCTCCTGCACGACGTGCCACGACACGCCAAACGCCGGCAACCACTCGGTCTCGATGCCGCTCGACATCGGCCTGACGACCGAAGCGCGCCGCACGCCCGATCTGCCGCTCTACACGTTTCGGAACAAGACCACAGGAGAGACCGTCAAGACGACCGACCCCGGCCGCGCGCTGATTACGGGCCGGTGGAAGGACATGTCGCTCTTCAAGGGTCCGATCCTGCGCGACCTCGCGACGCGCCCGCCGTACTTTCACAACGGCTCGGCCGCCTCACTCGAGGACGTCGTCGACTTCTACGACACGCGGTTCGCGCTGCACCTGACGCGGCAGGAGAAAGGCGATCTCGTGGCATTCCTGAGAGCGTTGTAGACGGGTCTTGTGAAGAAACAGTTGGCGTGTGCTAGCGCGTTCCAGGCACCTGACGTACCTGTCGGAGGTGTCGAACCTGTTTGATCCACGTTACCGCGTCTTCCGCGAGGGAGTAACTGACCGGCACCAGCAGCAGCGTGAGGAAGAGACACAGCGTCTGGCCGCCGACGATGGTGACGGCGATGTCGGCGCGTTGGGTGGCGCCGGCGCCGACGCCGAGCACGGTCGGGATCAGGCCGGCGACGATCGCGGCGGTCGTCATGAGGATCGGCCGCAGCCTCGTCTCGGACGCCTGGACGAGCGCTTCGCGCAGCGGCATGCCCTGACGCCGGAGCACGTTCGTGTAGTCGACCTGCAGGATCGAGTTCTTCTTCACGATCCCGAGGAGCAGCAGCACGCCGAGCGCGCTCCAGAGGTTGAGGACGCGGCCGGTGAGCCACAGCGTCAGGAGCGCGAACGGCACCGAGAGCGGCAGCGCCGTCATGATGACGAGCGGCTGCACGAAGCTCTCGAACTGCATGGCGAGCACGATGTAGATGAAGACGCTCGCGAGCGCCAGCGCGAGCACCATGTTGTTGGTTGTCTCGTCGAGCAGCTTCGCCTGGCCCGTGAACTTGAAGCCGTATCCCGGCGCGAGGTCGAGCGCATTGGCGTCGGCGCCGATCTCGCGCAGCGCGCCGTCGAGCGGATGGCCGGGTTTCACGTCGGCGAAGATCGCCATCGAGAACTGGCGGTTGAAGCGCTGAATGATCGTCGGGCCGAACCCGCGCTCGAGCCGCGCGACGTTGTCCACGCGCACGGGCGGCCCGGCGGACGAGGGCACCATCAGCCCGCCGATCGTGTTCGGGTCGGACCGCTGGTCCTCGCGCACGCGAATCGTCACCGGATAGCGCTCGCCCGCCTCGCGGTAGCTCGAGATCTCGTCCTCGCCGCTCACCATCAACCGGAGCGCGCGGGCCAGGTCCCCGACCCGCACGCCGAGATCCGCCGCGCGCTGGCGATCGACGGCGACCCGCAGCTCGGGATTCGACAGGTTGACGACGGCCTTCGAGTCGCTGATCGCCGGCATCGCCTGCACGTCGGTGAGCAGCCGCAGCGCGTAGCCGGACAGCTTGCGCAGATCCGGTCCCACGAGGTTGACCTGGATCGGATACGCCGCCGTCTCGCCGCCGCCGATGGGCGATCGCATCACGATCGTCGGCTTGTAGCTCGGATACGCGGTCATCACCTGACGCACGCCCTGCGCGACGACTTCCTGTGACTTGCGCTCGCCGACGGGCTTCAGCGTGATCTGAATGTGCGAGTGGTTCACGCGCTCGAAGATCGTCGGCAACACGTGCGCGACGCCCGGCACCGCCAGCAGCTTCGGCGTGAGGTCCAGCACCGCCTTCTCCATGCCCTGGAGCGACGTGCCTTCCGGCGTGTCGATCACGAGCTGGAACTCGCCCATGTCCTCGTTCGGGAGGAACGAGCGGCCGATCATCCTGCTCAGCACGAACGTCGACGCGAACACCACGACGCTCACCGCGACGACCGCCGCGCGATGATCGAGCGACCACTCGAGCCATCGGCGGTAGAAGGCATCGACGCGGCCGAACACGCCTTCGCCGTGACGGTGCACGCGGCCGTCGGTCCGCACCACCCGCGCGCTCAACATCGGCGTCAGCGTCAGGCTCACGAGCAGCGACACCATGACGGCAAACGCCATCGTGAAGCCAAACGGATAGATGAAGCGCTGCGTGTAGCCGGTCATGAACGCGACCGGCAGGAAGATGACGATCAGCGACACGGACGTCGCGACAACCGCGAGCGTGACTTCCTTCGTGCCGGTGATCGCCGCCTGGAACGGCGGCGCGTTCTCTTCCTCCATGTGCCGGAAGATGTTCTCCAGCACCACGATCGCGTCGTCGATGACGATGCCGACGGCGAGCGTGAGGCCGAGCAGCGTCATGCTGTTGAGCGTGAAGCCGGCGGCGCGGATGAGCGCGAAGCTCGCGATGAGCGACGCCGGAATCGCGAGCGAGGCCACCGCGACGACACGCAGGTTGCGGATGAAGATCAGGATGACGAGGCTCGCGAGCAGGCTGCCCGCGACCAGGTGCTCTTCGAGCGACGCGATCGACGCATGGATGAAGTTCGAGTCGTCGTGCGTCGGCGTCACGGTCACGTCCTGCGGCAGGCCGCGCCGGACCTCATCCATCTTCTTCTTGACGGCGGCGATGACCTCGACGGTGTTCTGGCCGGACTGGCGCCGCACGTCCATGATCAACGAGCGGTTGCCATCGAAGAACGCGCCGGTGCGCGCTTCCTCCGTCGTGTCCTCGACGGACGCGACGTCGCGGAGCCGGATCGGCGTCCGGCCGGCGTTGGCGACGACGATGTTCGCGAACTGCTCGGTGGACTCGATGCGGCCGAGCGTCCGCAGCGTCAACTCGGCGTCGCCCTGCTCGATGTAGCCGCCGGGAATCTCGACGTTCTCCGCGACGATCGCGTCGCGCACGGCGCCGACCGTCAGGCCGTGCGCGTTGAGCTTGGCAATGTCGAGCACGACGTGGATCTCGCGGGCGCGCCCGCCCGAGATCGTGACCTCGCCGACCCCGTCGGCCGTCTCAATCGCACGCCGGATCCGCTTGTCGGCGATCTCCGTCAGCACGCGGATCGGCAGCGGGCCGGACACCGCAAACGAGATCACCGGATCCGAGTCGGGATCGACTTTCGTGATGACCGGCGGCAGCAGCTCCGGCGGCAGGTCTTTGATCGCCTGCGCCACCTTCTCGCGCACGTCCTGGGCGGCGTCGTTGATGTCCCGCTCGAGGACGAACTTCAGCACGATCCGCGCGTTGCCCTCGCGGATCGTCGTGTTCATCTCGTCGATGCCGGCGATGCTCGACAGCGACTGCTCCGCCGGCTCGGCGACCGCGCTGTTCAGTTCCTCCGGGCTCGCGCCGGGTAACGTGAGCGTGACCGCGACCGTCGCCGGATCCGCTTTCGGCAGCAAATCCACGCTCAAATCACGGAACGAGAACACCCCCATGACGACGAGCAGCACCACGAGCATGGTGGTGAAGACGGGGCGGCGGACACAGAATTCAGCGAACATCGGGCGGCCCAGTCATTCTATGCAAAACGAACGGCCGGAGTGTCGTACAGTGTGCGCGTCCACCGGCCGACACAGTGACTGGAGCTTCGATGACCGAAAGGGTACGGGCCCGGCGCTGTCAGCGGCTGGTCACGCTGGTGTGGGCGCTGATGGTCCCGGCCCTCGCCCCCGGCCGGCTGGACGCGGGGCCGGCGGTCAGCCGGGAGCTGTCGCCCGCGCAGCAGCTGGCGATCGCGCGCGCCTTCGCGCCCACCCTGGTCTTTCACCCCGACGAGCAGTACTTCCCGATCAGCGCCATCGGCTCGACGCCCACCGAGGGCTGGGCGGCGCGCGTCGACCAGTATCGCGCGTTGTCGAGGCCGGACAAGCTGAATCGGGCCGCGCTCGCCTACCGCGTGTTCCCTCGGCTTGACGACCGTCAGTCGGAGATCATCGTCGAGTACTGGTGCTACTACGTGTTCAACGCCTACGCCCTCCACGGCGGATGGCTGCGGTTTCACGTTTCAGACGACCATCCGAACGATCTCGAGCGCTTGTACCTCGTGCTCACGCCGGCGACCTACGACTGGCGCAATGACGATCCCGCGGACGAGGCGTGGGCCCGCCGCACGTTCACGGTCAGCAGCGTGGTGGCCAACGCGCACAATGGGAGCATCCCCGCCAATCGATACGACGCACCAGGCGGTGCCTCCGTCCCGTCGCCGGTCGCGGTGCTCGTCGAGCTGGGCTCGCACGCCATGGCGGCCGACATCGACGGCGACGGCCGGTTCAAGCCGGGCGTGGACAGCACGAACTCCAGCAAGTTCCCGTGGGGCATCCGCGACGACGGCGCGACGTGGCGGTGGTACCTGAAAGGATTCATGGACGTCCGCGACGCGACGGCCACGCGCCTGTGCGGGCCGCTCGCTGACGCCGGAACGGTGTGCTCGCGCTACGCGCTGTACCCGGCGGACGGACTGCAGCAGTGGTTCGAGAGCCTCGAGCTGTCGACGCGCCAGCGCGAAGACATGGTGGGCCGCACGAGCTGGGCGGTTCGCATGTTCGGCGACGCGCGCATCGAAGACCTGATGGCGCCGACCGATGCGCCGGACGGCCGCGAGTTCGACAAGCTCCTGAGGCGCCGCAAGATCGACGGCACCGGCTTTGCCGTCGGATTCACGACCGTCGACTACTCGCCGGCGCTCGTCATGGGCCGGCGATTTTTCTGGGAAGTCCCGTCGCCGCACGCGCCCGACATCCTCGCTGACGTCTCCGTGATCGTGCCCAAGGGCCGGCGCGCGCTGACCGAGACGACTGTGTGGGGGTCGTACGGCATCGACGCCATCACGAGCGTGATGTTCGGGTTCGGGTGGTTCAGCGAGGCGCATGCGACCAGCCCGACAGTGGGCGCGGAAATTCGGCTGGGCCGCTTCCGCGTCCGTCCGAACTGGCGCCTGAAAGACGGCGGGTTCGACGCGCGGATCATCACGATCTTTTAGGTCGTCACTTCCCGGCAGTCACCTTCATCCCGTCGGCCAGTTGTTCGACATCGGCGGCGACCACGGCCGTGCCGGCGTCGAGACCCGAGCTCACTTCCACGCGATCGCCGAGACGATCGCCCAGCACGACTTCGCGGCCATGAACCGCGCCGTTGGCGACGACGAACACGCGATTGGTGCCGTACCGGCTCTGCACGGCGGCCGCCGGGATCGTGATCGCGCGATCGACATGATCGGTCGTGATCTGCAGGCGCGCGAACGTGCCGGGCTTGAGCCGGCCGTCGGCGTTCGGCACTTCGCCTTCGATCGCAAACGCACGCGACTGGAGATTGACGGACGGAGAGATCCGGACGATGCGTCCCTTGAAGTTCTCCGAAGGAAACGCGTCGACGCGCACGTCGACCTCGCGGCCGGTCTGCATCCACGGCGCGAACTTCTCGGGCACTTCGGCGGTCACCTTCAGCGGGTGGAGCTGGACGATGCGCATCACCGGCGCTTGCGGCTGGAGGTACTGCCCGACCGAGACGCGCCGCTCGGCGACGAAGCCTTGAAACGGCGCCTTGATCGAGGTGTCGCGCAGGTCGCGCTCGGCGAGCCGCAGCGCCGAGGCCTTGGCCTCGATATCGGCGCGCAGCTGTCGGGCCGACGCGAGCGCCTGCTCGTGCGCCGCGATCGCCGTGTCGTAGGCCGTCTGCGCGGTGTCGAGATCCGACTTCGAGACGATGTTCTGCGCGGCAAGGCTCTTCGCGCGATCGAAGCGCTGTTTCGCGTCGGCGAGCTGCGCGGTGGCGCTGACGACTTCGGGCACGCGATCGAGCGGCGGGAGATCGCCGCTGTCCGACGCGCCGTACTTCGCGCGCGACTGCGCGAGGGCCGCTTTCTGGGCCTCGACGCCGTACTCGGCCTTTTCGCGATCGAGCTCGACGAGCACTTCGCCGCTGTCCACGCGATCGCCCAGGTCGTGCCGCAGCGTCGCGACCCGGCCAGCAATCTCGGCGCTGACGATGACGTCCTCGCGAGCGCTCAACGTGCCGACGACGTCCACCGCGCGGCGGACGTCACGGACTTCGGCGGCCTCGACGCGAACTTGTCGCGCGGCCTGTTGGCCGGCGGCCGAGGCGTTACTGTTGTTCGAGCAGGCCGTGACAGCGGCCAGCGCCGGGACGAGAACGAGGAAACGTGCCAGCAAGGACGGGGTGCCCCTTCCAACGTGGGTGAACCACGCGAAAGGACATACTACCTTAGCGGCCTGGAAAGAGCCTTTTGATCGCCTCGTCGAACGGCGGGCCCCAGCGCTCGGGGCGGCCGAACCCGTGGCCTGTGCCTTCGATGGGCACGTAGTGCGCGTGCGTCATCGCCGACACGAACTTCTCGGTGTCGGCCGGCGTGCACTCGGAATCCTGCACGCCGTGCAACACGAACCAGTCACGCTTGATGTCGCCGGTCGTCGGCAGCCAGGCGATGTGCTTGGTCTCGTCATACGTCGGCTGCCAGTCTCCCACCGCGCAGGCCGGGTGAGCCGACGGAAGATCCGGGCAGAAGCCGAGGCTCATGCCGGCCACGAACGTTCCGGCCGCGCCCTGCGCGAGCGCCGCGTACACCATCGTCGCGCCGGACGAGTAGCCGATGAGCGTCGGCGGGTGATACCCGTTGACCTTCAGCTCGGTCTCGGCCGCCTTCGCGATTTCCACGAGCTGCGCGGAGGTGTCCCAGCAGGCGCCCTCGCCCTGGCTCTTGCGCAGCGCCACGAAGTTGAGCCCGACGACGATCACGTGCTTCGGCATGATTCGCCGCGCCATGTCGACTACACCAAGCTGCCAGCCATCGTCGCCCGAGAGAAACAGGACGACGTCGGTGGTGGGCGTTTTCGGCACGTACGCGTTCACCTGCCCGAGGAACGGCACGTCGATGTAGCGCTCGGTCCAGGACTGGCCGTCGTGATTGACGAGCGGCGCGAAGTTTTTGGACTGGCCGGACAGAGGTGACACCGGCGCGAGTACGACGGCGCCGACGAGAGCGAGTGCGAGCGCGGTGCGAGTCATTGTTTTTTTGCGGCCAGCAGCTTTTCCATCTCGTCCATCACCCGGTTCAGCTTGACCATCGTCGCGTCGAGCGGCTGTGTCGTCGTCATGTCCACGCCCGCGTCCTTGAGCAGGTCGATGGGATATTTCGACCCGCCGGCGCTGATGAACGCGAGGTAACGCTTGCGCGCTTCGGGATCGCCCGACTTGACCTTCTCCTCGAGCGCGACCGACGCCGTGAATGACGTCGCGTACTGGTACACGTAGAAGTCGCGGTAGAAATGCGGAATATAGCTCCATTCGTGCGCGATGTAGTCGTCGACGATGCACACGCCCTGGTCGTGGCCGTAGTACTTGCGCGTGATGTCGAGGTAGAGCTTCGCGAGGACCTCGCCGGTGAGCGGCTGGCCTTTCTGCGCGAGCTCGTACATCTTCCACTCGAACTCCGCGAACTGCGCCTGACGGAAGACGGTGCCCTTCGCGTTCTCGAGGTAGTTGCCGAGGAGCGCGAGGCGCGTGTCCGGGTCCTTCACGACCTCGAGCATGTGATCGATGAGCAGCGCCTCGTTGAACGTCGACGCGACTTCCGCGACGAAGATCGGGTACTGCGCGAGCGGATACGGCTGCGTCTTGTTCGAGAAGTAGCTCTGCATCGTATGGCCCATCTCGTGGGCGACGGTGCTGACGTCGGTGTACGCGCCGTTGTAGTTGATCAGCATGTACGGGTGGACGTCGTAGGCGCCGCCGTTCGAGTAGGCGCCCGAGGCCTTGCCGGTGGTCGGAAAGAGATCGATCCAGCGATCCTTGAACGCGCGCTGGACGACCGTCGTGTACTCGTCGCCCAGCGGCGCGACGGCCTCGAGGACTAGCTTCTGCGCTTCCTCGGGCGTGTACTTCAGCGAGACCGATCCAACGAGCGGCGCGTAGAGGTCGTAGTAGTGCAACGCATCGACGCCCATCATGCGCTTGCGGAGCTTCAGGTAGCGCTGGAAGGTCGGCAGCGCCTTGTTCACGCCATCGATCAGGCGCGTGTACACGGTGACCGGGATGTTCGCGCCGTTGAGCTGCGATTCCGCGCCGGACTCGTACTTGCGCGCGTTGGCGAAGAAGAGCACCTTCTGCACTTCCCCGTTCATCATCGTGCCGAGCGTGCCGCTGAAGCCGCCGAGCGCGTTGAAGAACGTGGACATCACCTTCTCGCGGTCGGCGCGATTCGGCAGCGCGCGGAGCGACGCGTAGCCTGCCTGATCCAGCCTGGCGGTCTTGCCGTCGCTGAGCGTCACGCTGGGATACGGAAAGTCGGCGTTGCTGAGGACGTTGAACACGTCGGACGGCGTCGTGCTGATCACGCCGGCGCGCGCCAGCAGCGTCTCCTCGGGCTCGGTGAGCGTGTGCGGCGCGCGGCGGGCGATGTCCTCGAGGTAGAACCGGTACATCTTGAGCCGCGGCTCGGCCGCGACGAACTTCGCGACGGTCCCCGCGGGGAACCGCAGCACCTCGGGCTCGATGTAGGAGGCTTCCGCCTGAAAGCCCGAGTACATCTGGATGATCTGCTGCTGCATCGCGAGGTGGCCGGCGTCGCGCGTGTCCTGATCGGACAGCAGCCCTGAGTAGACGGCCAGCTTCGACATCGTGCGATCGATCGACGACGCCTTTTCGAGCGCGTCGGCCAGAACCGAGGCGGAGCTGCCGAGCTTGCCTTTGAACTGGCCCAGCGTCGGCACGACCTTCGCGATGGCGGCTTTCTCCGCCTGCCACGCGGCCTCGTTCGGGTAGAGGTCCGCGAGATTCCACGTGTACGTGTCTGGGACCGCGGCGCGGTCGCGCGTCTGCGCGGATCCGGTCAGCGACAGAGCCGCGGCGAGCGCCGGCACGAGCAGCCGAAGCGGCGTCGACGAGTGATTCGAGCGCATCCCAGCATCTTAGCTGGGAATCCGATCACGTGTGCTTCACGCGATCGGCATCGAGCCAGGCGACGCGAAAGCAAACGGCGGCCGCGATTGCGGCGACAAGCACGATGAGGATCGCCTGCACCTCCGGTCGCGCGAGCGCTTCGCGCCACTCCCACATCATCTTTCCCGCATGGCCGTAATAGATGCCCATCAGGCGCGAGTTCGCCCGCGAGGTGCCCGGGATGAGCTCCTCGAGGCTCGGCCCGGCATTGTGCGTTTCGAGGAAGTACAGAAGAGCGGCGGCGAGCACGCCCGTAGCGGCAATCAGTACGCCAAGGCGCCGCATCCGGCGGCCCGGCACGGGCGCGGCGTCGGGACGGCGCTGCGACCGCGAGCGGAACCGCGCGAGTGTCACGAGTTGACCTCGAGCGCGTTGATAGACATGATCGGGTCCCAAGGAGTCCGGCCGGCATGATGCCATATTCGGGAAAAGATCTTGCTCGCACCTTTCGAACCGTGCGGAAGAACACGCTTCAAATCGCCAATGAGATCCCGGAAGACAAATGGTCGTTCCGGGCGGCGCCCGGCACGCGATCGATCCAGGAGTTGCTGGCGCACATGGTGACGGTGTCGCACTATCCGCGTCACATTCACATCCTCGATCGCCGGACCGCGCTCAGCGGACCAGATTTCGCGCCGTACCTCGCCGCGAGCCAGGCGTACGAGCGCACGCTCACGTCGCGCGAGGCGATTCTCCGCGCGCTCGAGACCGACGGCGAGCAGTTCGCGAAGGAGCTCGACGCGCTGACCGATGAGGATCTCGCGACGCTCGTTCACTTCGCACCGCCTCTGCAGCCGCCGACCAAGACCCGACTGGAGCTGCTGATGGGCGTCAAGGAACACGAGATGCACCATCGCGGGCAGTTGATGCTGCTTCAGCGGATGGTTGGGGGCGTGCCGCACCTCACGAGAGAACGCGAAGCGCGCACTCGTCAAGCCGCGCAGCCCGCGCGCTAGCGGATCGGATCGCGCGCGACGCCGTCCCTGGTGATCTTCACCGGCAGGATCGCGCCGCTCGCGTCGAAGCGCATCTCGTCGATGCAGACGACGCGGTGGTTGCGATCCGTCTCGCCCAGCGGCCGGCGGTGGTAGACGATGTACCACGCGCTCGAGCCTGGCGCGTGGAGGATCGAATGATGGCCGGCGCCGGTCGCGACCGCGGGATCCTGCTGGAGAATTTTTCCCGCCCGCTCGAACGGACCGACCGGTGAGGCGCCAATGGCGTACGCCACGGCGTAGTTCGGGCCCGTCCAGCCCCCTTCCGACCACATGAAGTAGTACTTGCCGTCCTTCACGAACATGAACGAGCCCTCGACGTAGCCGGACGGCGTGATCTCCCTGAACGTCGTCCCGTCCGCGAACGGCACGAAGCCCGTGAAGTCCGCGTTGAGCTTCGCGATGTTGCAGTGACGCCAGCCGCCGTAGATCAGGTAGTACGTGCCGTCCTGATCCTTGAAGACGAACGGATCGATCGGCTGCGCGCCGTTGTGGAACGCGTCGACCAGCGGCTTGCCGAGGTGATCCTCGAAGGGCCCTTCCGGATGGCGGGCGCGAGCGACGCCGATGCCGCCGAGCTGCGTGTCGTTCTGGATGTCGTTCGCGCCGAAGAAGAGATAGTACGTCCCGTCCTTTTCGACGATCGACGGCGCCCACACCGCGCGTTTTGCCCACGTGATGCGTGTGGTATCGACGATACGCGTGTGTTTGGTCCAGGTGATGAGATCCGTCGAAGAAAACGCGTCGAGAAAGGTCTGCTCGTCGTACGGCGCGGAGTACGTGGGATAGATCCAGTATTGGCCCTCGAAGATCCGCGCCTCCGGATCGGCGTACCAGCCGGACAGGATGGGATTGCCCGAGCGCGCCGGCGTCTGCGCGCCGGCAAGCCCCACAACCAGAATGGCAGCAGCAAGGTGCTTCACTCGGGCGAATGTTAGCCAAAAAGAGCAACGCGCTTCCACGGCAATGACCCGCCCGGCCCGGCACTGGCCATGTGATCCGGCAGCCATCTTGCAGCCTGTCCTCAGGGAACGAGGATGTGGTCCATGCCGAATCGACATTGCCGTGCTCTCTGCGCCGCTCTTGCGGCCACCGCGTTCGTTCTCGCGACGCCGCTGGCGGCCTCACAAGATCGCCCACGCACGCGCGCGAGGCGCCAACCACCCCATCAAACCGTGGCGCCGGCGGACTCGCCGGACCTGCGGCTCCAGGTCGGGCTCGATCGCGCCGGATTCTCGCCGGGCGAGATCGACGGGCATCGCGGGCTCAACACGACTCGCGCGCTGGAGGCGTTCGCCGGCGCCCACAAGCTCAGGGCGACCGACGACGACGCGGTGCTTCGCGCGCTCTCCGAAGACAACGCGCCGGTGGTGACGACCTACATGATCACGGCCGCCGACGCGGCCGGGCCATTCACGCCGGACATTCCGAGCGACCTCGAGCAGCAGGCCACGCTCGACGCGCTCAACTACAGCTCGCTCGAGGAGGCACTCAGCGAAAGGTTCCACGCCTCGCCTGCCCTCTTGAAGCGCCTCAATCCAGACGTGACGTTGGAGGCCGGCGCGGAGATTCAGGTGCCGAACGTGCGCGTTGCGGACGATGCCGCGGGATCAACACCGGCAGCGAAAGTGACGGTCTCTCGCCACCGATCGGCAGCAGCCGCGTACGACGCCAGCGGCCGGATGATCTTCTACGCGCCGGTCACGAGCGGAAGCACGCACGATCCGTTGCCGCTCGGCACCTGGAAGGTGACGGGCATCAGCCGCAATCCGTCGTTCAACTACAACCCCGAGCTCTTCTGGGACGCTAACCCGTCGCACACGAAGGCGAAGATCGCGCCCGGGCCGAACAATCCGGTCGGTGTCGTGTGGATCGACATCAGCAAAGAGCACTACGGCCTTCACGGCACGCCGAGCCCGTCGACGATCGCGCGCACGACGTCGCATGGCTGCGTGCGGCTCACGAACTGGGACGCGTCGCGGCTCGCCGGTCTGGTCAAGGTCGGCACGCCGGTCATCTTTGAAGAATGACGCGCAGACGATCCTCGCTGGTGCCGCTGGTGCCGCCGACGATCGGCGGTGTGATTACCGGTGTGGCCGTCGCCTGGCTGTTCACGTCGCACCAGGCGGCGCTCGGCTCGGGAGCACCTGCCCTGTCGGCCGACGGAGCCGATGAGAACCGCGCGGCCATCGTCGCGCCCGCCACACCCACGCCGCTGCCGGTCGCGAAGGCGTCTCCCGCCCTCGAGGTCTCGCCCACTCGATCGGAATCCGCGTCCGACCTGCGGGCTCGTCACTTGCTGATTCCCCTCGCCGGCGTCGAACCCTCCGCCCTCCGCGATTCGTTTGACGACGCCCGTGACCACACGCGGCGTCATGAGGCGCTGGATATCCTCGCGCCGCGCAATACGCCGGTGCGCGCCGTCGAAGGCGGCACAATCGCGAAGCTGTTTCTGAGCAAGGCGGGCGGGATCACGCTCTGTCAATTCGATCCCACGGAAACCTACGCGTACTACTACGCGCATCTCGAACGGTATGCGCCTGGCCTGCACGAGCGCCAAACGGTGTCCGCCGGCGACATCATCGGCTACGTCGGCACGTCAGGCAACGCGCCGCCAGACACACCACATCTGCACTTTGCTATCTTCAAGCTCACGCCGGAAAAACACTGGTGGCAGGGAGAGGCGATCGACCCGTTCAGGGTGTGGCGCTAGCGCGGCGCGCACGGCATGAGCGATCCGGTTCGCGTATCCACATCGAATCGATACCGGTAGCACTCGCGATCGGGATAGTAATCACGCAGCTGCTGGTTCGACGCGCCGCGGTCCAGGGCGTACAGCACGGGCGGGCTGAAGTCGATGCCGTTTCGCGTGAAGTCGTCAGGAAACATCGCGCGCTCCAGGCCGATCGGCGTCTCCACAAAGACCAGCGCGCGCGAGATCGACGACGCCGCCACGCGGCGCGTGAGATCGAGCCGCTCGTCGACCTGCGCGTGCGTCGCCTGCAACTGCATGGCGGCGATGGCGACGTGCGCCACCACGCTGGCGAAGTAGAGGTACACGAGCCGCCGCGAGGCGCGGGATCGGTCCTCGTATCGTGTCGCGCCAAACACCGCGGCGGCCGCGACGATGACGAGCAGCGGGAAGCCGTCGAAGTAGAAGCGCGGTCCGTACTGATTGCCGCCCCGGTTCATGTACGGATACAGGCCAAGCACCAGACAGGCGAACCCGGCGCCGACCGCGCCCAGCCGGCTCTTGAACGGCGCCGCGCGGCGAACGCCCGCCAGATAAGCAATGAAAAGCGCCGGGGGCGTCCAGAGCATGAGATCGAACAAGTGCGCGCCCATGAATTCCGCGCCGCGGCGCCAGAATCCCGTCGCAAACCAGAGCTCGTCGTACTGCTCGACGCCCCCCTTGCTGAGCACGAGCGCGTTGCCGGACAACGTGTGGTTGTAGACCAGCATGAACACGATCGGCGGCAGCGCGCCGGCGATGGCCCACAGATACTCCGTGCGCCAGGGCCGCTCGCGCAGCAGCACGATCGTGAGCGGCAGCAGACACAAAACCGGCGTGTAGTACCTCGTGATCACGGCGAGGCCGGCGAGCAGGCCCGCGGCGGCCGCGCTCCACGCGCGGCCCTCGGCCATGCGGAGCATGGCGATCATCGCGCCGGCGACGAGCGTGGCGCACGCGGTGTGAGAGAAGTACGACGCGCCCGTCAGGAGAAAATAGTTCGTCGTCGCAAGCATGACGGACGCAAGCGCCGCGGTCGCGTCATCGCCGGTGACACGCCGCGCCAGCCAGAAGACCAGCACGAACATCGCCGCCGAGAGCAGCGGGTTGAGCGTCCAGGGTGGCAGCCCGACGCGCATGCCGGCCGCCAGCATGAGCGGCCAGCCCGGCGGAAACACGCTGAAAAGGCGGCCGCCGCGCTCGATGATGTGGCTGGTCTCGAAGAACGGCTGAAGCGGATGCGGCGTGTTCGACAAGCGTCCGGCAAGAAGTGTGTCGGCCTGGTAGAGGTAGCAGTACTCGTCGCCGGAGTTCGGAAAGTGCTCGAGGACGAGCCAGCCGACGGTCGCGGTGACGAGGGCCACGACGACCGCTCCGCCGATCAGAAATGCGCGCGGGCGTTCCGCGCACGCGCGCCCGAATCGAAGACACCGCGCGTGCAGACGTCCCGTCGCGCGATCCAGGGCCGGCGCCGCGACGAGCACGGCGGCCACGAGCATCCACGCCAACTGAAACGTGCGCCACACCGCGTCAGCGCGATCGAGGTACTCCTGGAGCGGCCGCAGCGGCATGCCAGGCGCAGGAATCAGGTTGAACAGGATGTTGCCGCCGCCGCGTGCGTAGGCACGGGTGACGAAGGGATGGCCACCCCACCAATACAGAGCCTCCAGCCCGGCGGCAGCGATGACGATCAGCGCCAGCCAGCGGCCCGTTCGCGGGTTTTTCAAGCCGCTATTATGTCCCCATGCGCAATCGCACCCGCCGCGAGTTCATGGGCCTCACCGCCGCCGGCGTCGCCGGAGCCTTCGCGCCGCCGTGGCTCGCCGTCCTGTCCGCGTGGGCCGGCGACCCCGACCTCGTCGTCTTGAACGCGAAGGTCTACACGATGGACCCGGCCACGCCGCGGGCGGAAGCGTTCGCGGTGAAGAACAGCCGGTTCGTCGCCGTCGGCACGAGCGCGGAGATCAAGGCGCTGGCCGGCAAGCGCACGCAGACGTTCGACGCGAAGCAGATGACCGTCGTCCCTGGCTTCACCGACTGTCACAACCACGCGGGCGGCACGACGCTGCTCTACGAGGTGCTCGTCGGCAATCCGTTCGAGGTCGAGTTCGTCACGATCGCGAGCATCGTCGAGAAGTTGAAAGCGAAGGCGCAGAAGACGCCGCCGGGCACGAGGGTCGAAGGCTATTTCTTCGACGACACGAAGCTCAAGGACAAGCGGCCGCTGAACCTGCACGATCTGGATCAGGTGTCCACCGAACATCCGGTGGCGGTGCAGCATCGCGGCGGGCACACGACCTTCTACAACAGCAAGGCGTTCGAGCTCGCGAAGATCACGAAGGACACGCCGAATCCCGAGGGCGGCACGTTCGATCGCGACGCCGCGGGCGCGCTGACCGGCCGCGTGACCGATCGGGCGCGCAACGCGATGGGCGCCGCCGGGCGCCGTGAGCAATTCGGCGCAGCAGAGCGGGCGCAGCGCGAGCGCGACGGCATCGCGCACATCTCGAAGCAGTTCGTGCGATACGGCTTGACGAGCGTGCATCACGAAGGCGGGAGCCTCACGGCGATCCAGGACGTGCGGGCGCGCGGCGAGCTGCTCCACCGCGTGAGCTACGAGGTGAGCGGCGGCGTGCTCGAGTCGATGATCTCGACGGGCATCCGCACGGGCTTCGGCGACGAGTGGGTCAAGCTGGGCGCGACGTCCGAGCACACGGTCGACGGCTCGTTCTCGGAGCGGACGATGGCGTTGAGCCAGCCGTATCCTGGGAGCCAGCCGCCGTACTCTGGCAACGTCACGGAGAATCAGGACACGCTCAACGCCTGGGTCGAGCGCGTGCATCGCGCGGGCATTCAGGTCAACTGTCACGCCAACGGCGACGTCGCGATCGACATGTACCTCAAGGCAATCGAGCGCGCGCAGCAGCTCGCGCCGCGGCCGGACGCGCGGCCGAAAATCACGCGCTGCACGTTGATCAACGACGACCTCGTGCGCCGCATCAAGGCCACCGGCGCGGTGCCCGCGATGTTCACGACCTACGCGTACTACAACACCGACAAGTTCCCGTTCTACGGCGAAGCGCTGATGAAGCGATCGATGGCGTACCGCACGCTGCTCGACGCCGGCGTGCCGGCCGCGGCCGGCTCGGACTTCTCGCCGGGCCCGTTCGCGCCGCTCATGGGCATCCAGGGCATGGTCACACGCACCGGCTGGGACGGCACGAGCTGGGGCGTCAACCAGCGCATCAGCGTGGACGAAGCGATCAAGGTCAACACGTTCAACGGCGCGTTCGCGTCGTTCGAGGAATCGAGCAAGGGCTCGATCACCGAAGGCAAGCTCGCGGATTTCGTCGTGCTCGCCGATGACCCGCACACCGTCGCATCGGACAAGATCAAGGACATCCAGATCGTGCGCACCGTCGTCGGCGGCACGCCGGCGTATCAGGCGTAGTGCGACCATGCGCGCCCTCGTCTGTTCGCTGCTGATGCTCGCTGCGGCGCAGCCGGCGCCGACGACGATGGACCACCTGCGACCGGCGGAGACCGTTGCGGCAGCCAGGCTGACGCCCGCAGAAAAGCGCGAGATCTTCAGTCAGCTCGACAACACCAGCTTCGACACGCCGGATTCGTGGGACAAGGAGGCGCTCATTCGCCGCCTGCGGCTCGGGGATTCGGACGGGCTCGTGGTCCAGGGATCGAAGTTGCTTTGCGGCGGGACTGGCAACTGCGCGACCTGGGTGTTCAGGCGGACGAAGGATGGCTGGCGCAATCTAGTCAGCGGCGACGCACCGCTCGCGTCGGCGTTCGGCTTCTCCGACGCCATGACCAACGGTGTGCCGAACCTCGTTCTCGAGACGCACCTGTCCGCCGACGTCACGCGTCGGACGGTCTTCACGTTCAACGGCGGCGTATATCAGCGGCGGGACTGCATCGATGTCACGAGATCCGGAAGGTCGATGATTCCCTGCAAGAACTAAGGAAGATGGTGCGAATGCAGGGCGTACTCAACCGGTCGGCGCAACATGACGGAGGATCTGGTCATGGGGCGACTGACGGTACCGGCGCGCGCAGACATCTGGATACGACACCAGCGAGGTGAAGTCCAAGCGGCGATTGCGCGCGCGCTGCAGGTCAGCC
>DATEGZ010000202.1:0-19155 GCA_035279905.1 Vicinamibacterales bacterium
CGCTTCGCCCACCTTCGGCTCGCGCGGTGGGATGGCCGCGCGCACCGTCTGCGTCCGTTGCCGCGTGACTAGTCGCCGGAGGATCTGTTACCGATGTCCCTTGCCGCTCTTGTTACCTCAGTCCCTTGCCTGTACCGTACCAGTCGTACCTGTGCTCTTACCGCTCTCTATCGATCGCCTTTGGCTCTTTGTCGATCGTCTTCGGCGAGAGATCGTCTTCGAAGAACCTGGCGTGGTTCACCGGCCACCACCGCAGCTCGACTTTCCCGATGATGTACTTCTCGGGCACCCAGTCCCACGTCCGGCTGTCGGAGCTGTTGTTCCGGTGATCGCCCATCACGAAGTACTGGCCCTGCGGCACGGTGCGCGGGCCCCAGGTGTCGTTGAGTGACTTGTATTCCTCGGGGATGAAGTCGTCGCGCAGCGGCACGTCGTTGCGATAGACGCGGCCGTTGATGCTCTTGATCGTGTCGCCAGGCTCGGCGACGACGCGCTTGACGAACGACTTGTCCGGGTCGAGCGGGTAGTAGAGCATCACGATGTCGCCGATCTGCGGCTTGTGCAGCTTGAAGATCAGCTTGTTGACGATCAGCCGGTCCTGGTCCTCGAGCGTCGGCGCCATGCTCTGGCCTTCAACGCGCGCGACCTGGAACCCGAACGTCACGATGAGCGTCGCGTAGACGGCGGCCGAGACCAGCGTCTTGAACCACGCGAACAGCTCTTCGCCGATGCGCTGCACGGTCGAGGACGTGGTCCGCGAGGCGGGCTGCGGCATTGGCAGGGGCATCGTCGTGCCCAGGGAGTGCTCCGGCGGCGCCGTGGTGGTTCCCGGAGGCGGAGCCGGATTGAACACGGCCGGGTTGAACACCGCGGGCTTGAACGAGTAGCCCGCGTCGGCAGACCACGCCTGCGACGACCAGCCGCCCTCATCAGGCCGCGATGGTGTCAGAGTTGGAGATACTCCCTGAGGCGCTTGGTTTGCGCCCGGCTGACCGGGATCTCGGTCGCCTTCGGGTCTCTCATCTTCAGAAGGAAATTCCGGCTGAACCAGGGGACAATCTCCTTGATCTTCGTAATGTTAACAAGGTGCGACCGGTGCACGCGCCAAAAAACTGCCGGGTCCAGCCGCGCTTGTAACTCGTCAAGCGTTCGATAGTTAGACGTGCCGGACACGGAATTTGTTACCACCACGATGGCGTCGTCTTCGAGCGAGGCGTGGATTACCTCGGACGCCTGCACCAGTACGAACCTCTCGCCGACGCGGATGGCCAGCTGGTCGCGCCGTCCCTGCCGGGCCTGCACGGCCTCGACGACGCGCTCGAGGTCGGCGGCCGAGAGCGGCAGCCGTGCCGCCTGGGTCGAGGCCACCCGCCGCCGGACGCGATCCAGCGTCTGCTCCAGCCGGCCGACGTCCACCGGCTTCAGGACGTAGTCCACGGCGTTCACCGAAAACGCCTCGATCGCGTACTGGTCGAATGCCGTCACGAAGACCAGCTGTGCCCCTATATCGGCTTCAACCAGCCGGCGCGCCACTTCGAAGCCGGTGAGGCCGGGCATCTGGACGTCCAGGAAGATCAGGTCCGGCGTAAGCTCGCCGGCGAGGCGCAGGGCGCCCACGCCGTCGGCCGCCTGCCCGACGAGGTCGATGTCGCCGAGCTGCCCGAGCAGGAAGCACAGCTCCTCCCGCGCCAGCTGTTCGTCGTCGACGACGAGCACGCGGAGCGGGGCCGTCGTCATGCGCTGGCGCGCTCCGAAATCAGGAGCTCGGGGATCTCGACGCGGGCCGAGGTGCCCTCGCCGGGGGTGCTCTGCAGCTTCAGCGCGTAGTTCGCGCCGTAGATCACGCTGAGCCGCTCGTTGACGTTGCGCAGGCCGATGCCGTACTGCGACGTCGATTCGAGCCGGTCGCTCGGGATGCCGACGCCGTCGTCGATGACCTCGATCACGGCGTGGCCCGCGCGGCGCGACGAGCGGATCGTGATGCGGCCGCCGCCGACCTTGCGCGACAGCCCGTGCTTGATCGAGTTCTCGACGAGCGGCTGCAGGATCATGCTCGGCACGATCACGGCGAGGCTCGCCTCGTCGATTTCCTTTTCGACGACGAGGCTCGGGCCGAAGCGCACGCGCTCGATGTCGAGGTACTCGTCGACGGCGTCGAGCTCCTCGCGCAGCGTCACGAAATGCTCCTGGCTGCGGAGCAGCCGGCGGAGCAGCGCGGAGAGCTTGACGATGAGCATCCGCGCGGTTTCGGGCTTCGATCGAATCAGCGAGGAGATCGACGTCAGCGTGTTGAACAGGAAGTGCGGGTTGATCTGATTGGCGAGCGCTTCGACGCGCGCGGCCATCAGCAGCTTTTCCTGCTCGGCCAGACGGTGCTCGATGCGCGCGCTGTTCCAGATCTTGATCGGGATCGCGACCGCGAGCACGGTGTCGAGCAGGATGACGAGCTCGAGCCAGCCGGTCGTGGGCGAAAAGTCGAAGAGCCGTCGCGGCCACTGGTGTGCGATCGACTGGCTCAACAGTTCCAGCGCGATCGGCGCGCTGACCAGAATCACCTGCCAGTCGAGCGAGAACGCGCGAACGAGCCGCCACGCCGATTCGTGGAGCTTCGTGACGAAGAACGGCGTAAAGCGCCAGATTTCTTCTTTCGGACAAATCTCGCGCAACCCGCCGCCCGCGAACCCGCACCCGACCGCGAAGGGCAGCGCGGCCCATTCGCCCGCGAAAGTCGGCGGCAGACCCACCGCCGCGCCGACCAGGGCGCCCGCGTACGGGCCCGCGATGAGCCCGGCGAGGAAGGCGCCGGACAAGGACAGATCGGCCGCCTTGTATTGCAGCAACAACCGGCACGCGACGCCAATGACAAGCGGCACACCGAGGCCGGCGGCAAACGTCAGCCGTTCGGGCCAATCGCGTTTTTCAGTCAGGAGGATCCGGCGGAACCACCGGAAGCGAACGAGCACGATGGCCAGCGCGGCTGCCACCGCCAGCTTGACGACGAGCGTCGTCAAGAGGAGCTGATCGACGGACAGCGCACGGGCCTCTTGCTGCATCAGGCCAGGCCTTAACTATAACAGGCTCCAGTCGCCGGACCTTTTGCACTGCTCTGGTATGATTTCCCCATGCTCAAGCCGTTCGTCATCGGCTTCTACACGACCTTCAAGCACATGTTCAAGAAGGCGAATACCGTGAACTACCCGGACGAAAAGGTTCCGGTGTTCCCGAAGTATCGCGGCAAGCAGGTGCTGATGCGTGACGAGAACGGCCTCGAGAAGTGCGTGGCCTGCGGGCTGTGCGCCGTGGCGTGTCCGGCCGACGCGATCTACCTCGAGCCGGCCGAGAACGACGGCACGGTCCAGGCCGGCCCGCGCTACGCCTCCGTCTACCAGATTCACAAAGTCCGCTGCATCTTCTGCGGCTACTGCGAAGAGGCCTGCCCGGTGTCCGCGATCTTCATGGGCAAGGACTACGAGCTCGCGGTCTACAGCAACGAAGATTTTATCTGGGACAAGCAAGATCTTCTTGTCCCGGCGAATACGAACCGATAGCTGTTCGACGGGGTTCGACGAGTTCGACACGGTTCGTCGGGTTCCGGCACGCAGCGACTGCGTGCGCCCATCGAACCTGCGGAACCTTGTCGAACCCGTCGAACCGTGTCGAACCCTGTAGAATTGTTTTGTGCCCCCTCCGTTCCTGAAATCCCTCGATGAACGCGTCCTCGTCTGCGACGGGGCGATGGGGACGATGCTGTACGCCCGCGGCATTTTTCTGAACCGCTGCTTCGACGAGCTGAACCTCACGCAGCCCGACCTGGTCGCCGAAGTGCACACGGAGTACGTCCGCGCCGGGGCGGACGTGATCGAGACCAACACGTTCGGCGCCAATCGCTTCAAGCTCGCGAACTTCGGGCTGGCGGACAAGACGCGCGCGATCAACCTCCAGGGCGCGCGCATCGCGAAGCACGCCGCGCGCGAGGCTGCCTGGGTGGCCGGATCGATCGGTCCGCTTGGCGTGCGCATCGAGCCGTGGGGCCGGACGGGCATCGACGAAGCCGAAGCCGCGTTTCGCGAGCAGGCGACCGCGCTTGCCGAAGGCGGCGTGGATCTCTTCATCCTCGAGACCTTCCGCGACCTGAACGAGATCAAGGCGGCGATCCGCGCCGTGCGCGCGGTCTCGGACAAACCGATCGTCGCGCAGATGACGACCGGCGACGACAGCAACAGCCTCGACGGCACGCCGCCGCAGACGTTCACGCCCGAGCTCGAGCGCGCGGGCGCCGACGTGATCGGCGTCAACTGCAGCGTTGGTCCCGCGGCGATGCTCGAGACCGTCGAGACGATGTCGCGGCTGACGGGCGCGCGGCTGTCGGCGCAGCCGAACGCCGGCCGGCCGCGCGACGTCGACGGCCGCAATTTGTATTTGAGCTCGCCTGACTACATCGCGAGCTACGCGCGGCGCTTCATCGCGGCCGGGGTGCGGCTGGTCGGCGGCTGCTGCGGCACGACGCCCGATCACGTGCGCCAGATCGCGCTGGCGGTCCGGACGATGGCGCCCGCGGCGGCGCGCCCGACAGTGCCGGTCGCGGTCTCGAGCAATGCCGCGCCCGCGCCGGCGATTGTCGATCGGCGCGAGAAATCGAAAATCGCCCGCGCGTTTGCGGATCGCGAGTTTGCGATCGTCGCCGAGGTGTCGGCGCCGCGCGGCCTCGATCTGGCGAGCGCGGTGCGGCGCGCGCGGCGCTTCCAGGATCTCGGGGCGCTCGCCGTCAACGTGCCCGATTATCCGAAGTCCGGCGCCCGCGCGAGCGCGCTCGCGCTGGCCTCTCTCATCGAACAGCAGGCGAAAGTGCAGACGCTGCTGCACTACTCCTGCCGCGATCGCAACCTCATCGGCATGCAGTCCGATCTGGTCGGGGCGCACGAGCTCGGGCTGCGCGATGTGCTGCTCACGACGGGCAATCCGGCGCCGCAAGGCACGTATGCCGACGCGACGTCGGTGTTCGACGTCGACGCGATCGGCCTCGTCAACATGGTCGCGCGGCTCAACCGCGGCGTCGACATCGGCGGCCAGTCGATCGGCACGCCCACGCAGTTTCACATCGGCGTGGCGGTCAATCCGTTCGCGCCCAACGCGGAGAGCGAGTGGCGCCGGCTCGCGCACAAAATCGAAGCCGGCGCGGAGTTCATCGTCACGCCGCCCGTGCTCGACCTCGCGGCCTTCGACGCCGAGCTACCGCGCCTGCAGGCGACCGGCCTGCCGATTCTCGCCGGCGTCGCGGCCCTCGAGGGCGTGCGGCACGTCGAGTTTCTCGCCAGTGAAGTCGTCGGCGTCCGCGTCGGCGACGCGCTGCTCGATCGACTGCGCCGCGCGGCCGATCCGGCCGCCGAGGCGCTGGCCGTCACCGTGGAGATCGCGCGCGCGCTGCGCGACCGCGTCCACGGCATCGAGATCACGTCCGTGCACGGCTCGCCGGAGACGACCAAGCGGCTGCTGATGCAGTTGCAGACCGCGGGCGTGCGCCCGGACGTCGGCCCCGCCGCGTCACATGGCTGATCCTCCTGCCCGATCCCGGTGGCGCGAGCACGCGCTGATCCTGGGTCACTTTCTCCGGCATCCGGGCACCGTCGGCACGGTCGCGCCCAGCAGCGCGTGGCTGGCGCGCGAGATGGTGGGTGCGCTCGAGCCCGGCCGCCCGCAGATCGTCGTCGAGCTCGGTCCCGGGACCGGCGCGTTCACGGAGGCCATCATCGATCGCCTGCGGCCGGGGGATCGGCTGCTCGCCGTCGAGCTCGAGCCGGCGTTCGTCAGCCAACTCCGCGGCCGGTTTCCGTCGCTCGATTGCGCCTGCGCCTCGGCGACGCAGCTGGTCGAGCTCGCGCGCGCGCGAAACTTTTCGGCGGTTGATCACATCGTGTCGGGTCTGCCGTTTGCGACCTTGCCCGTTGACGCGTCGCGCCAGGTGCTCGACGCGATTCAGCGCGTCCTGCGTCCCGGCGGCACGTTCACGACGTTTCAGTACTTGCACGCGTACCTGCTGCCGCGCGCGGCGGCCTTCCGTCGCGAGGTCGACGAGCGGCTCGGCGGCAAGGCGACGCGTTCGACCGTGTTCCGGAACTTTCCGCCGGCGTTCGTGCTGCGCTGGCGCGCGAAGGGCTAGCCGTCCAAAAACCCGCGCAAAAGCCGCGCGACGACGTCCGCGCCGTCCGTCGCCATGCGCATCGGCGGCTGGGGCGCGCTCGTGAGCTCCGAGAGCGCCTCGCGCCATCGCCCGCCAAACAAGTCGTCCTGGCTGATGAAGCGGCTGCGCACGTAGCCCGGCAGCTGGCTCACGAGCAGGTCGTACTCGCGGAACTCGCCGCGCGACGTGTAGAGCATCGCGGTGCCGGTCGCGATGCACTCGGCGATGATCCCGTATCCCGGCTTGGTCACCACGACGTCGACCGCGGCAACGAGATCCTCGTAGCGAAAGCCTGTGCCGCGGAACGATTCCTCAGACAGCACGACGACGTGCTGATGCCGCGCCGCGTCAGGCGCGGACCGATCGGTCGTCGCGATCGTCCAGGTGTCCAGGCAGTCGAGGCGGCTGACGTCGAGCGATCCAAGGCCGTAGCCGCCGAACGACAGCAGCGCGACGGGCCGGTGGAGCGGCAGGCCGAAATGCGCGCGCGTCGATCGCCGATCGCGCGTGGGCCGGCGCGCCACGAGCGGAATCCGCCGGACGCGCGGGAACACGTCGAACCCGCCCGCAAACGGCAGCTCGAGCGCCAGCGTCGCCTTCGCATAGGCCTGCCGAAGGCGCGGGAGGAGCGCCGCGGCATCGCGCATGAATACACGGCTGCCTTCGTAGATCCACGTCCAGGAGAAGTTGCCGATGGCGATGCCCGGCACGTGCAGCCGGTCGGCCACCTCGAAGGCGAGCGGCGGGATGTCGCCGACGATGAGCGCCACGTGGTCGTCCCGGAGCGCCCCGGCCTCGGCGCCGACGCGGTCGTCGAACGTCGAGTAGAACGCCAGCGCCTCGCGCACGCTCGCTTCATCGTCGTGCGCCACGCTCGACGACTGCACGATGCCCGTGTCGCAGGGGCCAGGCCGCAGCTCGTACGGCCCGCGCACCGTGCGGCTGAGCAGGTCGGCGGCTACCGCCGACCGGATGACGACGCGGAGCGGGGAGCCGGCGGTCGCCTGGAGGGCATTGATGACCTCGACCTCACGCGAGGCGTGACCAAACCCGTGCCCGGAGATGTAGAAGACGCACGTTTTCAAAGGCACCTCGTCCTGCTACGATCAGATTCTATGGCGTTGAATGAGCGCGATTGCTTCACCGAGAAGATGGAAATGAAGCCGATGTCACTCGCGTGCCCGCAGTGCCGGCACCGCGACGACTACCAGATCAAGTGGCTTCATCGGACGAAGAAGGATCGGATTCCCGGCGGTGCGGCCGACCCGCGGGAGAAAGCGATGTTCGAGAAGCTGCGCGACCACCTCTATCGCGTCGACGACTTCGTCAACTGCACGCGCTGCCGGCGGCGGTTCGAGATCCCGTCACACCAGAGCATGGTGTTTCTCTAACTTAGAACTTAGAACTTCGAACTCAGAACTTCAGAGGATCACACCTGTCACGCGTGACAATCCGAAGTTCTAAGTTCTAAGTTCTAAGTTCTAAGTTCTAAGTTCTAAGTTGCACCTAGTACACGCCCGGTATCATCCGCCAGCGCACGGTCTTCTGATACTTCGTGTAGTCCGCCCCGAATCCCCGCACCAGATCCCGTTCTTCGAACGGCACGGCCAGCGCGAGGTAGAACGTGCTGACGGCCGCGAACACCAGCCGCGTGCCGCTCATCTCGGCGGGCAACCACACGACGACCATCCACGCGGTGTAGATCGGATGCCGCACCCACCCGTAGAGCCCGCGGTTGACGAACTCCGCAGCCGCGAGGCTCGGCCCTGAGAACACCTGCCGAATTCCTGACAGCCGCCAGACGTCGAGCTGCCGCGCCATCTGCACGGACGCGATGCCGCCCGCGATTTGCAGCGCGCTGAAGACGAGCGCCGCCGGCCCCGTCACGTGCCACAGCACGCCCGGCACGGGCTGCCAGAGCGCGCACGTCGCGATGAACAGCAGGCTGGCGATCCAGACGTAGACCGAGCGCTCGAGCGCCGGTGGAATCCGGCGGGTGAGCCAAGCCTTGACATTTGTACGCGCAAACAAGGAATGATGGAGGGAGAACGCGGAGAAGAGCACGACGTCGAAGAGCGCCGGTGGCCACACCTCGCCGCCTGCGGGCAGTGCCGCGGTGGAGTAGCGCCGCGCGAAGCTCCAGGCGAAGTAGACGAGCGAGCTGACGAAGACCACGCCCCCCGCAAGCGCGAAGACCCGTGCCGCCGGGCTCGCTGACGAGCCGTTCGTCATCAGGGCCGTATTATAGGAAACGAGACAAGGATGAAGCCGCGGGTTGCGATCACCGGGATCGGTGTCGTCTCACCTTTTGGTGTGGGGCGTGAGGTGTTCTGGACGCAGATCTCGGCGGGCGCGAGCGGCACGCGCGCGATCACCGACTTCGACGCGTCGGGGCTGGCGTGCCGGGTGAGCGCGGCGGTGCCCGATGACGTGATTGCCGCGGCCGGCCTGGCGCTGACGAACGGGCATGGCGAGGTTCCTGCGCCGTCCAACGGCCGCGCCGATCCGCGACACTACGCAAAGGTCTCGCGGCTCGCGGTGCTCGCCGCTCGCGAGGCGTTCCGCGACGCGGGCCTCGAGCCGGGCGACACGGACGCTGGCGTGATCGTCGGCAGCGGCGCCGGCGGCATCGACGTGGCAGAGCGTCAGTACGCCGAGTACTTCAGCGGCGCGTTCCACAAAGTCTCCCCGTACGCCATTCCCGTCTCAATCGTCGGCATCGTCTCGAGCGAGATCTCGATTGCGCTGGGGCTGCGCGGCCAGAGCCACGTGCTGTCCACCGGATGCACGAGCTCGACCGACGCGATCGGCTACGCCGCCGCGCTCATCCGCCAGGGCGAAGCCGACGTGCTGCTCACGGGCGGCGCCGACGCATGCGCGACGCCGGGCATGATCTTCGGCTTCTGCCGCATGCGCGTGACTTCGACCAACTACAACGACCGGCCGTCGGAGGCATCGCGGCCGTTCGATCGCGGGCGCGACGGGTTCGTGCTGGGCGAGGGCGCGTGGCTCATGACGCTCGAGCGCGAGGACCGCGCGCGGGCGCGCGGCGCGAAGATCTACGCGACCGTCGAGGGCTATGCGTCGACGTGCGACGCCTACCATCGCGTCCAGATGGACCCGGACGGCGCCGAGATCGTCCGCGCGATGACGCTGGCGCTCCGCCGCGCGGAGCTCCCGCCCGAAGAGATCGGCTACATCAACTACCACGGCACCTCGACCGTGCTGAACGATCCCGTCGAGGCGCGCTGCGTGCGCCGCGTGTTCGGCCGGCACGCCGACAAGCTTGCCGGCTCGTCCACCAAGTCGATGATCGGCCACCCGCAGGGCGCAAGCGGCGCCGCCGGCGTCGTCACCGCCGCGCTTGCGCTCTCGTCCGGCCTCCTGCCGCCGACGATCAACCTCACCGATCCCGATCCGGAGTGCGACCTCGACTTCATTCCCAACGAGGCGCGGTCGCGGCCCGTGAGCGCGGCGCTTTGCAACTGTCTCGGATTCGGATCCAAAAACAGCGCGCTCGTGCTCGGCCGCGCCTGACCCATGCTCGACGTGATCATCGCGGGCGCGGGACCGGCGGGATCGGTCGCCGCGACCTTGCTCGCCCGCGCCGGCGCGCGCGTGCTGATCGTCGATCGCGAGACGTTTCCGCGCGACAAGCTCTGCGGCGACACGCTCAATCCCGGCGTCGTCAAACTTCTGCAATCGATCGACCTGTGGGGCGGGCCGCTCGCGAGCGCGCCCTTGCTCGCCGGCATGGTGCTGACCGGGCCGACCGAGCGCGTCGAGGGCCGCTACGGGGACGGGCTTGCCGGCCGCGCGATCACGCGCCGCGAGCTCGACGCGTGGCTGCTCGACCAGGCGATCGCGGCAGGCGCGCGATTCGAGGCCGGCGAGATCGTGCGCGGCCCGCTCATCGACACCTCGCACGCGTCAACGGTTGTGCGCGGCCTCGTGCTGGCGCGGCGCGGGCAGAGCTCGCAGACCACCCGCGTGCCCGCGGCGATGACGCTGGCCGCCGACGGCCGCCGCTCGGTCCTGGCGCGCGCGCTTGGCCTGAGCCGCCATCCCAAACGCCCGCGGCGCTGGGCATTCGGCGTGTACGCCACCGGCATCGAAGGCCTCACCGATGTCGGCGAAATGCATATCCGGCCGGCGGCCTATCTGGGCATCGCACCGATCGGCGGAGGAGTTGCCAACGTCTGTGCGGTCACTGGACCGAGGCCTGCGGGCCCGACGCCCGAAGATGTCGTGCGCCAGGCGATCGCGCGCGATCCCGCCATCGCCGCGCGATTCGCGCACGCGACGTTCGTCAGCCCGGTGAGCGTGCTCGGGCCGCTCGCCGTCGAAACCAGCGCGCCCGGCGTTGACGGCATGCTGCTCGCGGGCGACGCGGCCGGCTTCGTCGATCCCATGACCGGCGACGGCCTGCACCTGGCCATCCGCGGCAGCATGCTGGCCGTGCGCGAGATCGACAGCGTGCTCCAGGCCGGTGTGTTCGACGGCGCGGTCGCCCGGCTCGCTGAGGCGCGACGGAAGGCGCTCGGCGGCAAGGTCCGGTTCAATCGCTTCGTCCGCGCGCTCGTCGAAGAGTCCTGGGCCATTCGGCTCGCCGAGGGCGCTGCGGCCGTGGCCCCGGGCATCATTCGCCACGCCGTTCGATACGCCGGAGACGCCGCGTGAACGCCGTGCTGTTCCTGACAGCGGTCGTATTCGGACTCATGCTGGCCGAGATGCAGCACTCCCGCCGGCACGAGGCCCTCCTGCGGAGCCATGGCGCGATCGAGCCGCCCGGCGACGTCTACTGGGCGCTGGCATGGCTGTATCCGGTGGCGTTTCTCGCGATGGGCCTCGAAGGCGCGTGGCGGGCGCATGCCGCCGGCTTGAAGGGCTGGGAGACCTTCGGCATGCCCAACGACGGCACGCCCTCGTGGCCGGTCGCAGGCGTGCTGCTGTTCGTGGCGAGCAAAGCGCTCAAGTACTGGGCGATCGGCACGTTGGGTGAGCGGTGGACGTTCCGCGTGCTCATTCAGCCCGGGCGTCCGCTCGTGACCACTGGCCCGTACCGCTACGTCGACCATCCCAACTACATCGCCGTCGTCGGCGAGCTGGTCGGCGCGGCTATGATGTTGGGGGCGCGCGTGTCGGGGCCGATCATGATCGCGCTGTTCGGCCTCGCGCTGTGGGCGCGCGTGCGGTTCGAGAGCCGGATCCTGCGATCGATGGCGCGGCCGACGTAAGCCGCGCCCGCGCGTCCGGCGTCATACAGAAGGGCACCCTCGGCATGCGACTTCGACGTTCCGTTCAACGCGCCCTGCTGATCGCGGCGACGACGCTGGCGACGATCTCGGCGTCGGCGCAGCAGCCGGCGCCCGGGCGCGGGGCGACACCACAAGCGGACACGCTCGTCCGTCAGGTGCGGACGGCGCTGGGCCACGCGAATCTCGCGGAGGCTCGCCGGCTGGTCACCGGCGCCACCGCGTCGAAGAACTCCGTCGATCTCGCGACGGCACTGGTTGACATCTACGAGGGCAAGGACGATCACGCACGCGAGCTGCTGGTGCCGCTCGCGAAGGCGAGCCCGCTTGGCGACGCCGCCGTCGAGCTCGGCCTGCTCGAGCTCAGGCACGGGCGCCGCGACGAGGGCCGCCAGATCCTCGATGTGATCGCGAACCCGCAGCGGCAATTCGCGGCGCAGGAGGACTACTACCGTCTGGCTCGGGCGGCCGCGGGCCGCCGCGAGTACCTGCTGGCCAACGACGGCTACCTGCGCGTCGAGAAGCCGCCGCGCGCGGACATCCTGACCGACGAAGCCGACATGTTCCTGTTGCGCCGGCGGCCGCAGGACGCGGCCGACCTGTATAAGACCGCGCTCACCGCGGATCCCGCGTGGGTCATGGCCCAGGTCGGTCTCGCACGCGCGTTTGGCGACGACGACCCGAAAGCGGCGAAGGCGGCGTTCGAGGCGGCCAAGAAGCTTGCGCCCGAGAGTCCCGATGTCTGGCTGCTCGCCGCCGAGCGCTCGATCGAGGACGAAGACTACACGGCCGCCGCCGAGGCGCTCGATCACGTCGCGCGCGCACGCGCGAATTCCATGGACGAAGCCGTGATGCGCGTCCGCCTGGCCGCGCAGAAGGGCGACGCCGCCGCCATCGACGCGGCCATCGCGCACGTTCGCGACATCGATCCGAAGTCCGCCGCCGGCTACCGCACCGCCGCCGAGGAAGCCGCGCAGAAGTACCGCTTCGACGATGCCGAGTCGTTCGGTCAGAAGGCCGTGCTGCTCGACACCGAAGATGCCGACGCGCTGGCCAATCTCGGCATGTACCGCCTCCGCACCGGCAACGAGAAGGAAGCGCGCGACGTGCTCGAGAAGGCGTGGGCGCTCGACAAGAGCAACCGCCAGACCAAGAACATGCTCGACCTGCTCGACCAGCTCGACAACTTCGAGGTCGTGTCGGACGGGCCCATCACCTACAAGTTCGACAAGAAAGAAGCGGGCGCGCTGCGCCCCTACGCGCTTCCGCTCGGCCGCGAGGCGTACGAGACGTTCCAGAAGCGGTACGGCTTCACGCCGCAGGGCCCGATTCTCGTCGAGGTGTTTCCGAACCACGACGACTTTGCCGTCCGCACGCTGGGGCTGCCGGGCATCGAGGGCGCGCTTGGCGCGTGCTTTGGCCGCGTCGTCTCGATGGATTCGCCCGCGGCGCGTATTCCTCTCGACATGAGCTGGCACGCGGTCGAGTGGCACGAGCTGGCGCACGTGTTCACCTTGCAGCTCTCCAACTACAAAGTGCCGCGGTGGCTGACCGAGGGCATCTCGGTGTTCGAGGAGTACCGCCGCAATCCGGCGTGGGGCCGCGAGCTGACGCTCGAATTCGCGAGCGAGCTCGGCGAAGGGCACACGTTCGGGTTCAAGGGCATGACGCAGGCGTTCAAGCACCCGACCAACCTGTCCCTGGCCTACTTCGAAGCGTCGGTCGTCGTCGAGCACCTCGTCGAGCTCAAAGGCGACGAGGGCTTGCGCACGCTGCTCAAGGCCTACGCGGATGGCGCGTCAGACACTGACGCTTTCACCAAGGCCTTCGGCAAGAACCTCGACGACGTGGACGCGTCGTACAAGGCGTTCGTCGAAAGCCATTACGGGAAGCTGCGCGCCGCGATGGGCA
The DNA here is from genome assembly GCA_035279905.1 of Vicinamibacterales bacterium. Taxonomy (GTDB): domain Bacteria; phylum Acidobacteriota; class Vicinamibacteria; order Vicinamibacterales; family SCN-69-37; genus DATEGZ01. The sequence continues at coordinate 13,345 of DATEGZ010000202.1, forward strand.
AGCCGCCGCGCGAGGTGAACCCCGACGATGTCGCGGGTCTGGGCGTGCGCGCGTCGGCAGCGCCGGGCAACTTCGAGAGCCAGCTGATGTACGGCCAGGCGCTCTTCAAGGCGGGCGATTTCGACGGCGCCCTCGCGCCGCTCCAGAAGGCGTCCGATCTCGTGCCGATGGCGACGGGCAACGGTAGTCCGCACGCCCTGCTGTCACAGATCTACTTGAAGCGCGGCGATGAAGCGCGCGCCCGCAAAGAGCTGCGCGCGCTGCTCGCGTTCGACCACACGAACGTCAACGCGGCGCGGCGGCTCATCGAGCTCGCGGGCGCCGCCGGCGCGACCGAGGACGAGGATTTCGCGTTGCGGCTGGTCGCGGATCTCGATCCGTTCGAGTCGGCGACGCACTCGACGCTGGGCAAGCGGCTGCTCGGCAAGAACGACAACGCGTCGGCGCTCGTCGAGTTCCAGGCGGCGCTCGCCACCAATCCATCCAATGCGGCCGACGCGCACGCGGACGTGGCCGAGGCGTACCTCAAGCTCGGCCGCAAGGAAGAGGCCAAGCGCCAGGCGATCGAGGCGCTCAAGCGCGCGCCAACGTTCGCGCGCGCGCAGGACCTGCTGCTGGCAGCACTGGGGCGGAATTGAGCGCCATGCGAACGCTTCCGGCCGTCGTTCTCGCCGTCTCGACGCTCGTGGCCGTGCCGGCCGCGGCGCAGCAGCCCGCCTCGCGCTACGCGCTCATCGTCGAGGGTGTGTCCGGCAGCGACGAGTTCGCGGTGATGCACCGCCAGTGGCTCGACGCGATGGTCGGGCTCCTCAAGGGCAAGTTCGGGTTCGATTCGACGCACGTGTTGGTGCTCGCCGAGACGCCGAAGGCCGGCGAGGAGAAGTCCACGGCCGACGGCGTCAAGAGTGCACTGGCCCGGCTCGCGAAGGACGCCAAGGCGGACGACCTGATTTTCGTGATGCTCATCGGGCACGGCGGCGGGGCGGACGGCAGCGAGGCTAAGTTCAACCTGGTCGGGCCCGACTTGAGCGTCAGCGAGTGGAACGCCCTCTTGAAGCCGGTCGCGGGTCATCTGGCGTTCGTCGACGCGACGAGCGCGAGCTTTCCGTTCCTCCAGGGCCTGGCCGCGCCCGGGCGCGTGATCATCACGGCGACCAACAGCGTCGGCCAGAAGTACCACACGGTGTTCGCGGACGCGTTCATCAAAGCGCTCACCACTACGGCCGCCGATCAGGACAAGAACGGCCGCATCTCGCTGCTCGAGGCGTTCGTCTACGCGAGCACGCTGACGAAGCAGTCCTACGAGCAGCGCGGCGTGATGGCGACCGAACACGCCGTGTTCGACGACACGGGGCAGGGCGCGGCGCACGACACCACGGGCATCAGCGGCGCGGTCGGCAACGTCGCCGGCCTGACCTACCTCGAGGCTGTCGCGGTGCCGACGTCGAGCAATCCGGAAGTGCAGCAGCTCTTGCTGCGCCAGCGCGCGCTCACCGATCAGGTGGACGACCTCCGCCGCCGGCAGCCCTCGATGACGCCCGAGCAGTACGATCAGGAATTCGAAAAGCTGATCGTGGAGCTCGCCCTGGTGTCTAGGGACGTGAGGAAACGCACGGGAGGATAACGGAAGGGCGAGCGGATCAACTTAAAACTTAGAACTCAAAACTTAAAACTCAGAACTTCAGAAGATCACGCTGGCCGTCAGTTCTAAGTTCTAAGTTTGAAGTTCTAAGTTTGAAGTTCTAAGTTTGAAGTTCTAAGTTTCCTACTGTCCCCACCAGTCCACTCTTTGTCGTTCCCGTTTCCTGAACAGCAGCACGCCCGCAATGCCCGAGATAAAGCCGCCCGCGTGCGCCCAGAACGCGACGCCGCCGCCCTCGCCGGCGACGCGGCCCGCACCGCCGACGATCTGCAGCAGGAACCAGAATCCGAGGTAGAGCAGCGCCGGGATTTCGACGACGTCCACGAAGAAGAGCAGGAACACGAGCACGAGGATGCGCGACGAGGGGAAGAGCACGAAGTAGGCGCCCATCACGCCGGCGATAGCGCCGCTCGCGCCGATGAGCGGAAGACCCGAGCCCCAATCCGCGGCGGTTTGAGCGAGCGTCGCCGCGAGCCCGACGAGCAGGTAGAACAGCAGGAACCGCACGTGGCCCATGCGGTCCTCGATGTTGTCGCCGAAGATCCAGAGCGACAGCATGTTGCCGCCGATGTGCAGCCAGCCGCTGTGCAGGAACATCGACGAGAACGCCGCCGCCCACGTGAAGTCGGCCGGTACGAGGCCGTGCGCGTAGAAAAAGCGCGTCAGCGCGGGTTCGGGCAGGGACAGCTCGTAGAAAAAGACGATCACGTTCGCCGCGATGAGCGCGAGCGTCACAAACGGCGTCGTGCGCGAAGGGATGACGTCTCGAAGCGGAATCACGGCGTCGTTCGCGCCATATCATAGTGAAATGACCTGCCGGTCGTGTGGGGCCACCATCGCCGACAAAGCCATCGTCTGCTATCGCTGCGGGACGCCGACGGACGTGCCGGCGGCGCCCCAACGAACGGAGACGCGGGCGCCAAACTGGCGGGCGTTCACCGTCATCGCGGTCATCTGGGCCCTGGCGATCGCATCGATGGCGTATGTGTCTCCGGAACACCGAACGGCAATCTGGATCGGCGGCGGGCTGATCGCCATCGGACTTGGCGCCCGGGCGTTCCTGTTGTGGCGGGGCCGCTGACGGTGCGGCGGTCGAGGCTTCGTATACACTGAACGATTGAGCGATGGCAGTCCCCCGTCTTGAAGTGCGCGATGTGCTCGGCGAGCGCGTGGTCACGCTGGATCGGATGCCGTTCACGATCGGACGGCGCGAGACCAACGATTTGAGGCTCGGCGGCAGCGAGGTGTCGCGCGAGCACGCCGAGATCTTCTCGGAAAACGGCCGGTTCGTGCTGCGTGACCGCGAGTCGCGCTACGGTACGTTCGTCAACGGCGAGGCCGTGACCGAGTGCGAGATTCGGTCTGGCGACCGCGTGCGGCTCGGCCGCGGCGGCGGCGCCGACCTCACGTTTCTCACGACCGACGACGATCGGTCGATCACCGGCCGCTCGTCCACCGGCGCCCGCGACGACCTGCGCCAGATCACGGCGCTGCTCGAGGGCTTCCGGGCGCTCGGGTCGGGACGCGTGCTGCAGGAAGTGCTCGCGCTCGTGCTCGACGCGGCCGTCGAGATTTCCGGCGCCGAGCGCGCGTTCATCATGCTGTCGGCGGCCGACGGCACGCTCGAGTTCAAGCTGGCGCGCGCCCGCGACAAGCAGACGCTGACCGACAGCACGTTCGCGACCAGCCGCAAGATTCCCGAAGAGGTGTACCGCACGGGCCAGACCAAGGTCGTCGCCGACCTGCTCGACAGCGGGTTCGCCGACGTCCACATGGGCACCGTCGCCCTCGGCATCCGCAACGTCGTCTGCGTGCCGCTGAACTTCGTCCAGTACGTCGAGTCCGCCGAAGCCCGCGGCGAGGATCGCCGGATCGGCGTCCTGTACCTCGACAGCCGCGAGAAGGGCACGCTGCTCTCGAGCGCGACGCGATCGGCGCTCGAGACGCTGGCCGCCGAGGCGTCGGTCGCGATCGAGAACGCGCGGCTCTACCGGGAGAAGCTCGAGAAGGCCCGGATGGAGCAGGAGATGCGCATCGCCGCGGAAATCCAGCAGGCGCTCCTGCCCAAGCCGCGGGCCAGCCTCGGCTTCGTCGAAGCCGCGGCGGCGAGCCTGCCGTGCCGATCGATCGGGGGCGACTTCTTCGACTACCTCGACGAGCCCGGCACGTCGTTCGGCTTCACGCTCGGCGACGTCGCGGGCAAGGGGCCGCCGGCCGCGCTCATGAGCGCGCTCATGCAGGGGATGTACGCCTCGCAGGCCATGTACGCGGACGGCCCGGCGGCGGCGGTCACCAACATGAACAAGGCGCTGTGCCGCCGGGGGCTTGAATCGAGATTCGTCACCCTCATGTTCGGGCACATCAACGCCGACGGCCGGATGACCTACTGCAACGCCGGCCACAACCCGCCGCTCATCGTCGGCAAGAGCGGCGTGAGGCGCCTGGAAGCGGGCGGGCCGGTCATCGGGCTGCTCGAGTTCGCGCCGTACGATCAGGAGAGCGTGACGCTCGTGCCGGGCGACACGGTCGTGATCTTCAGCGACGGCGTGTCCGAGGCGCTCAACAGCGCGGGCGAGGAGTTCGGCGACCCGCGCCTGCAAGCGGCCGTCGTCGACGCCGGCCTCGTGGGCGCGCAGGCGCTCGTCGAGCACATCATCGCGGCCGTGCGCGGCTTCACGCGCGGAGCGGCGCAAAGCGACGACATCACCGTGATGGTCATCCGCTACCTGGGCGCCAGCGTCTGATGCACCACCTCATCCACGACTGGAACGCCGTCGGCGCGCCGGCCAAGCCCATCGCGCCGGTCATGCTCGACGATGAGACGCTGCGCGACGGATTGCAGAGCCCGTCGGTGCGTACGCCGACGATCGCGCAGAAGATCAAGATCCTGCATCTCATCGACTCGCTGGGCATCGACACCGCCGACCTCGGGTTGCCGGGCGCCGGTGCGCACGTCGCCGAGGATGTCGAGCAGCTGGCCAGAGAAATTGTGCGCGGCAAGATGCGCGTGCGCGCCAACTGTGCCGCGCGCACCGTCGCCGCCGACGTGCAGCCGATCGTCGAGATCGCGCAGCGGACGGGCCTCGAGATCGAGTGCTGCGTGTTCATCGGATCGAGTCCGATTCGGCTCTACGCCGAAGACTGGCCGTTCGAGAAGCTCTTGAAGCTGACCGAGGACGCGGTGTCGTTTGGCGTCCGCGAGGGCCTGCCGGTGTTGTACGTGACCGAGGACACCACGCGTGCGGATCCGGAGTCGCTACGGCGGCTGTATTCCACGGCGATCCGCGCCGGCGCGCGTCGGGTGTGCATCGCGGACACGGTCGGGCACTCGACGCCGACAGGCGCGGCCGCGGTCGTCCGCTTCGTGCAGTCGATCGTGGACGAGTGCGGCGGGGGCGTCGGGATCGACTGGCACGGCCACCGTGACCGGGATCTCGCGGTCGCCAACAGCCTGGCCGCGATGGAGGCCGGCGCGACGCGGCTGCACGGCGCCGCGATGGGCATCGGCGAGCGCGTCGGCAACACGCCGATGGATTTGCTGCTCGTGAACCTCGTGCTCATGGGCCGCCGCCAGGCCGATCTCACGCGGCTGGCCGAGTACGGCGCGTTCGTCTCAGAGGCGTGCGGCGTGCCGATTCCGTCGAACTATCCGGTCATCGGACACGACGCGTTTCGCACGGCCACCGGTGTGCACGCGGCGGCGGTGATCAAGGCGTTCAAGAAGCACGACGCCGAGCTGGCCGACGCGGTGTATTCGGGCGTGCCCGCGAGCCTCGTCGGCCGCGAGCAGGAAATCGAGATCGGCCCGATGTCCGGCCGCTCGAACGTCGTCTACTGGCTGGAGCGGCACGGGCTCGAGGCGACCGACGAGCGCGTCGATCGGATCTTCGCCAAGGCCAAGGGCGCCGACACCGTGCTCACCGAGCACGACATCGTCGCGCTGTTGAAGTAAGAACGCGGGGTTCCGCGGTTCCGAAGTTCCGCGGTTCGCTGGCGCTGGACACCGTCGTTTGCTTTCACTGAACCCCGGGCGTACTCAACCGGTCGGCGCAACATGACGGAGGATCTGGTCATGGGGCGACTGACGGTACCGGCGCGCGCAGACATCTGGATACGACACCAGCGAGGTGAAGTCCAAGCGGCGATTGCGCGCGCGCTGCAGGTCAGCC
>DATEGZ010000203.1:0-21250 GCA_035279905.1 Vicinamibacterales bacterium
TGACGAGCTCGCGCAACCGTCCCTCGGCCGCGACGATGCGCGTGCGCAGCTGGGCGGCGACGTGGTGGACGTCGCGGCGCTCGAGACGACGCCGCAGTCCGTCGAACCGCTGGCGCTCCCGCGCCAGCCGGCCGTTGATCGCATGGGTGAGCCGCAGGCCCAGCTGCTCGCGGTCGCGATCGCGCATCACGACGGTGACGGGCCAGTGGCGGAGGCGGGTGTCCGCACGGTCGAGGGCCCCGACGCGCCGCTCGGCGACGCGGTGCATCGCCGCCTGGAGCCGCGCGGCCGCGCGATCGATGCGCGTGTAGAAGTTATCCGCGCGATCGACGACGAGCTCCGCGGCGTTGGACGGCGTGGCCGCGCGCACGTCGGCGACGAAGTCCGCGATCGTGAAGTCGACTTCGTGGCCCACGGCGGAGATCACGGGCACCGGGCACGCCACGATCGCGCGCGCCAGGCGCTCGTCGTTGAACGCCCAGAGATCTTCGGTCGAGCCGCCGCCGCGGCCGATGATGATGACGTCCACGTCCGGCACGCGGCCAATCGCCGTGAGCGCGCGCACGAGATCGTCCGACGCGCCGTCGCCCTGGACGCGCGCCGGCCGAATCACGATTCGCGCCGAGGGATGGCGCGCCGTGAGAATGCGCAGGATGTCGCCGAGCGCCGCGCCGTCGGCCGACGTGACGATGCCGATGCGCCGCGGCAGGACCGGCAGGGGCCGCTTGCGCTCCGCCGCAAACAGGCCCTCGGCCTGCAACCGGCGCTTGAGCTGTTCGAACGCGGCCTGCAGCGCGCCCAGGCCCTGCGGCTCCATCGTCTCGCAGACGAGCTGGTATTCGCCTTTGACTTCGTACACGCTCAGCCGCCCGCGCACGACAACGCGCTGGCCGTCTTCCGGCTGGAACTTGAGCACGCGCGCTTTCGTGCGGAACATCACCGCGCGGATCTGCGCGTAGTCGTCCTTGAGCGTGAAGTAGACGTGGCCCGAGCTCCACGCCTTGCAGTTGGAGATCTCGCCGACGACCGTGACGAAGCCGAACGCGCCCTCGATCAGGTGCTTGAGGTTGGCGGTGAGGTCGCTGACGGTGAGCGGCGCGGCTGGCCGCCGAGGCGGCGGCTCGTCGAACGGCAGAGCGAACCGGTCGTCCATTTGATTGATGATCAGCGCGGCGCCGTGGGTTGCGCGACCAGCGCTTCGATGTCGCGTGCCGACAGGCTCAGTCGATTGATCGATGCGGCGCGGCCCGTCGTCTCGTCCGCCGTGACGAGCACGGCGTTGAGGCGCGGGTTCTCGGTCGCCGTCTCGAAGCGCTGCGGCAGCGCCGTCAGGAACCGCTGCACGACGGCCGAGCGCTCGACACCAATCACGGAGTCGTGCGGGCCGGTCATGCCGACGTCGGTGATATACGCGGTGCCGCCGGGCAGCACGCGCTCATCGGCGGTCTGCACGTGCGTGTGCGTGCCGACGACGACCGTCGCGCGGCCGTCGAGATACCAGCCGAGCGCGACCTTTTCCGACGTCGCTTCCGCGTGCATGTCGACGAGGATCACGCGCGCCTCGCCGCGCACGCGCTCGATCGCTTCGTGCGCGACGCGGAACGGGTCGTCGATCGCGGTCATGAACACGCGGCCCATGACGTTGATCACCGCCACGGGCACGCCGTTGTCGGCGCGCGCGACGTAGTACCCGCGGCCGGGCGCGCCGGCCGGCAGATTCGCCGGACGCAGCAGCCGGGGCTGATCCTCGAAGTAGGGGATGATCTCTTTCTTGTCCCACGTGTGATTGCCGCCCGTCATCACGTGGACGCCGTACGACATCAAGTCGTCGGCGATGTCGGGCGTTACGCCGAAGCCCGCGGCGGCGTTCTCCACGTTGGCCACGACGAGATCGATCTGATGGTGCGCGATGAGCGCCGACAAGCCGCGGCGCACGAGCTCGCGGCCCGGCCGGCCCACGATGTCGCCGATGAAGAGCAGGCGCGTCATGCCCGCTCCACGTTGATGCGCTGCACCTGGCCGCGGCGATCGACGATGCGCGGCAGCACGACGCGCAACTGACCGCCCGACGCGAGTGCCCGCGCCCGATTGGCGTCGAACGCACCCGTCAGCCGCACCGCGCGCGCGAAGTGCCCGTAGGCGCGCTCCGCGAGATGGAAGCGCGAGCGCGGATCCGCGGCGGGCGCCATCTTCACGCCAACGACGAGCACCGTGTCGCGGCGGACGGCGACGCGCAACAACTCCGGCGGAACGCCCGGCACATCGACGACGACTTCCACGGCTTCCGTGGTCTCGTACACGTCGATGGGCGGGCGGCAGTCCGCGGCGACCGCGGACGACACGGGCACATCGCGATCGAGCTCGACGAGCAGGCGGCGCGCCTCTTCGGCGAGATCCGCAGCGTCCTGGGAAAGGGGGTCGCTCACGACAGTCCTGATCATACAGAGGTGGGGCGGCCTGTGGCGATTCGGCCGCTTTGAGCATTGACTAAATATGAGTGTATATTCATCAAGTAATATATTTGACATACACTAATATTTTGGCTACCATCGGGTCACTGTTTGGAGGAACGAACCGTGATGACCTTGACCCGTTGGAATCCCGTGAACGATTTGGCTGCTGTCGAGATCGACCGGCTGAACCGCATGTTTGACGCAGCTTTCTCTGGCGAGCTGACCAGCGGTGGGTGGGTGCCCGCCGCTGACGTCTACGAAACCGAAGGCCAGGACGTCGTCGTGAAGATCGAGCTGCCCGACGTCAAGCGCGAGGACATCAAGGTGACCGTCGAGAACAACGTGCTCACCGTCGCCGGCGAGCGCAAGTTCGACGCGAGCACCAAGCGCGACCAGTACCATCGCATCGAGCGCGGCTACGGCGCGTTCCACCGCAGCTTCTCGCTTTCGACCGCCGTTGACGCCGCGCGCGTGAGCGCGACCTGCCAGGACGGCGTCCTGACCGTGACGCTGCCGCGCCGCGAAGAGACGCGGCCCCGTCAGATTCAGGTCAACGGCTGACCGCGTTTCCCACACATCGGGTGGCCCCGCCGGGGCCACCCGGTGCGCCATGCCGCGTGATACCCTCGACGCGATGGCCGACACGAACCTGCACGATCCCGACGCTCCGGCCGCCCCGACTGAGCTCGCTCCAGAAATCACCAGCCGTTTCCTGTTCGTTGACGTCGCCGCGATGCGCGCCAATCAACTGCGCCGCGGTGCGCGCCTGCGTCTGCAGCCCGCCGAGGGCCGTCAGATGCCGCACCGGCTCGAGCGCGCGGCCATGGACGAGGTGAAGCACCGCCTGGTCCAGTTCTCCGTTCCCGACACGCCCGGTCTCGTCAAGTAGCACGGAACCCCGCGGCGATCTCTCCCGTCCTAGGGGGTGATCGCGCTCGTCTCAGGAGGGTCCCGTGATCGGATTGGCACTTGGCGCACTGATGGCGGTGGGCGTGATGGTGGCGCTGGCCGTGTCCGCCGTCGCCTGGTTCGTGTTTCGCGGGCTGATCTTCCTCGTGACGCTGCCGTTCCGGCTGCTCTTTGCGCTGATCGCGATTCCGCTCCTGCTCATCAAGATCGTGATCATGGCCGTCGCCGCGGTCGTCCTCTTTGCGCTGTTTGCGGCCGGGGGCCTGCTGATCACGGTGGGACTGATCGTGGGCGTGCTCGTGCCGCTCCTGCCGCTTCTCCTCGTGGTGGGGCTGACCTACGGCCTGGTCCGCCTGATGCGGCGTCCGGCGGCGATCTAGCGCGGCGGGTGCATGCCGCTCCACGGCGTGGCGCGTTCATACGCGCCGGCCAGCTGAAACAGCGTCGCTTCTTCCCACGCGCGTCCGACCAGCTGCAACCCGATCGGTAACTGGCTCGCGGTGAACCCGCACGGCACGCTGATCGCCGGCAATCCGGCAAGCGGCGCGGTCACGGTGAACACATCCGCGAGATACATCTGCAGCGGATCGGCCGTGCGCTCGCCGAGGTGGAACGCGGGCGTGGGGCTGGTGGGCATGGCGACGGCGTCGACGTGTGCGAAGGCCGCGTCGAAATCCCGCCGGATGAGCGTGCGGACCTGTTGCGCCTTCAGGTAGTACGCGTCGTAGTAGCCGGCGGAGAGCGCGTAGGTGCCCAGCATGATCCGGCGCTTCACTTCGGCGCCGAATCCGGCGTGCCGCGTCGCGTCGTACATCTTGTCGACCGACCAGGACGCGTCGCGCGGTTGCGCACGCAATCCGTACCGCACGCCGTCGTACCGCGCGAGGTTCGCGCTCGCTTCCGCGGTGGCCACCAGGTAGTAGACCGGAATCCCCAGGTGACTGTGCGGGAGATCGACGTCGCGCACCGTCGCGCCCAGCTGCGTCAGGACGCGAATGCTCTCGTCGAACGCCGCGCGCACGTCCGGATCGACGCCGCTCGCGAGCACGCGCGCCGGCACGCCGATTCGCAGCCCCTTCACGCTGGCCGCCGTCTCCGCCGAAAAGCGCGGGACCTCTCGCACCGCCGCCGTTGCGTCGCGCGGGTCCGCGCCGCTGACGACTTCGAGGCACAGCGCGGCATCCTCGACCGTCCGCGCAAACGGGCCGATCTGATCGAGCGACGACGCGAACGCGATGAGTCCGAAGCGCGACACGCGCCCGTAGGTCGGCTTCATCCCGACGATGCCGCAGAGCGCGGCCGGCTGACGGATCGATCCGCCGGTGTCCGATCCGAGGGCGAGCGGCGTCATGCCGGCGGCCACGGCGACCGCCGATCCGCCGCTCGATCCACCCGGCGTCCGATCGAGCGCCCACGGGTTGCGGCTCGGACCAAACGCGGAGTTCTCCGTCGACGATCCCATGGCGAACTCGTCGCAGATCGTTTTGCCTACGATGACGGCGCCTGCCCGCTCGAGCCGCTCGGTGACCGCGGCGTCGAACGGCGAGACGTAGTGCTCGAGGATCTTCGATCCGGCGGTCGCGACCAGCCCGCGCACCGCGATGTTGTCCTTGAGCGCGATCGGCACGCCGTGGAGCGGGCCGGCCGGCGTGGTCTTGCGATCGAGCGCCCGCGCCCGCTCGAGCGCGCGCTCAGCGGCGACGAGATGGAACGCGTGCAGCGGGCCGTTGGCGGCCGCGATGCGATCGAGCGCGCGCTGACACGCGTCCTCGGCCGTGATCTCGCCGCGCACGATCGCGTCGCGAGTCGTCGTCGCCGACGCGAACAAATCAGACGCGTTGGCGCTCACAGGACTTTGGGGACGCGGAACAACCCGGCGTCACGCCGGGCGTCGGGCGCGTTGGCGAGCACTTCGTCGCGATCGAGTGAGGGCGCGGGCACGTCCTCGCGCCACATCGGGCCGGACGCGAGCGCGTGCGAGGTCGGCGGCACGTCGGCGGTGTCGACCTGCTGGACGTCGCTGGCATACGCGAGGATGTCGGCCAGCTGATGCGTGAACAGATCGACCTCGGCGTCCGACAGCTCCAGGTGCGCGAGCCGCGCGACGCGCAGCACTTCCTCTCGCGTGAGCTTCGAGGCCATCGCTCAGGATGCTAGCATGGTCCGAAATGCTCCCTTGCAGGTGTTCGTATGCGCAAGTTGATGAGCGTCGTTGCGGGCCTCGTGGTCCTCGTCACGCCGGTGTCGCTCGGAGCGTGGGCCATGGAAGTGCACAAGGCCCTGACGCGGCGGGCGGTCGAGGGCCTGCCGCCGGACTTGCGTCCGTTCTTCATGGCGCAGGTGGACTTCATCAGCGAGCACGCCGCCGATCCGGATCTCTGGCGCATCGTCGGACTGCGCGGCGATCTCGGCAACGAGGAGTTGAATCACTATCTCGACATCGACGCGCTCGACGAGGCCGCGCCGTTTGCGGGTGTGCCGCATGACTGGGACGCGTTCGTGAAACGCTACGGCGCCGACCGCGCGAATCGCGCCGGGCATCTGCCCTGGCGGGCGCAGGAGGTCTACACGCGTCTGGTCGCCGCGTTCCAGGACATCGGAAAGGGCACCTCGCCCTACGGGGCCGAGAACGCGCGCTATCTGTCGTCGGTCCTCTCGCACTACATCGAGGACGCGCACGTGCCGTTTCACGCGACGGGCAATCACGACGGCGACCTCACCGACCAGCACGGCGTGCACGCGCGGTTCGAGACGGAGCTTACCGCGCGCAATGCGACGGCGCTGAGGCTCGCGCCGGTGTCGATCACGCCGATTCCAAACATGCGCGAGTTCATCTTTCAGACGCTCGTCGACAGCCAGGCGCTCGTCGCGAGCGTGCTCGACGCGGACCGTCGCGCCGCCGGCGGCGGCCATGTCTACGACGACGCGTACTTCGCCACCTTTTTCACCGGCGCGCGCGCGGTGCTCGAGCAGCGCATGAGTCAGGCGTCGAGCGCGGTGGCCAGCGCCATCGTGAGCGCGTGGGAGCAGGGCGGCAAGCCCGCGCTGCCCGTCCGCGCCACGCGGACGGCCGGCGGCCGCCGCTAGCGAACCCGCCCGCATGGACGTGTACCTCGTGCCGGTCGCGCCCGATCGCCACGAGCTGTATTGCGAGCACGTGGATCTCGAGCCGGCGCCCGACGATCCTTCGCCCACGCGCACGATTCGCGAACGGATCACCGCAATCTACCGGCGCGCGCTGCAGGAAGGCGAGGAGGCGCGCCGAACTGCCGGCAGCGCGGCGTCTCATCCACACCGGGGACGCGTGCGGCGATGGGTGACGTCGCGGCTGGCGGAGGCCGTGGCCGAGCAGCGATTGCTCTGGCGCCTGCGGCGCGAGCCGGCCGCCGTGCTGGTCTATCCGGCCGCGCTCAGCGAGGAGCGCGCGTGGGAGATCGCCAAGGGTTCCCTGCGCTCCGACCTCGACCATCGGCGGCTCTGGTGCGTGATCGACACGCTGCTCGCGCTGGTGTGCGCGCCGTTCACGATCATCCCCGGCCCGAACCTGCCGGCGTACTACTTCGTGTTCCGCGCGGTCGGGCACTTCCTGGCGATGCGGGGCGCGCAGCACGGGCTCTCCGGGATCGCGTGGACGTACCGCGCGTCCGCGCCGCTCGCGACGATGTACTCGGCGGTGGCGCTCGACGCCGACGCGCGCGCCAGCGAAGTCGAGCATGTCGGCGCCCAGCTCGGGCTGAGCGATCTCGCGCTGTTCGTCGAAGGCTCGTCCGGGCGCCGATCGTGACCGATCCCGGGTGTTATACTCGCGCCGCCGTGACGCTCGCAGATCTTGCACGGGAGCTCGGGTGCCGCCTCGAGGGTGACGGTTCGATCGAGATCGCGCGCGTCGCGGGCATCGAGGACGCCGGCCCCGGCGACGTCACGTTCCTCGCCAATCCGAAATACGCGTCGAAGCTGGCCGCGACACGCGCCTCCGCCGTGATCGCGGACGACTCGGTGACCGCCGCGCCGTGCGCGATCCTGCGCACGCCGCATCCGTATCTGGCGTTCGCCAACGCGGTCGCGCGGTTGATGCCGCCCAGACGGGTGGCGCCGGGCATCAGCCCGCTCGCAAGCGTCGATCCGACCGCGGAAATCGGCGCCGACGTCGCCATCGCCGCCTTTGTCGTCGTCGACGCGCGCGCGCGCGTTGGAGCGCGCACCGTGGTCCGCCCGCACGTCGCGATTGGACCAGGCACCACGATTGGCGTGGACTGTGTCATCCACGCGCAGGTGTCGATAAGAGAAGACGTGGTGATCGGGGACCGCGTCGTCGTGCAGGACGCTGCTGTGATTGGCAGCGACGGCTTCGGCTTCGCTCGGCGGCCGGACGGCACGCACCAGAAAATCCCGCAGGTGGGCCGGGTCGTGATCGAAGACGACGTCGAAATCGGCGCCCACGCCGCCGTCGATCGGCCCGCGATCGGCGAGACGCGCATCGGCGCCGGAACGAAGATCGACAACCTGGTCCAGATCGCACACGGCGTCCGCATCGGCCGCAACGCGCTGCTCGCCGCGCAGGTGGGCATCGCGGGCAGCACGGTGCTCGACGACGACGTGATGATGGCGGGGCAGTCCGGGATCACCGGCCACGTGCACCTCGGGCGTGGCGCGAAGGTCGGCGCGAAGTCCGCCGTCACGAAGGACGTCGCGGCCGGACATCATGTCGCCGGCGTGCCGGCCGGAGACGTCGAAGAGTGGCGCGAGGCGACGGTGCTCGTGCGGCGTCTGCCCGAGCTGCGCAAAGCGGTGGCCGATCTCGAGATGCGTCTGGCGGCGCTCGAGGCCAAGGTGAAATAATCGGAATGATGTTGCGTGCGCTGTCGGTCCGCGCCCTGATCGTGCTCGGGGCTGTGTTGCTCGTCTCGAGTGCGGGGCCGACGTCGGTCGTCCGTCCCGCACGTTTCGACTACACGATGACCACGCTCCCGAACGGGCTGCAGGTCGTCTATCTCGAAGATCATTCCACGCCGATCACGCACCTGGCGATCTGGTATCACGTCGGATCGAAGGACGAACAGCCCGGACGTACGGGCTTCGCGCACTTGTTCGAGCACCTGATGTTCAAGGGATCGAAGAACGTGCGGCCCGATCAACATCCGTCGCTCATCACGAGCGTCGGCGGCCAGTCCAACGCGTTCACCGACGAAGACGCGACGGTGTACTGGGAAACGGTGCCGTCGCAGTACCTGCCGCTCGTGCTGTGGATGGAAGCGGACCGCATGGCGTCGCTCGACGTGAGCGACGAGAAGTTCAAGACCGAGCGCGAGGTGGTGAAGGAAGAGCGCCGGATGCGGTACGAGAACCAGCCGTACGGCCGGCTGCCGGAGATCATCTTCGACAAGGCGTTTACGACGCATCCCTACAAGCACCAGACGATCGGGACCATGGCGGATCTCGAGGCCGCGTCGATCGAGGACGTCCGCGCGTTCCACGACACGTACTACGTGCCCAACAACGCGACCGTGGCGCTCGTCGGCGACTTCGACACGCAGCAGGCCAAGGCGCTCGTCGAGCAGTACCTCGGGCTCGTGCCGAAGGGCAAACCGGTGCCGCGGGACATTCCCGCCGAGCCCGCGCATAAAGCGGAGGATCGCTACACGGTCACCGAGCCGTGGCCGCTGCCGGCGGTCGTCGTGTCGTACCACATCACGTTCGACGGCAACCCGGACTCGTATCCGCTGCACATCCTCGCGAAGATTCTGAGCGACGGCGACAGCTCGCGGATTTACCGCGCGCTCGTGTACGACAAGCAGCTGGCGCTGGCGGCGTTCGGCGAGGCGAAGCTCATCGAGCATCCGAACCTGTTCTACGCCGTCGCGATCGCCCAGCCGGGGCACAAGCCCGAGGAAGTGCAGAAGGCGCTGCTCGACGAGGTGGACCGCGTGAAGACGGACGGCGTGACCGCCGACGAGCTCAACCGCGCGAAACGGCAGTTCGCGCGCGACTACATCTTCGGGCGCGAGACGGTGCAGCAGAAAGCGTTGCAGCTCGCGCACGCGATCGTGATCCACAACGACATCAAGACCGCTGACGGCGAGTTCGATCTCTTTCAGAACGTGACGCAGGCCGACGTGCAGCGCGTGGCGCGCACCTACTTCACGCCGGAAGCGCGGATGCTCCTGACCGTGATGCCCACGTCGCCGACGGGCGGCGGGGGAGGCGGCCGATGAGGGCGCGCGCCGGTCGCGTGCTGATGGTCGCGGCGCTCGTCGCGGGCGTGACGTTGTCGGCGCAGGGCCAGCAGTCGTCGTGGCCGAAGTCCGGCTTCCCGCCGCCGCTGCCGTCGCGCCAGATCTCGTTCCCGCCGTACCAGATCAAAACGCTCGCCAACGGCCTGCAGGTCGTCGTCGTCCTGCATCACGAGCAGCCGTCGGTCAGCTTCCGGCTGCTGATGCGCGCCGGCGCGATGCAGGAGCCGGCCGACAAGCCAGGGGTCGCGAGCTTCGTTGCCGCGCTGCTCAACCAGGGGACGACGTCGATGTCGTCGCAGGAGATCGCCAACGCCATCGAGTCGGCCGGCGGAGCCGTGGGCGTGGGATCGGGCAACGAGCTGTCGTTCGTCAACGGCGCCGTCGTCAAGGATCAGGTCGATCTGGTGCTTGGCCTGGCGTCGGACATGGTCCAGCACCCGGCGTTCGCGCCGGAAGAGATCGATCGACAGCGCAAGCAGATCCTCTCGTCGCTGCAGGTGAGCTACGACGATCCGGACTACATCGCGGATCTCGTTTTCGATCGCCTCGTGTTCGGATTCCATCCGTACGGCCGGCCGAACGAAGGCACGCCGCAGTCGATCGGGCGGATCACGCGCGACGATCTCGTCTCGTTCGCGCGCACGTGGTTCGTGCCGAACAACGCGCTGCTCGCCGTCGTCGGCGACCTGACGGCCGACGAGGCGTTTGCGGCGGCTGAAAAAGCGTTTGGCAGCTGGGCGAAGCGCGACGTGCCGCCCGTCACGCCCGTGGATCCGCCGCAGCCGACGCGTCGCGTGGTCGTGATCGACCGGCCGGGATCCGCGCAAACCGAGATCCGCGCGGGCCAGCTCGGCATCGCTCACAACCATCCGGACTACCTGTCGCTCGACATCGCGATCCGCATTCTTGGCGGCGAGGGCGCGAACCGGCTGTTCGGTGTGCTGCGCACCGATCGCGGGCTGACCTACGGCGCGTCGGCCGACATGCGCGCGTACAAGAACGCAGGATTGATCGTCGCCCAGACGAACACGCGATCGCCCACGACCGGTCAGACGCTGCGCCTGCTCATCGACGAGTACGCGAAACTGCAGAAGGAGCCGATCGACGGGCGCGAGCTGCGGGGCGCGCAGGACTTTATGTCGGGCAGCTTCCCGCTCACGATCGAGACGCCATCGGCGATTGCCGAGCAGGTGCTCGGCCGGTTGTTCTACGGACAGGATCTGAAGGACCTCGAGACGTACCGCGAGCGCGTCGAGAAGGTGAGCGTCGGGGACATCACGCGCGTGTCGCGCGAGTTCCTCAAGCCCGATCAGCTGTCGATCGTGCTGGTGGGCGATGCGTCCGCGTTTGCCGACGATCTCAAGGCGCTCGGCTTCACCGACTTCGAGCGCATTCCGCTCGCGCAGCTCGATCTGAATTCACCCACGCTCAAGCGCACCCCGTCGACTGACCGCGAGCCACCGCGGCCTCGTCCGGCGCGGCCTCCCGCGTGAACCCACCGTCAGCGACAGCACATCGCGTGATGGTCTCCTGCGGCGAGCCGTCCGGCGATGTGTACGCCGGCGCGCTCGTGCGCGCGCTCGCGGCGCGCGAGCCGGAAATCGACGTGTTCGGGTTTGGCGGCGATCAACTGCGTGCCGCCGGCGCGGATCTCATCGGCGACTTTCGCGGCTTCTCGGTGACGGGGTTGAGCGAGGCGATCGCGGTCCTGCCGCGGTCGTGGAACATGCTCAACCGCCTGCGCGAGGCCGCGCGATCGCGCCGGCCGGACGTGTTCGTCGCGATTGATTTTCCCGATTTCAATTTTCAGCTGCTGCCGTCGATGAAGGCGCTCGGCGTGAAAGTCGTGTACTACGTCAGTCCGCAGCTCTGGGCGTGGCGGCCGAAGCGGCTCGAGACGATTCGACGCAACGTCGATCGCATGCTCGTGATTTTTCCGTTCGAGACGGCGATCTACGAGAAGGCCGGGGTGCCGGTCGAGTTCGTCGGGCACCCGCTGGTCGACCTGGCGCGCGCGACGCGGCCGCGCGCGGAGTTCCTGCGGGCCGCCGGGCTCGATCCCGATCGCCCGGTGCTCGCGCTCCTGCCCGGCAGCCGCCCGAACGAGCTGCGCCACGTTCTGCCGGTGCTGGCCGCCGCCGCGCCGCTCATCGCCGCGCGCGTTCCGGGCGTGCAGTTTCTGATCGCGCGCGCGCCGTCGCTCGACGATGCGCTGTTCGAGCCGGCGGGGCAGATGCGCGCCGCGGGGCTGTCCGTCGGCATCGCGGTCGAAGCGACCGATGACGTGCTCGCCTCGTCGAACGCGGTCGTGACGGCCTCGGGCACCGCCACCGTCCAGGCCGCGCTGCACGGCACGCCGATGGTGATCGTGTACCGGCTGTCGGGATTCACCTACGCGATTGGCAAGCGGTTCGTCCGGGTGAAGTCGTACGGGATGGTGAACCTGGTGGCCGGCCATCCGATCGTGCCGGAGCTGATTCAGCACGACTTCACGCCGGACGCCGTAGCGCGCGAGGCGGTCTCGCTCTTGACCGACAGCGCGCGCGCCGACGCCATGCGCCGCGACCTCGCCCTCGTCCGCGCCAAACTCGGCGGCCCCGGCGCGTCTGTCCGGGCTGCGGAGGGGGTCAGATCTGTTTTCCACAGATCGGGCGCCTAGGGGGCTCGAGGACGCCGGGAGTAGTTTTTACAAATGGCCTGGGCTAGGTGCCATTTGTAAAAACTACTCCCGGCGTCCTGGCCCCCGAGCGCCGATTCTGTGGAAAACAGATCTGACCCCTTACACTAGTCCCATGTCTCGAATCGTCACGACAGTTGGAGTACTGATTGCGGCGACGGTCGGCGTGACCCACGCGACCATCGTCGCGCCGGTGAGTTTTCGCGAGGCGGTCACCGAGGCCGCGCTGATCGTGCGCGGCCACGTGACCGATCTGCGCGCCATCGAACTGCCCACAGGCGTGGAGACCGCGGTCACCCTCGCCGTCGACCGCGTGCTGAAGGGCGCGGCCACCGACTTCGTCACGGTGCGCGTGCCCGGCGGAACGATCGGCCGGTACCGCTACGTGTTCGTCGGCGCGCCCACGTTCACGCCGAACGAACAGGTCGTCCTGCTGCTCAAGCGCGGCTCGGACAACGCGCTCCGCCCGATCGGCCTCTGGCAGGGCGTGTATCGGATTGAAGGGCTGCCGGGAACCGGCCAGCCGGTCATCGCCGCGCCCGCGGTCGCCCCACAGACGGCGTCGACCGGCCAGGTCGTTCGCGGCGACCCGCGTCGCAAACTGATCTCGGTCACCGAGTTCGAGTCGCTCGTCCGTCTCGTCATGGCCGCCCCGACCCAGGGTGGCCAGCGATGAAGCGCCGCATCGCGCTCCTCGTCGTGCTCACGGTCGCCGTGGCCCTCGCGCCCGGCCTCTCCGCGTATCTGCGATTCGGCGTCCAGGTCGGCAACCGGGTGATCCTGCTCAAGTGGGCCCAGATGCCGGTTCGCTACTTCATCACCAACCGCGACGTGCCCGGCGTCACCGCGCCGCAGCTGCAGACAGCCGTCGCGAGCGCGTTCTCGGCGTGGAGCAACGTGCCGACGGCGCAGCTCTCGGCGCAGTTCGGCGGATTCGTCAGCGCCGACCCGGGGAACAGTGACGGCGTGACGGTCATTGGTTTCCTGGCCCGACCGGATCTCGATCGCGTGCTCGGCGCGACGACGCACAGCATCGACAACGTGACGGGCGCCATCGTCGAGTCCGACATCTTCCTGAACACGAAGCGAGACGCGACGACGCCCCTCGACTGGTCGGTCGCGGCGAACGGTGAGACGGGCCGATTCGACGTGCAGTCGATCTCGACGCATGAGATCGGCCACCTGCTCGGCCTCGGTCACTCGGCGCTGGGAGAAACGGAGCTACTCGCCAACACCAACGGCGGGCGGCGCATTCTCGGGAAGAACGCGGTGATGTTCCCGATCGCGTTCCCCGCGGGCAACATCGCCGACCGCGTGCTGAAGCCAGACGACATCGCGGGCATGGCAGGCATCTATCCGACGTCGGCGTTTACCGGCAGCCTCGGCAGCATCAGCGGCCGCGTGACGCTCAACAACGCCGGCCTGTTCGGCGCGCACGTCACGGCCTTCAACCCGAGCACCGGCGCGCTGGTCGGCGCCTTCACGCTCGATCAGCAGGGTACTTTCACGATCGACGGTCTGCCGCCCGGCGTCTACGCCCTGCGCGTCGAGCCGCTCGACGACGGCGACATCGACAGCTTCTTCGACCCAGACGCGCCCGTGAACATCAACTTCAAAGCGGCGTACTATTCCAAGCTCGTCGCCGTGCCCGCCGGCGGCGCCGGTCCGGCCATCGAGATTCGAGTCCAATCCAAATGACCCGTCACGTCGTTTCGTCGTCCGCCGCGCTCGCGGCGTGGCTCCTCGTTACTTGTTCGGTTCCCGCTGCTGCGCAGACGCCGCGCCCGCAGACGTCACGGCCTCCGCGCGACCACGGCATCGAGCTCACGCTCGGCGGCGCGTGGACGGGCGGCAACTCGTTCGGCTCGTCCGACGCCAATCTCCAGACGCCCACCGGCTCGTCGCTGATGCTCTTCAACACGAAGAGCGACCTGGGCGCCGGCGGCGGCCTCGAGGCGCACCTGAGCTTCCGCGTAACGAAGCGGCTTGCCGCCGAATTCAGCGGCACCTGGACGCACGCCACCATCCACACGTCGCTCTCGGGCGACTTCGAGGGCGCCGACTCGCTCACGGCGAACGTCGGCATCTCGCGCTTCACGCTCGAAGGCTCGGGCCTGTGGACGCTCAACACCCGTGGCAAAGCGCGCTGGTTCATCCGCGGCGGCTTCGGCTGGATGCGCGAGGTCGACGAAACCGGCGTGCTCACCGAAGACGGCACCATCGCCAACATCGGCGGCGGCGTGAAATACTGGTGGCGAGACCAGGCGCGCGGCACGTTTCGCAAGCTCGGCCTGCGTGTCGAGGGGCGTGCGGCGATTCGATCGTCGGGCATCTCCCTCGATCAGAAATCGACGCGCGTGGCCCCCGTGCTTGCCGGCGGTCTCGTCATCGGCTTCTGATTCGGACGGACTCATGCCTCACGACTCCTTCAAGACCCGCAAGACGCTCACCGTTGGCCGCGACTCGCTCGACTACTACAGCCTGCCGGCGCTCGAAGCCGCTGGCTTCGCGGGCGTCAACCGCCTGCCGTTTTCGCTGAAGGTGCTGCTCGAGAACCTCCTGCGCCGCGAAGACGGCTCGTCGGTCACGGCCGACGACATCAAGTCCATTGCCGGCTGGCGGCCGGGCTCGACGGGCGAAAAAGAAATCTCGTTCATGCCCGCGCGCGTGCTGCTCCAGGATTTCACCGGCGTGCCCTGCATCGCCGATCTCGCGGCCATGCGCGACGGCATCGTCGCGGTCGGCGGCAATCCGGATCGCGTCAACCCCCTGCAGCCGGTCGAGCTCGTCATCGATCACTCGGTCCAGGTCGATCACTTCGGCCGGCCCGACGCGCTCCAGCTCAACGCGGAGCTCGAGTACCACCGCAATCGCGAGCGCTACGTGTTTCTGCGCTGGGGCCAGACGGCGTTCCGCAACTTCCGCGTCGTGCCGCCCGAGACCGGCATCGTGCACCAGGTCAACATCGAGTACCTCGCGCGCGTCGTCTGCCGCGACGCGACGGGCGACCGCGTGCTCGCGTATCCGGATTCCGTGTTCGGCACCGACTCGCACACGACAATGGTCAACGGCCTCGGCGTCGTCGGCTGGGGTGTCGGCGGGATCGAGGCGGAGGCCGCGATGCTCGGCCAGCCGAGCTCGATGCTCATCCCGCAGGTCGTCGGCTACAAGCTCGCCAGCCAGTTGCCGGAAGGCACGACGGCGACCGACCTCGTCCTCACGATCACCGAAGCGCTGCGCAAGAAGGGCGTCGTCGGCAAGTTCGTCGAGTTCTTCGGTCCCGGGTTGAAGCACCTGACGATCGCCGACCGCGTCACGCTCGGCAACATGTGTCCGGAGTACGGCGCGACCGTCGCGATCTTCCCGATCGACGACATGACGCTCGACTACCTGCGCTTCACGGGCCGGGACGACGCGCAGGTGGCGCTGGTCGAGGCGTACGCGAAGGCCCAGGGCATGTTCCGCACCGACGCGACGCCCGAGGCCGAGTACTCGGACACGCTCACGCTCGATCTCGGCACCGTGGTGCCGAGCCTCGCCGGACCGCGGCGTCCGCAGGATCGCGTCGCGTTGAAATCGGCGAAGGCGTCGTTTGCCGCGGCATTGCCCGATCTCGCCAAAGGCGTGAAGACGCCTGCCGGCGGCGGCACGGCGGCCGCACGCGGCGGCGCGGCGGTCGCATCGGCCACGCAGCTCGAGCACGGCTCGGTCGTAATCGCGGCCATTACGAGCTGCACGAACACCTCCAACCCGAGCGTGATGATTGGCGCGGGCCTCGTCGCGAGGAAGGCTGTCGAGCTCGGGCTCAAGAGCAAGCCGTGGGTGAAGACGAGTCTGGCGCCAGGATCGAAAGTCGTCAGCGACTACCTCACGAAGTCCGGGCTGCAGCCGTACCTCGACGCGCTCGGCTTCAACCTTGTCGGCTACGGTTGCACGACGTGCATTGGCAACAGCGGTCCGCTGCCCGACGAGATCGCCGCGGAAGTGCGTGAGCGCGGCCTCGTCGTCTGCTCCGTGCTCTCGGGCAACCGCAACTTCGAAGGCCGCATCCAGCAGGACGTGCGCGCGAACTACCTCGCGTCACCGCCGCTCGTGGTCATCTACGCGCTCGCGGGCTCGTTGAACGTCGACGTCGCGGCCGAGCCGCTCGGCACCGACAAGCACGGCCATCCGGTGTTTCTGAAAGATCTCTGGCCGACGCAAAAGGAAATCCAGCAGACCATGCTGCAGTCTGTGTCGGCGGACATGTTCCGCCAGCAGTACGCGAAGGTGTTCGACGGCGACGATCTCTGGCGCGGCCTGCCGGTGCCCAGGGGCGACCGCTTCGCGTGGGAAGCGGACTCGACGTACATCCGCAAGCCGCCGTTCCTCGACAATCTGCCGGCCGCGCCGGCCGCGCTCACCGACATTCGCGGCGCACGCGCGCTCGCGGTGCTCGGCGACAGCATCACGACCGACCACATCTCGCCCGCCGGATCGATCAAGGCCGACAGCCCGGCCGGCCGCTACCTCGTGGCCCAGGGCGTGGCGCCGAAAGATTTCAACTCGTACGGCTCACGCCGCGGCAATCACGAGGTGATGATGCGCGGTACGTTTGCCAACGTGCGCCTGCGCAATCAACTCGCCCCCGGCACGGAAGGCGGCATGACGACGTACCTCGCGGACGGCAGCGTGATGCCGATCTACGACGCGGCGATGAAGTACATCGCCGCCGGCGTGCCGCTCGTCGTGCTCGCGGGCAAGGAGTACGGATCGGGATCGTCGCGCGACTGGGCGGCCAAGGGCGTGATGCTGCTGGGCGTGAAGGCGGTGATCGCCGAGAGCTTCGAGCGCATCCACCGGAGCAACCTCGTCAACATGGGCGTGCTGCCGCTCGAGTTCGCGGCGGGGCAGTCGGCCGCGACGCTCGGTCTCTCCGGCCGCGAGGTGTTCGACCTCACGGGATCCGGCGCGGGGCTCGCGTCGCGCGGCACGCTCACCGTGACGGCAAAGCGCGAGGACGGATCGTCCTTCGCGTTCACGACGACCGTCCGCGTCGACACGCCCGAAGAGCTCAATGCGTTCAAGCACGGCGGCATCCTGCCGTACGTGCTGAGGAAGCTTGCCCGGTAGCACGCTGACGTCGGCGTCCGTCAAAGCCCGCGCGCGCGAGATCGGCTTCGATCTGTGCGGCATCGCTGCGGCCGAACAGCATCCGCGGCTCGCGCGCCTCTCGTCCTGGATCGATCGTGGCTATGCCGGCGAGATGACGTATCTCGCCAAATCCCGCGACGAGCGGCTCGATCCGCGCCGCGTGCTTCCGACCGCGCGATCGGTCGTCTCGCTCGCCTGTCTCTACAACACGTCCGAGCCGTACTCGACCGCGGTGGCCGAGCCCGGCCGCGCCGTCATCGCGCGGTACGCGTGGGGTGAGGACTACCACGACGTGATCCGCGCACGTCTGACCGCGCTCGTCACGTGGATGAATGACGCGGCGGGCGGCGGCATCGAAGCGTTCTCGTGCGTCGACAACGGGCCGGTGCAGGAGCGCGTCTTTGCCGAGCAGGCGGGCCTGGGCTGGATCGGCAAGAACACGTGCCTCATCAATCCCGCGCTCGGGTCGTGGCTGTTCCTGGCGGAGGTGCTCACGAGCGCCGAGCTCGAGCCCGACCGCGCAGGCGTCGATCAGTGCGGCACGTGCACGCGGTGTCTCGACGCGTGCCCGACCGGCGCCATCGTCGAGCCGTACGTCGTCGATGCGACGCGCTGCGTGTCGTATCTGACGATCGAAACGCGCGGCGCCGTGGACGAGCCGCTGCGTCCGGCGATGTCACGCGAGATCGTCGGGTGCGACATCTGCCAGGACGTGTGTCCGTGGAACCGCCGCAGCGTCGCGAGCGCGGATCCCGCGTGGCAGCCGCGCGAGACCGTGCGCTTCCCGTCGCTCGTCGACCTCTGCCGCCGGTCGGACGAGGACTGGCGGCGGGATCTGAAGGGCAGCGCGCTTCGGCGCGCGGGACTTCGCCGCATCCGCCGCACGCTCGCGTATGCGGCGGCGCAGCTGCCGCCGCCCGACGCCGACGCGGCGCTGAGTGCGCTGGCCTCACATCCGTCAGGGGGCGACGAAATTGTCGCCGATGCGATCGCCTGGGCGCGCCGATCGGCCGACGCCGCGCGCCAGGGATGAGCATGGACCTTGCAGTCCGGTAAGATGAAATCATGTCGCTCGCACCCGCACTGCTGCTCTCCATGCCTCAGCTCATCGACCCGAACTTCGCCAAGTCGGTGGTGCTGCTGTGCGAGCACGCGCCCGAGGGTGCGTTCGGCCTCGTCGTCAATCGCCCGTCGGACATCGCGGCGGCGGAAGCCGTGCGGCTCGAGCCGCCGGTCGCCGAGCCGAACGATCTGCCGCTGCTCATCGGCGGGCCCGTCGAACCGGAGCGCGGCTGGATCCTGACCGCGCAGGCGCCTGAGCACGTCGAGCACCGCAGCGTCGGCGCCGGCTTGTACCTGTCGGCCTCACCCGTGCTGCTGCGGCGCGCGCTGATGTCGCGGCCGCTGCCCAAGCGCACCGTCGTGCTCGCCGGCTACGCGGGCTGGGGGCCCGGGCAGCTCGACAGCGAGCTGGCCGAGTCCGCCTGGCTCATCATGCCGGTCGAGCTCGATCTGATCTTCGAAATCCCGTCGACCTCCGCGTGGGAAATGGCGATTCGACGCCTCGGCGCCGATCCGCATTTCCTGCAGATGGGACATGGCATTCACTGAGCCCGCCGACGGGCACGGCGAGCGCCCGGCCGTTGTCGACGGCCGGGGTGTCAACACGCACGCGGATCTGGCGGCCGCCGCCGCCCGCGTGGCCTCGTCGCTGGCCGGACCCGGCGGCGATGCGCGCGGCGCTCGCGTCGCGCTCCTGATTCCACCCGGATTCGAATTCGCCGCCGTGCTGCGCGGGGTCTGGCAGGCCGGCGGCGTCGCCGTGCCGCTGGCCGTCACGGATCCAGCCGCGGAGCTCGACTACGTGCTGCGGGACTCGGGCGCCGAGACGCTCGTGACGGGCCAGGGCTTTGCCCACGCGATCGCGCCGCTCGCGGCCGCGGCCGACGTGCGGCTCTGTACGGCGGACAGCCTCCTCGAGACCGCGCCGGCGCATCTGCCGCCCGTGGCCCCGGGCCGGCGCGCGCTCATCGTCTACTCGAGCGGCACCACCGCGAAGCCGAAGGGCGTGGTGCTCACGCACGCGAACGTCGCGGCCCACGTGGCCTCGCTCACGTCCGCGTGGGCGTGGACGGCCGCCGACCGCACGCTGC
The DNA here is from genome assembly GCA_035279905.1 of Vicinamibacterales bacterium. Taxonomy (GTDB): domain Bacteria; phylum Acidobacteriota; class Vicinamibacteria; order Vicinamibacterales; family SCN-69-37; genus DATEGZ01. The sequence goes on from DATEGZ010000203.1 coordinate 19,559, forward strand.
TCGTCCTGCCGCTCCACCACGTGCACGGGCTCATCAACGTGCTCTGCTGCGCGATCGGCGCGGGCGCGTGCTGCGAGATGCCGCCGCGATTCGACGCGGCCGCGACGTGGGCCCGGCTCGCGTCCGGGGAGATCACGGTCTTCACGGCGGTACCGACGATCTATCACCGGCTGATTGCGGCCTGGGACGCGGCGCCCGAGGGGCTGCGCCGCGTCTGGTCGGCCGGCGCCGGCCGCGCGCGGGTGATGATGTCGGGATCGGCCGCGCTGCCGACCGCGATGCTCGGACGCTGGCAGGAAATCACGGGCCACGTGCTGCTCGAGCGCTACGGGCTCACCGAGGCGGGCATGGTGCTCTCGAATCCGCTCGAGGGCGAGCGGCGGCCCGGACACGTTGGTCTGCCGCTGCCGGGCGTCGAGGTGCGTCTCGTTGACGAGCAGGGCAGCACGGCGCCGCGCGGGGACGCCGGGGAACTCGAAGCGCGCGGGCCCGGCGTGTTTCTCGAGTACTGGCGCCAGCCGGATCTGACGCGCGCCGCGTTTCACGACGACTGGTTTCGCACGGGCGACGTCGCTGTGCTCGAAGACGGCAGCTACCGGCTGCTGGGCCGGCTCAGCGTCGACATCATCAAGAGCGGCGGCTACAAGATCTCGGCGCTCGAGATCGAGGACGCGCTGCGCGCGCATCCCGCGGTCGTCGACTGCGCGGTGGTCGGCGCGCCCGACCCGCAATGGGGCGAGCGCGTGTGCGCCGCCGTCGAGCTCGGTCCCGGCGCCGCGCTCTCACTCGAGCAGGCGCAGGCCTGGCTGTGCGAGCGCCTGTCGTCTCACAAGATCCCGAAGGAGCTCTCGTGCGTACCGGCTTTGCCGCGGAACGCCCTGGGCAAGGTCATCAAGCCGCAGGTCGCGGCGTGGTTTAGCTAGGCAGCTTCGCTGGAGGTCCGGGGGACTTCTCAGTCCACCCGGACTTCTCAGTTCACCGCGGACCTCTCAGTTCGTCTGGGCTTCTCATCTCACCGGACCTCTCGATCACTTGCGAATGACCTGCTCCAACCCGAGCCGCTTGGCCTCAGCGTTGAAGGTGGCCAACTCTCCAACGAGAGTCTCTTCGAGCTTGTCCGTCTCCGCTTTCAGTTCCTTGACGAGATCCTGAAAGATGATCGGCGCGTTGGTCGTCGGCTTGCCGTCGCCGTTGCCGACCATCGAGAGCAGCGCCGCGAGCCGGTTGTTCGTCTTGATCGGGTAGTTGAGCGGATCCTGGCCGCTCTGGTTCTTGACCTGATAGATCTCGGCCTCGACGGCGCTGAGGCTCGCGGTCAGCTTGTCGCCGCTCGCCTTGAGCTTGGCGTCGTTGTTCTTCGCCAGGCGATCCGCGATCTGCGTCTTCAGGTTGCGGATGTCGATCACGGCCTGGTTCGCTTCGCTCGTCTTGTCGCGAATCTGGATGGCGAGGTCGAACTGCGCCTGGAGCTCGGCATCGGTCGCCGAGTAGAGCGGATGACGCTTGACCACGAGCGGCTGCGTTTGAGTCTGGCCGTCGACGGTCATGCGAATCGTGTACGTGCCCGGAGGCGCGGCCGGCCCGGTGACGCCGCCTCCCCAGAGGATCATGCCCGGGAACGACGTCGCGTTCGGGTAGCGCAGATTCCACGACACGCTGTTGAGTCCGGTGGCCATCGGCGCGGTCGGGTTG
>DATEGZ010000204.1:0-19867 GCA_035279905.1 Vicinamibacterales bacterium
CGTCGCGCCAGCGACGAGGCCGTCGGCCGGCGAGCCGCCGATCACGACGAGCTCGTTGACGCCCGCGCGCGCGGCGGCGCGTCCACTCGCGTCGTGCAGCGCGATCGCTTGATCGCCCAGCTCGAGCATCTCGCCGAGCACCGCGATGCGGCGCCCGGACGCCGGCGTCGCTGCGAGCGCCGCCAGCATCACCGCCATCGCGGCCGGGCTGGCGTTGTAGGAATCGTCCACGAGCCTGACGCCTGACGAGAGCGTGGTGACCGCGCCACGGCGCGCCACCGGCGCCAGCGTCTTCACGCGCGCCACGACGTCCTGCAGCGGAATCTGGAACTCGAGCGCGACCGCGGTCGCCGCAAGCACGTTGGACAGCTGCGCGCGTCCGGCAAGCGGCACGGTGAGTTCGGCGGCGCCGGCCGGCGTCGCGATCGCGGCAGAGGTGCCGTCAAACCCGCGATCGACCACGTGACTGGCGCGCACATCGGCCGACCGAGACTCGCCGAACGTGACGCGGCGGCCCGTGAACTTTGCGACGTGCGACATGACCAGCGCGTCGTCGGCGTTGGCGACGACGACGGTCGCGGGCGTCGCGCGCTCGAGGATCTCGGCCTTGGCCCGCGCGATGGCCTCACGCGATCCGAAGAACCCGATATGCGCGTCGCCGACGTTCGTCCACACGCGCACGTCGGGATCGGCGATGCCGACGAGCGTGCGGATCTCGCCGGGATGGTTCATGCCGAGCTCGACGACCGCGACCTGCTGGCCCTGCGCGAGCTCGGTCAGCGAAAGCGGCAGACCGATGTGGTTGTTGAGATTTCCGCGATTGCGGAACACGACGTAGCGCGTCGCGAGCAACTCCGCCGTGACTTCCTTGGTCGTCGTCTTGCCCGCGCTCCCGGTGATCGCGACGACGCGCGCGCCGGATCGGCGGCGAATGTCGTGGCCCAGCCGCTGCAGCGCCTCGAGCGTGTCAGGCACGGAGATCACTGCGACGTCCGCGGGGGCGGAGACCGGCGCGGACGCGATCACGCCCGCGGCGCCGGCCGCAATCGCGGCCGCCGCGAATTCGTGCCCGTCGAACCGGTCGCCGCGCAGGGCGACAAAGAGCGACCCCGGCACGATCGCGCGGCTGTCCGTCGAGACGCCGCGAAACTCCCGCGCCGGCTCGCCGTTCACCAGGCGGCCTCCGGTCGCGGTCACGACCATCCCCGCTGTCAGCACGACGGCGCTCACGATGGGCGTCACACGCGTGAAGCGGCCCGGCGCTGTCCCAGGGCCGCGCGCACGACCTCGACGTCGTCGAAAGGCAACGTCCGGTCGCCGATGATTTGGTATTTCTCGTGGCCCTTGCCCGCGATGATCACGAGATCGCCCGGCTTGGCCATCTTGATCGCGTACTCGATCGCCTTGCGCCGGTCGACTTGCACGACGAACGGCGTCTGCGGCCGTTTCGGCGCGCCGGGCTCGGCCGGCGGCGCGAGGCCGCGCTGGATCTCCTCGATGATGCGCTCCGGATCCTCCGAGCGCGGGTTGTCCGACGTCAGCACGACGAAGTCGCTCAGCCGCGCGGCGACCGCGCCCATCAGCGGGCGCTTGGTCCTATCGCGATCGCCGCCGCAGCCGAAAACAGTGACGAGCCGGCCCTGAGCCAGCGGGCGTGCAGTTTCGAGCAAATTTTTCAGGGCGTCATCGGTGTGCGCGTAGTCCACCGTCACGCGCACGTCGTCGCTGCTGCCGGACACGACCTGGAAGCGGCCAGGCACGTTCTCGAGCCGCGCGAGGCCTTCTTCAATCGCCGCCGTCGGCACGTCGAGCGCGATCGCGGTCGCGACGACGCCGAGGATGTTGTAGACATTCGGCCGGCCCACGAGCGGCGACCGGATCGCGATCGGACCGCGCGGCGTCTCCGCCTCGAACGCGAGGCCTTCGAGCGAGGAGTGCACCGCGGGTGCGCGCACGTCGGCGGGCCGATCGATCCCGAAGGTCACCACGCGCGGCAGCGTCTTCGCCAGCTCGAGCCCGCGTGGGTCGTCGACGTTGACGATCGCGGGCGCGCCGGCCGGCAGCATCTCGAACAGCCGCCGCTTGGCCGCGAAGTACTGCGCCATGTCGCCGTGAAAATCCAGATGATCGCGCGTGAGGTTCGTGAAGATGCCCGCAGCAAATCGCAGGTACGCGACGCGGTGCAGCACCAGCGCGTGCGAGGAGACCTCCATCGCGCACGCCTTGCAGCCGGCTTCGACCATCTCGCGAAGCAGGCGCTGGACCTCCGACGCCTCTGGCGTCGTGTGCGCGGCGTCGCGCTCCGACTGCGGCCCCGCGCCGGTGCGAACGCTCACCGTACCGAGCCGTCCGCACGGGCGGCCGGCCGCGTCGAATACCGACGCCAGCAAGTACGTCGTCGTCGTCTTGCCGTTGGTGCCGGTCACGCCGACGACCGTGAGCTGCTCGCTGGGATGGTTGAAGACGATCGACGCGAGCTCGGCGAGCGCCAGCCGCGCGTCGGTCGTGCGAATCCAGGGCACTGTCGTGGCGGCCGGACGCGGCGTCTCCGCGATCACCGCGATCGCGCCGCGCCTGACGGCATCCGCGGCGAACGCCGTGCCGTCGTGACGCTGGCCGTGCACGGCGACGAACACCGTGCCCGCCGACACCGCGCGGGAATCGTGCGTCACGCCCGTCACGCGGACGTCGGCGCGGCCGGCGCCGGTCACGATCGACCGGGCGTCGGGCGCGAGCGACCTCGCCGCGGCCACCAGCGCGGACAGTGTCATCGCCCCTTGCCCCCGGGCGACCCGGACGGCTTCGACGCGTCCTGCGGCGACCGATGGAGATCGAGCACGCTGACTTCGCCGGACTGGACGAGTTGTCCCGGCTCGGGCGTTTGCGCGGTGACGAATCCGGAACCCCGTAGCCGCACCAGCAAGCCCGCGCGGCCGAGAGCTCGCACCGCATCGCGCGCCGCGAGCCCACGCACGTCCGGCATCGGCTTGCGGTCGCCCACGGACGTCATGGCCGGGATCACCGTCGGCAGCTCTGGCGAGGACACGACGGGCGCCGGGGCCCCCGCGACGACGATCGGCGGAACCGGGCGAATCGTCGGCGGCACGGCCATCTGGCGCAGCGCCTGGTCGGCGATGCGCTTGAATACCGGCGCGGCCACTTCGCCGCCGTAGTGCCCGCCCTGGCGCGGGTCGTCGATGACGACGAGAATCGTGAGAACCGGATTGCGCGACGGAACGAATCCGACGAACGACGAGTTGTACACGTTCGCGTAGCGGTGGTCGACGAGCTGCTGCGCGGTGCCCGTCTTGCCGGCCACCTGATAGCGATCCATCTGGGCCGCCTTGGCCGTGCCGCGCTCGACGACGCCTTCCATGAACGTCGTGATGATCGCGGCGGTCTCCGGGTCGATCGCCCGACGCAGGACCTTCGGCGCGACGACTTCGCGCTTGCCGTCACGGACGATCGCGGCCACGACGTGCGGGGCGTAGAGCGTGCCGCCGTTGGCGACCGCGCTCGCGGCCGTCACCATCTGCAGCGGCGTGACGCTGATGTTGTAGCCCATCGACATCGACGCGAGCGTGCTCTCATCGATCTTTGACTCCGGAGCGACGATGCCGGCGCTCTGACCCTTGAAATCGGAGCCGAGTACTTCGCCAAAGCCGAACCGGTGGACGTAACGGCTCATCAGCACGGCGCCGACACGCAGCCCCGCCTTGATCGCGCCGACGTTGCTGGACTTGACGATCACGTCCATGAACGAAAGCACCCCGTAGTTGTGCCCCTTGGCTTCGGTAATCGGCTTCCGGCCCTTGAACGTGATGGAGCCAGGATTGGTGTCGATCATTTCCGTCGCCTTGAGCACACCTTCCTGGAGCGCCGCTCCCGCGGTGACGATCTTGAACGTTGATCCCGGCTCGTACACATCCTGCGTCGCGCGATTGCGCCGCTCGTCTGTCGTGAAGGCGCCGGGCGAGTTGGGGTTGAACGTGGGATAGCTCGCCATCGCGAGGATCTCGCCAGTCATCGGATTCATGACGATCACGGTCCCACCCCGCGCGTCGTGCTCCTTCACCGCGGTTTCGAGCTCGCGCTCTGCGATCCACTGCACATTCCGATCGATCGTCAGCTCGAGCGTCGCGCCGGGCACCGCCGGCACTTCGACGCGCGTCTGCATGGGCTTTTTGCCGTCCCGCTCGATCAGGAACTCACCGGGCTGGCCGCCAACCACATCGTCATAGACGAGCTCGAGTCCAGCGAGCCCCTCGTTGTTCAGGCCGTCGCCGACGCCGACGAATCCAAGCAGATGCGCGGCCAGCCACCCGTTCGGGTAGTACCGGCCGGGTTCGGCCGTGAGCGAGATGCCTTGCAGCTGGAGCGCCCGCACCCGCTCCACTTGCTTTCCCGACACCGCGCGCCAGCGGCGCAACCACGCGAACTCGCGCTTCCGGTCAGACAGCTTGGCAACGAAGTCAGCCCTTTCTGTCGGCGAGCAGTCGCCCAGCGCCGCGCACAGCTGCGCCGCCGTGGCCACCGGGTCGTCGACATCGGAAGGATCGGCGGTGATCGCGGTGCCTTCGGCCGACGTCGCGAGCATCTGTCCGTGGCGATCGACGATGTCGCCGCGTGGCGCGGGCACGGTTATGTGCTTGCGCTGCTGATTGAGCGCAGCCGTCACGTAGGTGTCGTGCTCGATGACCTGGAGCCAGAGGAGCCGCGCCTGCACGACGGATCCCCAGAGCGTGATCGCGGCCAGGATGGCCACGACGCGGCGTTTGATCCCCTGCCGCCACTGAACTTCAAAGGCCTCGCCGGGCCGCTCAGTCGTCTGCAGTACGTCGATCACAGGCTCCGCCTTTCACCGAACCGCGGCCACGATCCCCTTGCCGGCCGTCGTCGCCGGCACCTTGTCGATCACGAGCGTGTCGTTCGAGGCGGGGTGCGCCATGTGCAGCTCCTGCGTCGCGCGCGCCGCGAGGTACTGCGGCGCGTGCACCCGCTCGTACTCGACGCGCAGCTGCCGGCTCTTCGTCTCCTCCTCGGCGAGCAACCGGCGCGCCGTCTCGATGTCGTAGCCGTACTGCACGACCTGGAGGTGCTGCCACACCGCAAACAGCAGCGTGCCGACGACCACGACCGCCAGCCAGAGCGTGCGCAGGAACTCGCGCTTCTGCCCATGGTCGACTTCGCGGACGACCGGGTTGTTGCGAATGTCTTTCTTAATGGCGTATTCGACGTCGATGCTCATGCCGTCTTCTCCACGACGCGAAGCCGGGCGCTGCGCGCCCGCGGATTGCGCTGAACTTCCTCGTCCCCCGGCCCGACCGGCTTGCGCGTCACGAGCGCCACTGCCCCGTCGGCCGCCAGCCGGCGAAAGGTGTGCTTGACGACGCGGTCTTCGAGCGAGTGGAACGCGATGACCGCCAACCGCGCGCCGGGTTCGAGCGCCGCGACCGCCTCTTCGAGAAATCGTTCGAGGCCGTCGAGCTCCCGGTTCACCCAGATTCGCAGGGCCTGGAACGTGCGCGTCGCTGGATCGATGCGCTGTCTCCCCCGCCCGCCGGCCGCGGCGCGTACGACCGACGCCAGTGCTCCCGTCTCCGTCAACGCCTGGCGGGCGCGCGCGCGAACGATCGCGCGCGCGATCCGCCGGGCATGGCGCTCCTCCCCGAAGCGCCAAATCACATCCGCCAGCGTCGCCTCTTCGGCCGACGCAATCATCTCGGCCGCCGTGTGCCCGCTCGATCGATCCATTCGCATGTCGAGCGGCCCCGACAGCCGAAAACTGAATCCCCGCGTCGCGTCGTCGAGCTGCAGCGACGACACGCCCAAGTCCACGACGATGCCCGCGACGCGCTCCAGCCCGCGATCCACCAGCACGCGCGGAAGGTCGCGGTAGTCGGCGTGCACCAGATCGACTCGCGTCCCCGCTCCGGCGAGCACCGGCGCGGCCAGAGCCAATGCGGCCTCGTCGCGGTCGATGCCGATCAGCCGGCCGGCGCCTGCCTCGAGCAACGCTGACGCGTGTCCGCCCAGTCCGACTGTGCCGTCCACGTAAACGCCGTTGAGCCGAGGCCGCAGGAACGAGACGACCTCCGAGACCAGCACCGGCTCATGCGACGCCACCTCAAATGCCGAATTCGGCGAGCGCCCGCGCGTCGTCGTCCGTGAACGGCTCGCGGTTGAGCTTGGCCAGGAGCCGATCGTGGTTCCAGACTTCGAGGTACGTCATCTGGCCCAGCACGTCGACGTCGCCGGTCATGCCGGCCGCGTCGCGCAGCCGGCCGGGGATCAACACCCGACCCTGCACGTCGAACTCCCCGACCTGGCCGTAGTAGTTCACGCGGTCGAGAAACTTCAGTCGAGCGGGATGGGCGGAAGGCATGCGCGCGACGCGCGCCTCCACCGCCAGCCACTCGTTCATGGGGTAGATGCGCACCGAGTCGCCGCTCAAGCTGGTGAGGTACAGACCAGCCCCGTGCTGGTCCTCCACAAGCGCCCGAAAGGCGTTGGGAATCTTCAGCCGCCCTTTGTCATCTATCTTGGCGGGATAGCTTCCCCGAAGCACGTCCACTCCACTTTGTTCCAGCTAACTCCACGCGCATGGTAGAAGTACATATCGGACGTGTCAATCGCAAAGTACAGACAGGACTAGACTTACGTTTTTTCTTCGCCCTCGAATTGAGACGAAAGTCGGGCGAAAATTCACGGGCGTGATAGCATCTCGGGTTCGTCTATGTTGCGCGCGGGACTCATTGGACTGCCCTCCTCCGGAAAGAGCACGCTCTTCCAACTGCTGACGAGCACGCGCGAGGCGACCCGGACCCGGGGCAAGGCAGAAGCCAACGTCGGCATCTCCCGGGTGCCCGACGAGCGACTCGATCAATTGACGGCGATGTTCCAGCCGCAAAAGCGCGTGCCGGCCACGGTCGAGTTCGCGGACATGGCGGCCGGCCAGACGGGCGCGAAGTCGCTCGTCGACGTCGTCGCGTACCGCAACGCGGACGCGCTGCTGCACGTCGTGCGCGCGTTCCGCGACGCGTCGGTGCCGCATCCGCAGGAGACGATCTCGCCTGTGCGCGACGCGCGCACGATCGAGGACGAGCTCCTGCTGGCCGATCTCGGCGTCGCGGAGCGCCGGCTCGAGCGGCTCGAAAAAGATCTGAAGAAGAGCGCTCTGCCCGATCTCGTGAAAGAGCAAGCGATCCTCGTGCGCTGCAAGGCAGCGCTCGAGTCCGGCAAGGCGTTGCGCACGCTCGGGCTCGAGGGCGAGGATCTGCGGCGGCTGCGCGGCTTTCAATTCCTCTCGGCCAAACCGCTGCTCATCGTCGTGAATCTCGACGAGGCGGACGTCAGCAGGACGGACGAGGCGGCCGCGGCGTTCGGGCTGACGGATCTGCTCGCCGAGACGCGCACGGCGGCGGTCGGCGTCTGCGCGAAGATCGAGCTCGAGATCTCACAGCTCGACGCGGCCGACGCCGACGCGTTCATGAAAGACCTCGGGCTGCGCGCGTCGGGGCTCGATCGCGTGATCCGCGCGGCGTACGACCTGCTGGGCTACATCTCCTTTTTCACCGTCGGCGAGGACGAATGCCGCGCGTGGTCGATTCCGCGCGACACGCCCGCGCAGGAAGCGGCCGGGGCGATTCACTCCGACATCCAGCGCGGCTTCATTCGCGCCGAAGTCGTTCCGTGCGAACGGCTGCTCGCGCGCGGGTCGCTCGCCGCCTGCCGGGATCACGGCGAGCTGCGGCTCGAGGGCAAGGAGTATCGCGTGGCGGACGGGGATGTGATTGAGTTCCGGCACGCAACGTGATGCCTGACGTCCCTGCGCCACGTGATACGATTTCGCCGCGATTGCGTGAATGATCCGGACGATTCTCGTGTGCGAAGCGCAGGTGCCCTTCGTGCAGGGCGGGGCCGAGTTTCACGTTCGTGAGCTGGTCGGCCAGCTGCGGCGCGCCGGGTACGACACCGAGCTCGTCAGCGTTCCTTTCAAGTGGTATCCCAAGCAGGAGATTCTCGCGCACGCCGCGGCGTGGCGGCTGCTCGATCTCAGCGAGAGCAACGGACGGCCGATCGACCTGGTGATCGCGACGAAGTTTCCGACGTACTTCGTCCGTCACCCGAACAAGGTCGTCTGGCTCATTCACCAGTACCGCGCGGCGTACGAGCTCGCCGGCACGCGCTACAGCGACTTCTTCCACATCGAAGACGACGTCGCGATGCGCGAGCGGTTGATCGCGCTCGACACCGCGATGCTCGCGGAGTGCCGGCGGCGGTTCGCCAACGCGGCCAACACCGCCGCTCGGACCGCGCGTTACAACGGCCTCGACGTCGCGCCGCTGTACCATCCGCCGCGCCTGGCCGCCAGGCTGCGCGAGGGCGCGTCGCAGGGGTACGTGCTGTCGGTGGGACGGCTCGAGTCGGTCAAGCGCGTCGATCTCGCGATTCGCGCGCTTGCGCACGCGCCCGCGGGCCTCTCGCTCCTCATCGCCGGCACCGGCACGCAGCGCGCCGCGCTCGAGGAGCTGACGGCGTCGCTCAACTTGTCCGACCGGGTGCGGTTTCTGGGCGAGATCAACGACGGCGATCTCATTGATCTATATGCCGGCGCGCTCGGGGTAATCTTTCCTCCGTACGATGAGGACTACGGCTACGTCACGATCGAGGCGTTTCTGGCGCACAAGCCGGTGGTCACGACGACCGACGCCGGCGGCCCGAACGAGTTCGTGATCGACGGCGTGAACGGCTGCGTCGCCGAGGCGACGCCCGAGGCGTTGGGCGAGGCGCTCGGCCGGCTGCACGCCGATCCGCAGCGCGCCGCGGCGTGGGGACACGCCGGCTACGAGCGCGCGCGCACGATCACGTGGGAAGGCGTCATCGAGCGGCTGGTCGGATAGCGACCCGATGAAGCTCATCATTCAGATCCCCTGCCTCAACGAGGCCGAGACGCTCCCGGCCACCCTGGCCGATCTGCCGGCCTCGGTGCCGGGGATCGACGTCATCGAGACGCTCATCATCGACGACGGGTCGCGCGACGACACGGTGACGGTCGCGCGCGCGCACGGCGTCACGCACGTCGTGCGCTTCCGCCGCCGCAAGGGTCTGGCGGCGGCCTTCATGGCGGGCATCGACGCGAGCCTCAAGGCGGGCGCGGACTTCATCGTCAACACCGACGCGGACAACCAGTACGCCGGCGCGGACATCGCGCGGCTGCTCGCCCCGCTCCAGAGCGGACAGGCGGACATCGTCATCGGCGATCGCAACATCCGCGATCTGCGACACATGTCGTGGTCCAAGCGGTTGCTGCAGCGCGTGGGCAGCTGGGTCGTGCGCCAAGTCTCCGGCACGCAGGTACCGGACACGACGAGCGGTTTCCGCGCGTACACGCGGCAGGCGGCGCTGCAGATGAACATCGTGTCCGAGTTCTCCTACACGCTCGAGTCGATCATCCAGGCGGGCAAGAAGAAGATGGCGATCGCGCACGTCGCCGTCGGCAGCAACGCGCGCACGCGGCCGTCGCGGCTCTTCGACAGCGTGTTTTCCTACATCAAGGCGTCGAGCGCGACGATCGTCCGTATCTACTCGATGTACGAGCCGCTGAAGGTGTTCACGTACCTCGGCTCCTTCGTGTTCCTGATCGGCCTCGCGATCGCCGGCCGGTTCGTCTACTTCTATCTCTTCACGCACGAGAGCGCCGGCAAGGTCCAGTCGTTGATCCTCGCCGCCATGCTGATGATCGTCGGCTTCCAGATCGTGCTCATCGGTCTTCTGGCCGACGTGATTTCCGGCACGCGCAAGCTGCTCGAAGATCTGCTCTACCGCGTGCGCTCGATGGAGCTGGGCGAGCGAGCCCGCCCCGAGCGCGAGGATCAGGAGCGCTGACGTGGCCGATCCCGGCGCCGTCTCGGTCGTCATCCCCGCGTGCAACGAGTCGGCGGCCATCGGCGGCGTCGTGAGCGAGCTCATCGCGGCCGCGCGCTGGCGCGAAGTGCTCGTGATCGACGACGGCTCGACGGACGAGACGGGGGCGCGCGCCGCGGAGGCCGGCGCGCGGGTCGTTCGCCATCCGTACAACAAAGGCAACGGCGCGGCGGTCAAGAGCGGGATTCGCGCCGCCACGGGCGAGTTCGTGCTCGTCCTCGACGGCGACGGCCAGCACCAGCCGGCCGACGCGCTGCGCCTCGTCGCGAAGCTCGGCGAGTACGACCTCGTCGTCGGCGCGCGATCCGACGAAACGCAGGCCGGATCGACACGGCGGTTCGGCAACCTCGTCCTCAACCGGCTCGCGAGCTTTCTGACCGAGCGGACGATTCCGGATCTCACGTCGGGGTTCCGCGCGGCGCGCCGCGACGGCCTGATGGAATTCCTGCACCTGCTGCCCAACGGCTTCTCGACGCCGACGACGACCACGCTGGCGTTCATCAAGGCGGGCTACAGCGTCGCGTTCGAGCCGGTGCACGCGCGGGCGCGCGTCGGCACGTCGAAGATTCGTCTCTCGCGCGACGGGCCCAAGTTCCTGCTCATCATGCTTCGCGTGATGACGATCTTCAGCCCGCTGCGCGTGTTCCTGCCCGTCGCCGGCGCGTCGTTCCTGCTCGGCGCCGGCTACGCGGTGTGGACAATCGCCACGCAGCAGCACGTGACGAACTCCTCGGTCCTGCTCATCATGCTGGCCGTCATCATTTTCTTCGTGGGGCTGGTCTCCGAGCAGGTGTCCGCGTTGCGCTTCGATGGCCGCAAGTAGAGCTCTGGCGATCGCGGCGGCCGCCGGGCTGCTGCTGCGGCTGGCGTTCGGACTCGGTTACTGGGTGCAGCAGCCGCTCACGCGCGACGAGCAGGAGTACCTGTCGCTCGCGCGCAGTCTGGCCGCCGGGGGCGGCTTCGCTTACGACGCCGCGCTGCTCGAACAGTCGCGCGATCAATTCGATCGCGCGCCCGGCTATCCCGCGTTTCTGGCGCTCGTCGGCGGCGGGCGGAACGTGACGAGCGAGGTGCCGGCCAGCGTCAAGATCGCGCAGTCGTGCGTCGGAGCGGCCGGCGTGCTGCTGGTGGGCTGGTTCGCCGGACAGTTCGCGAGCCAGCGCGCGGCCGCAATCGCGGCGTGGATCGCCGCGTGTCACCCGCCGCTCGTCGCGATTTCGTCGCGCGCGTTCAGCGAGGCGCTGTTCTGGCCGATGGGATTGGCGGCGGCGGCCGTGCTTTCCGTCTCCGTGCGCCCCGCGACCGCACGCGCGACGATGCTCGCGGGCGCCGCGGGCGTCCTCGCGGCCGCAGCCGCGCTCGTGCGGCCCGCGATGGTCGTCTTCATCGGGCTGGCGGCCGTGTGGCTCGCGTGGCGCCGGTGGCCTAAGCGCGTCGCCGCATTCGCCCTCGGCGCCGTGCTGGTCATCGCGCCGTGGACGGTACGCAACTACCTGCACGACGGGCGCGTCGTGCTGATCGCCGCCGACGGCGGCGTCAACTTCTGGATCGGCAATCATCCTCGGGCGGTCGGCGACGGCGATCTCGCGAGCAATCACGATCTGCAGATCGCCCACGCCGAGTTCCGCAAGGCGCACGCAGGCCTCTCGGAGCGCGAGCTCGAACCGATCTACTACGGCGCCGCCTTCGACTGGATCCGCTCGAACCCCGGACGCTGGCTCGTGCTCGAGGCGACGAAGCTGTTCTTTCTCATCGTCCCCGCCGGCCCGTCGTACAGCCTGCACTCGGCGCGGTACTACGCCGCGTCAGCGGGACCGTACCTCGTGTTGCTGCCCTTCGCGTTCATCGGATTCTGGCGGTCCACCGCCCGCCGCCGGTGGATCCCGGGCCTGTGGCTGCTTGGCGGGTCGGCCGTCGTGACCGCGCTCGTCCTCTTTCCGCACGAGCGCTATCGCATTCCCATCATCGATCCCGTGTTGATCGTCTGCGCGGCCTCGGGCCTGGCGCGCGAGCCGAAACCGGTGAGCCCCGCATGACGCTTCTCGTCGTCCTGCCGACGTACAACGAGCGGCCCAACATCGAGCGCGTGAGCGAGGCGATCCTCCGCCATCCGTTCGCTCGCTTGCTCGTCGTCGACGACGGATCGCCGGACGGTACGGGCGACATCGCGGACGCGCTGGCGGTGAAGTCCAACGGCCGCATGGAGGTGCTGCACCGCACCGGCGCGCGCGGCCTCGGGCGATCGTACGTCGATGGTCTGCGGCGCGCGCTCGCGACGGACGCCGACGCGATCGGCCAGATGGACGCCGACCTGTCGCACGATCCGAAATATCTGCCGGACCTGGTGGCGGCGCTCGAGGGGTGCGATCTCGCGATCGGATCGCGGTATCTGCGCGGGATCAGCGTCGTGAACTGGCCGCTGCACCGCATCGCGCTCAGCGCGTTCGCGAATCGCTACATCCGGTTCATCACGGGCCTCTCGGCGCACGATTGCACGAGCGGGTTTCGCGTATGGCGGCGCGCTGCGCTGGCGAAGATGCCGCTCGATCACGCGAAGGCCAGCGGGTACGCGTTTCTGACGGAGATGCTGTACGCCGCCGCGCGCGGCGGCTGCCGCATCGGCGAGGTGCCGATCGTGTTCGTCGAGCGCGCCGAGGGCTACTCGAAGGTCTCGGGGAACGTCCTCGTCGAGTCCTTGCTCACGCCGTGGCGGCTGGTCCTGCGCGGCGGGCGCGTGAAACGATCGACAGGCTGAGCGCATGGCCGGGCGTCACGTTGTCGTCATGGTCGCCACGTCGTACCCCCGGTTTCCGGGCGACGGCATCGGCAGCTTCATGGAGCCGATCGCCAAGGGCGTAGCCGCGCGCGGGCACGAGGTCCACCTCGTCGCGCCGTGGCATCCGGCCATCACGCGCGGCAAAGTCGAGGACGGCGTCTACTTTCACTTCTTTCACTACGCGCCGGTGCCCGCGTTGAACGTGTTCGGGTACGCGTCGGGCTTGCGGGCGGACACCGACGTGCGCGGCGCCGCGTGGGCCGTGGCGCCGATTGCCCTGGCCGCCGGCGCGTTCAAGGCGTGGCGTGTGGCCTCGAAGAAGCGCGCCACCGTCATGCACGGCCACTGGGTCGTGCCCGGTGGCGTGATGGCGAATCTCGCTCGCGGGTCGCTGCCGCTCGTCGTCAGCGTGCACGGATCGGACGTGTATCTGGCCGAGCGGCGCGCCACGGTGCGCCGCGCGGCACATCGCGTGTTCCGGCAGGCCGCGCGCGTCACCGCGTGCAGCGACGACCTGCGCGAGCGATCGATCGCGCTCGGCGCGGACATCACGCGCACGGAGACGGTGCCGTACGGAGTGGACAGCGCGCGATTCGCGCCCTCCGCTGACACCCGGACAGCCACGCGTCGCCACCTCGGACTCGGCGACGGCCCGATCGTCTTTGCCGCCGGCCGCCTCGTCCGCAAGAAGGGCTTCGAGTTCTTGATCGACGCGGCCGCGCGCCTGGCTGCGGAGGTGCCGGCGCTGCAGGTGCTGATCGCGGGTGACGGCGATCTCGGAAATGAGCTCTCCGCGCGCGCGCGGAACGCCGGCGCCGGTCAGATCGTCCGGTTCCTCGGCGCGCAGCCGCAGGACGAGGTCGCCCGGTTGATGGCCGCGGCCGATGTCATCGCAGTGCCGTCTATCAAAGACGACGCCGGCAACGTCGACGGCCTGCCGAACTTCGCGCTCGAAGCCATGGCGTCGGCGACTCCGATCGTCTCGACCACGGCCGGGGGCCTGGCGCAGGTGATGCGCGACGGCGTCACGGCACGCGTGGTCCACGAACGCGACGCGGCGGCGCTCGCCGGGGCGATTTCAGGGCTCCTGGCGCAACCCGATGCGGGGCGGCGGCTCGGGGCCGCCGCGCGCGCCCGCGTCGTCCAGGATTTTGGCTGGCCGCGCGTCGCCGAGCGTTTTGAAGCGCTGTACCATGCTAGCGTTGTGGAGCAGAATGGCGGCTGACTCCCCGAAGCGCGCGGCAGGCCTGTCGATCTTCTTTCCGGCCCTCAATGACGCCGGAACGATCGCCAGTCTCGTCATCACGGCGCGCAAGACCGCCCAGAAACTGACGTCCGACTTCGAGGTCATCGTCGTCGACGACGGCAGCCGCGATGCGACGCCCGAGATCGCCGACGAGCTCGCGCGAACCTATCCGGAGGTGAAGGTCATCCACCATCCGAAGAACCGTGGCTACGGCGGCGCGCTGCGCACGGGCTTCTCGAGCGCGGAGAAAGAGTTCATCTTCTACACCGACGGCGATGCCCAGTACGACCCGGCGGAGCTGGAGCTGCTGTGGCCGGCGATGGTCGAAGGCGTCGACCTCGTGAACGGGTACAAGGTCAGCCGCTCCGACCCGGCGCACCGCATCGTCATCGGGCGCGTGTATCACTGGACGGTCAAGATTCTGTTCGGCTTGAAAGTGCGCGACGTGGATTGCGACTTCCGATTGATGCGCCGCTCGATCTTCGAGCGCGTGCAGCTCGAGCGCAGCAGCGGCGTCATCTGCCTGGAGATGATGAAGAAGATCACGGACGCAGGCTTCACGATCGCGGAAGTTCCGGTGCACCATTACCATCGCGCGTTCGGCCGGTCGCAGTTCTTCAATTTCCGCCGGCTCGCGCGCACTGCGGTGGACGTCGCGGCGCTGTGGTTTCAACTCGTCATCGTCGGCCGGCACCGGCGTGGCGAGCGCGCGTCGGGGCCGGACGCGGGACAGGGAGCCGCGGCGCGGGCCGGACGCGATCGCTCATGAACGTCGACTACCGCGAGTTCTATCGCGGCCGTCGCGTGCTCATCACCGGCGGCCTCGGGTTCATCGGATCCAACCTCGCGCGCCGGCTCGTCGATCTCGGCGCGGACGTCCTGCTCGTCGACTCGCTCATCCCCGAGTACGGCGGCAACCTCTTCAACATCGCGGGCGTCGAGTCGCGTCTGCGCGTGAACATCGCCGACGTGCGTCAGAGCACGACGATGAACTACCTCGTCCACGATCGCGAGGTGATCTTCAACCTCGCGGGACAGGTCAGTCACATCGACAGCATGCGCGACCCGCACACGGACCTCGAGATCAACTGCCGCAGCCAGCTCACGATTCTCGAAGCATGCCGGCAGCGCAATCCGACGACGAAGGTCGTGTTCGCCGGCACGCGCCAGATCTACGGACGTCCGGACCGGCTGCCGGTCGACGAAACGCACCTCGTGCGCCCGACCGACATCAACGGCATCAACAAGGCGGCCGGCGAGTACTACCACATGGTCTACAACAACGTGTTTGGCGTGCGCGCCTGCTCGCTGCGGCTGACCAACGTCTACGGCCCGCGCCAGCTCATCCGGCACAACCGGCAGGGGTTCATCG
This sequence comes from Vicinamibacterales bacterium, assembly GCA_035279905.1. Lineage (GTDB taxonomy): Bacteria > Acidobacteriota > Vicinamibacteria > Vicinamibacterales > SCN-69-37 > DATEGZ01. The sequence goes on from DATEGZ010000204.1 coordinate 15,322, forward strand.
GCTGGTTCATCCGCCTGGCGCTCGAGGGCAAGCAGATCGAGATCTACGGCGACGGGTCGCAGATGCGCGATTTCGTGTACGTCGACGACGTGTCGGACGCGTTCCTGCGCGCGGGCGCGTCGGACGCGACCAACGGCGAGGCGTTCAACGTCGGCGGCACCGAGCCCATCGCCCACAGCGATCTCGTGAAGATCCTGATCGAGGCGGCCGGACGGGGCTCGTCGAAGTTCGTGCCGTGGCCCGACGAGAAGCGCCGGATCGACATCGGCTCCTTCTACTCCGACTCGACGAAGTTCACCCGCGCGACCGGCTGGACGCCGGCGGTCGACCTGCGCGAGGGCCTCGGCCGCACGCTCGCGTACTATCGCGAGCACTTCGCGAAGTACATTGCGGCGCCGGAAGGAGCCGGCGCGTCATGAGCACGCGCGTGCCGTTCATGGCGCTCACGCCCGGTCCCGACGACGCGGCCGTGCGCGAGGGCATTCACCGGGTGATCGATCGCGGCTGGTTCATCCTCGGCCCCGAGCTCGAGGCGTTCGAGCGCGAGTTCGCCGCGGCGTGCGGCACCACGCACGCCGTGGGGGTCGGCAACGGCACCGACGCGCTCGCGCTCGTCCTGCGCGCGCTCGGGATTGGCGAGGGCGACGAAGTGATCACGTCGCCGTTGTCCGCGGCGTTCTCCGGGCTCGCGATTGCGATGGCTGGCGCGACGCCCGTGTTCGCGGATATCGATCCCGCGCGGCTGACGCTGGATCCGCGCGCGACCGAGGCGGCGATCACCTCGCGCACGGCCGCGATCATGCCGGTGCACATCTACGGGCAGCCGGCGGACATGCCGGCGTTTCAAGCCATCGCGTCGAAGCGCGGGCTGGCGATCGTCGAGGACGCGTGTCAGGCGCACGGCGCGACCTGCGAGGGACGGCCGGTCGGCACGTTCGGCGCCGCGGGCGCGTACAGCTTTTATCCGACGAAGAATCTCGGCGCGCTCGGCGACGCCGGCGCCGTCGCGACCAACGACGCGGCGCTGGCCGAGCGGCTGAAGCGCGTGCGCAACGGCGGACAAACCGATCGGTACCATCACCCGGAGTTCGGCGTGAACAGCCGGCTCGACGAGGTGCAGGCGGCCGTCCTGCGCGCGCGCCTGCCGCTGCTCGCCGCCGGCAACGCTCGACGCCGCGCGATCGCCGCGCGCTATCGCGCTGCGCTGGCCCAGGGTTCCGTCGTCGTGCCGCCGGAGTGCGATCCGGGTCACGTGTATCACTTGTTTCCGGTCCTCGTGCGTGACCGTGACGCGTTTCAGGCGCACCTGACCGCGCAGGGCGTCGGCACGCTCGTGCACTACCCGATTCCGCTGCCGCGTCAGGCGGCGTTCGCGGGTTATCCATCCGCCGCGTGCCCGATCGCCGATCGCGTCTGCGCTGAAGTGTGCTCGCTCCCGCTCCACCCGCGGCTGCCCGACGCCGACGCCGATGTCGTCGCCGCGGCCGTGCTGGCCTACCGCGGCGCGCACGGCTCGCTGGTGTCCGGCGTGCAATGATCCGTTTGGTTCTGGCAGCGCTGCTCGTGGCCTACGTGCCGGGCGCGCTGCTCTATCGACTGCCCGTCGCCAACCGCGCGCGCCGCGCGGCGCTCGACGCCGAAGAGCGCGTCTTCTGGCACATCGTCCTCAGCGCGGCGTGGTCGCTCGCGCTGGTTCTGGCGCTCGCGTCGGTTGGCGCGTACCGCTTCGAACGGCTGCTCGCCGTCAACGCGATCGTCTCCGGCGTGATCGTCCTCGCGGGCCCGCGTCGATTGCTCTATCGCGGCGAGGCCACATCCATCCGGTGGACGATCGCGCTGCCGCTGGTGCTGGTTGCCATCGGCCTCGTGCGGTTCTATCCGACGTCCGAGTACATCATCGGCGGCAAGGATCCCGGCACGTACATCAACGAAGGCATTCAGATCGCGCAGCGCGGATCGATCGTGATCCACGACCCGGTCGTCGAAGCGGTGCCGGCGGCGCTCGATCCGCTGTTCTTTCCGCCGTACCTCGGGCAGCCGTACGACAGCGTGCGATTCATGGGCTTCTTCGTCGAGCACACGGCGACCGGCGAGGTCACGGGCCAGCTGCCGCACGGGTTTCCCGCCTCGATCGCGATCGCCTATGGCCTCGACGGCCTCAGCGGCGCGCGGCTGGCGGTCTCGGCGTGGGCGATCCTCGGCCTCGTCGCGTTGTATGTCTTTGCTGCGCGGCTGGTCGGGCCGATCACCGCGTTTGCCGCGGCGGCGCTCCTCTCCGTCCACGTCGTCGAGCTGTGGTTCGCCCGGTACCCCAATTCGGAGATCCAGCTGCAGGCGCTCGTGTTCGCGACGCTGCTCGCCTTCACGCGCGCGCACCAGGACGATGACGCGTTTTTCGGGCCGGTGGCGGGCGTGCTGGCGACGCTCTTGATCTTCACGCGGCTGGACGGTCTGCTCGTTGCGGCCGGCCTCGCCGCCACGATCGTGCTGGCGTGGATCGTGACGGGAACGCGGCCGCGCGCGAGTTTTCTGATCACGCTCGCGATCGGCGGCGGGCTTTCGCTCGCCTACCTGACGGGTCCGCTCGAGTCGTATCTGATCACGCCAATCAGATTCACGGATTCCGTCTCGCGCGGCCTCACCTGGGTCGCGGTGGGCGGCGGCATCGCGGGGCTTGTGGCGCTGGCAATGCTCAGGCGCCGGTTTGGCGATCGCGCCCGCCTCGTCGTGCCGATCGCGATCGCGACCGTGCTCGTCGGCGCGGCCGGCTACGCGTTGTTCCTGCGCGCCCCGGAAGGACGACTGACCGACTACGACGCGTACGCGCTGAGGACGTTCACGCAGTTCTTCCTGCTGCCGTCGGCGCTCGTGGCCGCGCTCGCGGGCTTTGCGCTCTTCGGATCGTCGTCGTTCTGGCGCACGCCGGCGTTCGGCATCGTGTTCGCCGCGTTCGCCCTGGTGTTCTTCTACAAGATCCGCGTCGTGCCGGAACACTTCTGGATGGAGCGGCGCGTGCTGCCGTTGATCCTGCCGGGCACGTTCGTCCTCGTGGCGTTCGCCGCGCTCGGCACCATCACCTCCAGGCTGCGTGGCTGGCGGCTGGCCCGGCCGATCGCCGGCCTCGTGTTCCTGCTCTGGCTCGGCCAGCAGTACGTCGCCGCCGCGGCGCCCATCGCGCACCACGTCGAGTACGCCGGCATCATTCCGTACCTCGAGCAGCTCTCGACGAAACTGGGCGACCGTGACCTCGCGATCGTCGAGTCGCGCGACGCCGGCACCGACACGCACGTGTTCGCCGTGCCGCTGGCCTACATCTACGCGCGCAACGTGCTCGTCCTCGCCTCGCCGAAGCCCGACAAGCGGATGCTCGAGACGTTCATCGAAGACGCGCTCACGAAATACCAGCGCGTGCTCTACATCGGCGGCGGCGGTACGGACTTGTTGTCGCGCCGCATCATCGCCACGCCGCTGGCGGACGGCCGCGTGCAGGTGCCGGAATACGCCAACACGCCCTGGACCACGTATCCGGAGGGGCCGCGCCGCAAGGATTTCGACTACAGCCTGTACCAAATCACGCTCGGCCACCGCGACGGCGCCGGGTTCTCGCTCGACATCGGCGATCGCGACGACCTCTACGTCGTGCGCTTCTACGCGAAGGAGCCGAGTGAAGGACGGACGGTTCGATGGACGGGACCGCTGTCCTACATCGCGATTCCGGGCCTCTCCGGCAGCGAGCGCGAGGTCGTGCTGACGATGCACGACGGCGGCCGGCCGGTGGCGGCGCCGCCGGCGAGAGTGACCGTGCGGTTCAACGGCACTATCATCGGAACGATCGACGTGCGACCGGGCTTCCAGGAGTACCGCCTCCCGCTTCCGGCCGATCTCGTCCGGCTGGCGGCGGCTGCAACCGATCCGGCACAGCTCACGCTCGAGTCCACCGTGTGGGTGCCGCGGGATTTCCTCGGCGGGACGGACGACCGCCGTCTCGGGGTCATGGTCGATCGCGTGGACGTGCACTGACATGCGCCGCCTGCAGATCTACGAACCTCGCGAGCGTGCCCTGGTGCGCGCCGCGGACGTCGCCCTCGCGCCCATCGGCTGGGTCTCGTCGCGCGGCGGCGCCCGTGGCGACGTGCGGCGCGTCCTGTTGCTGCGGCTCGAGCGCATCGGCGATCTCCTGATGGTGCTCGACGCGATCCGCGACGCGCGCGCGGCGTGGCCCACGGCCGAGATCGATCTGGCCGTCGGCAGCTGGAATGTGCCGCTCGCGCGGCTGATCCCGGAGGTCACGTCGATCGACGCCGTCGACGCGCCGTGGCTCGCGCGCGGCGCCGCGGCGTTGTCGTGGCCGGCCTTGATCGCGCACGCGCGAGGCTGGCGCCGGCGCCAGTACGATCTCGTCGTGAACTTCGAGCCCGACATCCGGAGCAACGTCCTCGCCTGGTTCTCGGGCGCGCCGCGACGCGTCGGGTACTGGTCCGCGGGCGGCGGCGCGCTGCTCACCGAGGCGCTCGAATACCAGCCGGGCACGCACGTGTCGGAAAAC
>DATEGZ010000205.1:0-16047 GCA_035279905.1 Vicinamibacterales bacterium
TTCAGCGCGATCGCAACTTTTGCCAAGATCCGATCCCCCGCCGCGTCCTACAACAGTCTGACACGGAGGGCCTCATGACGACAGCATCGGCACATCCCGCGATTCAAGCACTCGATACTCGGTTGTTGAACGAAGGGTACGGACCCGGCGCGTGGCACGGGCCCGATCTCAAGGCGGCGCTGGCCGACGTGAGCGCCGCGATCGCGTTCTGGCGGCCCGCCGCCGATCGCCACAACATCGCGGAGATCGCGCTGCATCACGCCTACTGCGTCCGCAACGTGCGCGCGAAGATCTCGGGCGTGCCCGCCGAACCGTTCGTGCTCGACGGCGACGACTGGTTCCCGGTGGCCGACGCCACGACCCTGTCCTGGCCCGCGATCCAGTCAACGGTCGAATCCGAGCAGCGCAAGCTGTCCGCGCTCGTCGCGGACCTCGAGGCCGGCCGGCAGAAGTCGCCGCTCACGCTCGTCGAGCAGTTCGACGTCGTGCTCGGCATCGCGTGCCACGCGATCTACCACGCGGGCCAGGTGCAGTTGATCAAGCGACTGGCCGGCGAGTGAGCTGGTAGTGGGACGACCTGTCCCGCGGGCGGGACAACCGGCGGCGGGACAGGGACCGTTTCGCGCCGATTCCGGCGGTCCGGCGTGGCTCATGCTTTGCACCACCGCTCTCCGTGCAAGGCCTCTTTCGGGATGCCGCCCGGGCATTGCGATCGTTATGGCGAACGCCCGGATTCGCGACAGTCGCGATCCTGACGCTCGCGCTCGGGATCGGGGCCAACGCCGCGATCTTCACGGTCGTCAACGGCGTCCTGCTGCGCGCGCTGCCCTTCCGCGACATCGATCGCGTGGTCCGCGTCTACACGTCCAACAAGACCGAGACCAGGGGCAACCACTCCGCGGGAGGATTCCTCGACCTCGCTGAGCGCAACCACTCCCTCGAGGCGATCGCCGGCTACCGCGAGGATCTCGTCTCGGTAACCGCCGGCGGTCAGCCGCCGGTGCAGCTCCAGGCCGCATACGTCACGCCCGCGTTCTTCGAGGTCGTCGGCACGGCCGCGGAGCTTGGCCGGCCGCTCTCGTCCGCCGCGCCCACGGGCAAGCAGCTCGTCCTGAGCCACGACGCGTGGCACGACTTGTTTCACGACGAACCGTCCGCGGTGGGCGCCACCGTTCGCGTGAACGGCGATCCGTACATGGTGGTCGGCGTGATCGTGGACGGATTCGGCTGGCCCGGCGACACGCGCGTCTGGGTGCTGTCCGACAAGAAGGTCCCGCCGTCGCCGATCGACAACGGCGACGACGCCGCGCATCGAGACGTGCGGTACTTCGAGGCCGTCGCGCGCCTTCGGCCGGACTGGTCGATCGCGAAGGCGCAAGGCGACCTCGACTCTGTTGCCGCGGCGCTCGCCCGTGAGCATCCGGCCACCGACGATCGCGATCTGAAGATTCTGCCGCTGCGCGAAGAGCTCGTCGGCGACGTGCGGCCGGCGCTGATCGTGCTGCAAGGCGCCGTCGGCGTCGTGTTGCTCATCGCGTGCGCCAACGTCTCGAGCCTGCTGCTCGCGCGCACGTTCGGACGCCGGCGCGAGCTCGCGATTCGCGCGGCGCTCGGCGCGGGCCGCCGCGATCTGCTCAAGCAGCTCCTGACCGAGAGCCTCGTGCTCGGCCTGCTCGGCGGCCTCGCGGGCCTGCTGCTGGGCGCCTGGCTCGTCCCCGTGCTCGCGGACTTCGCGCCAGGCGGCGTGTTTCGCGCGCGGTACGTGCGCCTCGACACCACGGTCACGATCGTGACGATGGTCGTGGCGCTCGGAACCGGTGTGCTGTTCGGCCTGCTGCCGGCGCTCCAGGCATCGCAGGCCAACGCGATCGCCACGATTCGCGATCAGGGCGACCGCGTCACTGCCGCGCGGGCGCGCGCACGCTCCGGGCTCGTCGTGCTCGAGATCGCGCTGACGCTGGTGCTCCTCGCAGCCGCCGGCCTGCTCCTCAACAGCTTCCTGCGGCTCGAGCGCGTCGACTCAGGATTCCAGCCCGATCACGTTGTCGTCGCGGGCCTGCTGGTGCCGCAGAATCGCTATCCGACCGGCGACCAGCAATCCGCGGTGTACCGACAGCTCGTCGAGCGGATCTCACAGCACAGCGAGATCGAAGCCGTCGCGGTCGGCTTCCCCGGTCCGCTCAAGGGCGACAACGCGAGCGGCGACTTTTATCTCGAAGGCCGTGACACGGCGAAGGAGCCGACGTTCGCGCATTTCGCGACGATCTCCGGCGGCTACTTCCGCGCGATGGGTCTGAAGGTCGTTTCGGGACGCACGTTCGACGAAACCGACGGCGCGATGGCGCCGAAGGTGATGATCGTCAACGAGACGCTGGCGCACCGGGCGTGGCCGGGCGAGGACGCCGTCGGCAAGCGCGTGCGGATGGATGCCGATCCGACCACGCCGTGGACCACAGTCGTCGGCGTCGTCACCGACTCGCGCCAGCTGGGATTGAATGAGGCGCCGCCGCCGGTCGCGTACCTTCCCTACCGGCAGATGCCGCTGCCATTCACGACCGTGGCCGTACGCAGCCCGCAATCCGCGGGGAACATCGCGTCGATGTTGCGGTCCGAGCTCGCGTCCGTCGATCCGAACCTTGCGTGGATCAAGATCGAGCCGCTGCAATCAGTCCTGGATCAGTCGATCAACCAGCCGCGGTTCCGGACGACGCTGATCAGCATCTTCGCGGCGCTGGCGCTGCTGTTGTCGGCGGTCGGCGTGTACGGGCTGGTCAGCTACTCCGTCACGCAGCGGATGCGCGAGTTCGGCATCCGGATGGCGCTGGGCGCGCAGCCGTCGCAGGTGCTGCTGCCCGTACTGCGCGAAGGCATCGTGCTCGTGGCGATCGGCGTCACGCTCGGCATCGGCGGCGCGCTCGCGGCGACGCGCGTGCTCGAGGGCTTCCTCTTTGGCATCGGCGCCACCGATCCGCTGACGTTCGTCGCGGTCGCGCTCGTTTTGCTCGGCGTCACGCTGCTCGCGAGCTACTTGCCTTCGCGGCGAGCGGCGCGCGTCGATCCGCTGACGGTGCTCAGAGAGTAGGCGCGGCCTCAGGACTAACGCTTGAGAGCTTCAAGAGCTCGCCGTGCCGCCACGAGCGTGGGGTCGGCGCTCAGGGCCTTCTCCACCTCTTCGATGGCTCTTGCTGTTTCGCCCTTCTTCGCGAGCACGATTCCCATGTTCAGGTGCGCCGTCGCAAGCGACGGCTTTAGCCGCAGCGCCTCTTGATATTCCGCCAGGGCCGCGTCGAGTTGTCCCTGCATTGCGAAGGCGCTGCCCAAACCGTCATGTGCTTCAGCGGAGCCCGGCTCGAGCGCCAACGCTTCACGGAACTGGGCTCTGGCCTCAGGAGCCCGGTCTTGTCGAAGGCGGATACCGCCGAGTCCGACGTGCGCTTCAGAGAGGCCGGGCATCAAGCGAGCCGCCTCAGCGAGTTGGTCCGCTGCGGGATCGAGCTCGCCGGTCGCTGCCAACGCATTGCCGAAGTTCAAACGAGCTTCAGCAAACTCACCGTCCTCCTCGACGGCGAGGCGGAATACCGGCAGCGCCTGATCGGGCCGACCCAAATGCATCAAGGCTAGCGCCTTCGCGTTATGGATCACGGCGAAATACTTGCCCGCACCGGCAGGTGTCACGGCGAGCGCATTGTCATAATTGGTCAGCGCGCCCGAAAAATCGCCCTGGTCGGCAAGGGCGTCTCCGAGCTTCTGCAAGGCAAGGTAGTTGTCCTGGGTCACCTGTACGGCATGGCTCCACAAGGTTACGCTGCTGGCCCAAGTCGCGGCCTGTGCTCGCGCGACGATCGCCAGAAGAACGATCGTGATGACTGCCGCGAGCGCGCCAACACGAACCGCCGCGGAGGACTTCGCGATGATCGAAACGCCCCACACGAGAGCGACCAGGAGTCCGATGATCGGCATGTAAACGAATCGGTCAGCCATCGCTTGCTGACCAGATTGCAACAATCCACTCACCGGCAAGAGCCCGACGACGAACCAGCACCAGCCGATGAACACAGCAGGGCTGCGACGCCTGAAGAAGAACGCCCCGACAGAGGCCGCGAGCAGGAAGAGCGCTGCGGCCCCAACCGCAGCAGGTGACCAAAGCCGTAGCGGATAGAACGGTGCAAGGCCGATCGGCCAAAGAGTCTTGAGGGCGTAAAGTGCGTATGACACCAACGCGTTCGCCGCTCGAATCCACCAAGGCAACGCCGACAGGCCGGCCATGGCTCCAATGCGAGCCTGGACGAGAACTGTTGCGGCGGCGACGCCGAACGCCAGCACCATCAATGGAACTTTTTCTCGAATGAGGGGTGCCCATTCGCCCAGCGACGCATTCAATCGAACCCGATTCAAAGGCCAGAGATCCAGCAGCAACAGCAGCATCGGCAGCGTCACCGCCATAGGTTTGGCCATGAGGGCGAGCAGGAAGAAGAAGACCACGACCCAGTACGAACTGCGCTCGGGTTTGCGCGCGTAGCCGGCGTAGGCCACCATCGTCAACAGAATGAAGAACGAGCTCAAGACGTCTTTGCGCTCAGCGATCCAGGCGACCGACTCGACATGAAGAGGGTGCACGCCGAACGCGGCAGCGACGAATGCGCTGAGCGCAACGCGTCCCGTCGTCGTTTTGAAGAACCAGAACACGAGCAACGTGTTGGCAATGTGCAGCGCCACATTCACCGCGTGATGACCGCCAGCGTTCAGTCCGAAGAGGCTGACATCGGTCATGTGAGACATCCACGTCAGGGGATGCCAGTACGGGGAATGTGCGGTGGTCAGGGCCCACCAGAGATTCGACCAACTGAGGCCGGCCAGGACGTTCTGGTTCTTTAGAACGTAGACACCGTCGTCCCAATTGACGAATCCGAATCGCCCAACTTCCGTGTAGACGTAAAGATCGAGCGCGACCAGAACCAGTATGCACGCCGCTGTCGAACCGAGGCGACGCCGGTCCGGCTCCGGTCGCGATGCCCGGCGTCTTGGCACAGACATGGATCCGTGGTTGGGAACTCGGCGCCAATACTATCATCAGCCCCACTCCCCGACGGTGCACGGAATCCTCGCGCTACGCGGAGAAGGCTATCGACTCGTCGCGTTCGGATCGTGGAGGAGTTGAGCGATCTGTTGCTCCTTCGTTGGACTGACCACGCCGAGAAACGAACTCACAGTGGCGCCAACTGGCGAGAACACCATGCTTCGTGGAACGCGAGCCATGCCGAGCTGTAGATAGACGCGGTACGGCACCTCCGCTAGCACAATCTCCGAGGTGATCCCTTGAGAAATGGCGAAAGCCTGCGTGCGCTCCAGATTGTCGCGACTGACCCAGACGACGCCCCATCGCGATCGATCCGCAGTCGCCGTCAGTCGCTTCCAGCCTTCGATGCTGGCTCGGCAATACGGGCAGCCCTCTGAGTAGGTCAGAACCAGGTAGCTCAGACCTCCATTCAGTTGCACCCGTCTGAGCTTCCCGTCAAGGCCCGTACCCACGAGTTCGGTCAGAGCGCCGGACGGCGTCTCGCCGGTCTGTTGCGACAAAGCTGCCTTCAGGCGACTGGTATTCGCAAGGAGAAAAACATTCATCGCGCACACGACGATTGCCAACGTCCAGATCGTTCGAACCGCCACCGTCGACAATCGGATGTTCTTGATGCTTCGCAACCGATCCCAAGAATTCATGTGTCCCCCTCCCCCAACAACGATGAGGAATCGTCCTCGACCATCTTCGAATCGAGGACGATTCCCTCCACTAAGGTCGTGCCGTCCTATTTGCCGACCACACAGAGGCATTCCGCGGGCGAGTTGCCTTCGCAGTGGCCCTCGATCACTGAGCACGCCAAGTCCTCACAGAAGTCCCCGTCGAAGTTCCACTCGCATCTCGCCGTCTGCGAACGAGCGGCCTGCAGCGTCAAAGCTGACGCCAGAGTGCTCGTAGCAAACACGCAGACACCGATAAACAGGGCACACACGTGCAGTCTTCGAACTTTCATAACCACCTCCGGCTCTTGGGGGAGAATTGGGAGAGACCGCAATTGTAGGCCGCCTAGGAAGGCGGGCCAATACAAGGAACGTCGGAAGATTTGATGGAAGATCTGACGGAGAATCTGCCGCAACAATCGGACGGTTCGATGGGACTATGAGTCAATCCTCGAGGAGCCTCTTGAGGGCTCGCAGACCTTCGTTGTCGGTGGGAAGGAAGTTCTGTCTGTCGAGAAACTGGCTTGGAGAGGGAGGAAGGCAACCGTCTTCCAGGCCGGAACGGGTTACCAACTTCTTGAAGGTTCGTCGATCCCTCACATCCAGCGACCCTTCAAGGTGAACATCGTCGCGCCACATCAGCATGGTCGCCCGGAACATTCTCGCGAAGTCACGTGCATCATGCGGCGGAATTCGCAAAATCCGGCAGGCCTCCGTAAACGTCGTCTCACTGAGTCCCAAGAATCTGGCCCAGGCTACAAGAGTGCGCAGATCGTTCGGGGACTCAGTTCCAGCGATGATCCAGCGGGCCCAGCGGTCGGCAGTTGAGGCTGGTCGATCGGGAGCAGCTGCTCCTGGGAATCGGTCTGGACGCATGAGGCGAGCCAAGGCCAGAAGCAAGACCCGCGCCGGTGCCAGCCTGCGGTTCTACGCACTCGATCATGTTCCGTCGCGGGCGTTGCACTCACGAAACTCAACGGGGAGCCACGAATCAGAAATTGGCTTCATCACGCTGAGCACTAATGGCGCCATCGGCGTGTTGCCAGTCGGGTCGTGCGCGACTGCCAAATTCACCGTTTGTCAATCGCCGGTGCCGCCGGCCCCTGGGCGGCCACGCCCCACGCCTCGATTTCCATCACGCGGCTGTAGAGATTCAGCGCGCTCGTGATCAGAATGCGGATCTTCGACGTCGTCACGGCCGCGAACTGCACCTGCCGCCAGACGAGGTTGTTGTTCGCCACCGCGCCGCCCGGCACGTCGACCCACGCCGAGCCGTTCCAGTACTGCACGGTGAACGTCCGCAGCCCGTAGTTCGCGAACGTCATCGACGGCGTCGGCTCGGACGGCGTGCGATAGCTGTCCTGCATCGAGAAGACGTCAACCTCGTCGATCGACTTCAAGCCGTCGAAGTCGACCTCGAGCCAGTCGGGCCACGTATTGGACGTGCTGTCGCACCACGCTCCGCCCGCGCCCCAGTTCAGGCCCTTGCGGTCGCCGTTGATCGCGCCCGACGCCGGATAGCTGAGGCTGTAGGTCGATGACGCGAGCGCCGTGCCGCCGTTCGTCGCGAGCGCCATGTTCATGCGCCCGGGCACGGTTGTGACCGTGACGTTGACGGCCGCGGACGTCGTCGTCGATCCCTGGTTGTCCGTCGCGACCGCTGTCAGCGTGTAGGTGCCCGCGGCCACGCTCGTCCACGTGACGTTGTACGGGCTCGTGGTGTCCGTGCCGATCGGCTGGCCGTTGGCGAAGAACGCGACCTGCTGCACGGTGCCGTCGGTGTCGCCGGCGTTGGCGAGCACGGTGATCGTCGCCGGCGCGTTGAACGACGCGCTGTCGCCCGGGCTCGTGATCGCCACGGTGGGCGGCGCGTTGACGACCACGGACACGTGCACGGCGCTCGACGTCGTCGTGGCGCCGTCGTTGTCGGTCGCCACCGCCGTGAGCGTGTAGTTGCCCGCGGAGACATTGCTCCACGGCACGCTGTACGGGCTCGACGCGTCCGTGCCGATGAGCGTGCCGTTCGCGTAGAACGCGACGGACGTCACGGTGCCGCCGTTGTCGTTTGCCGTCGCGGTGATCGTCGTCGTCGCCGGCGCCGCCAGCGACGTGCCCTCGGTCGGGCCCGTGATCGACACCGTCGGCGGAATGTTGCCGGCCGCCGCCACGCCCCACGCCTCGACCTCGACCGCGCGGCTGTAGGTGTTGAGCGCGCTCGTGATGTAAACGCGAATCTTCGACGTCGTCACGGGCGAGAACGCCACCTGGCGCCACACCTTGTTGTTGTTCGTGACCGCACCGCCGGGCACCGCCACCCACGCGGATCCGTTCCAGTACTGCACTTCGAACGCCTTCAGCCCGTAGTAGGTGAACGTCATCGTCTGCGTCGGCTCGACGGGCGCGCTGTAGCTGTCCTGCATCGAGAAGACGTCGACCTCGTCAATCGACTTCATGCCGGCGAAGTCGACCTCGTACCAGTCCGGCCAGGAGTTCGAGGTGCCGTCGCACCAGCCGCCGCCCGCGCCCCAGCCGACGCCGCGGCGATCGCCGTTGATCGCGCCTGACGCCGGATAGTTCGCGTTGTAGGTGGAGGACGCGATCGCGACGCCGCCATTGGCGGCGAGCGCCACGTTGCTGCGGCCGGGGATCGCCGTCACCGATACGTGCACGGCGTTCGAGGTCGTCGAGGCGCCGTTGTTGTCGGTGGCAATCGCCGTCAGCGTGTAGGTGCCCGCCGTCACGTTGGCCCACGTGGTCGTGAACGGCGCGCTCGAGTCCGTGCCGATGAGCGTGCCGTTCGCGTAGAACGCGACCGACGCGACGGTGCCGTCGCTGTCGCTCGCGGACGTCGTCACGGCAATCGTCGCCGGCGCGTTGAACGCGGCGGCCTCGGCCGGGCTCGTGATCGAAATCGACGGCGGCACGTTCGCGGCCACCGTCACATGCACTTCGCTCGACGTCGTCGTGGCGCCGTCGTTGTCGGTGGCTACGGCGGTGAGCGTGTACGAGCCGGCGGCGACGTTGCTCCACGTCACGCTGTACGGGCTCGTCGTGTCGGTGCCAATCGGCTGGCCGTTGGCGAAGAAGTCGACGGACGTCACGGTGCCGCCGCTGTCGCCGGCGGTCGCGTTGATCGTGATGTCCCCCGGCGTCGTGAGCGCGGCGCCTTCGGCCGGAGTCGTGATCGAGACGTCAGGCGGCACGTTGCCGGCCGCCGCGATGCCCCACGCCTCGAGCTCCATCACGCGGCTGTAGTTGGCGAGCGCGTTCGAAATGTTGACGCGGATCTTCGACGTCGTCAGCGGCACGAACGTCACCTGGCGCCAGACGAGGTTGTTATTCGTCACCGCGCCGCCGGGCACAGGCGCCCAGCTCGATCCGGTCCAGTACTGCACCTGGAACGACCGCACCGCGAAGTTGTTGGCCGTCATCGTCGGCGTCGGTTCAACCGGCGACGAGTAGGTGTCCTGCATCGAGAAGAGATCGACTTCTTCGATCAGCTTCAGGCCGCTGAAATCGACCTCGAGCCAGTCGGGCCACGTGTTGGACGTGCCGTCACACCACGCGCCGCCCGCGCCCCAGCCCGCGCCCTTGCGATCGCCGTTGATCGCGCCGGCCGGCGGGTAGTTGGCGGTGTAGGTCGAGGATGCGAGGGCCGTGGCGCCGGTCGTGGCGAGCGCGATGTTCGTGCGGCCGGGAATCGGATTGACGGTGATGTGCACGGGCGCCGAGGCGGTCGTCGCGCCCTGGTTGTCCATCGCGATCGCCGTGAGCGAGTAGCTCCCCATCGGCGCGGCCCACGTGATGCTGTACGGCGCCGTGGCGGAGGTGCCGATCGCCTGACCATTGGCGAAGAAGGCGACGGAGTCGATCGTCCCGTCGCTGTCGCTCGCGATTGCACCGACCGTGATCACGGCCGGCGACGTGAACGTCGCGCCCTCGGTCGGCGCGGAGAGCGTGACCATCGGCGGCGCGTTGGCAAACACGCTGATGTTGACCGGCGCGGACGTCGTCGTGCCGAACAGATCGTCGGTGGCCACGGCGGTCAGGGTATAGCTGCCGGCCGGGACGCCGGTCCAGGTCGCGACGTACGGACTGGACGTCGCTGCCCCGACCGGGTTGCCGTTCGCATAGAACACGACGCGTTGCACGGTGCCGTCGCTGTCGCTCGCGGTCGCCTCGAGCGTAATCGTCGCTGGTTCCTTCACCGAGTAGCCCTCGGTCGGGCTCGTGATCGCGACCGTCGGCTTGTTGTTGTTCGGCGGGCTCACGGCGCTCGCGGCCTTGAACGCATTCAGGCGGCCGCCTGACACGACGCGCCCGGTCCACGCGGGCAGCTGATCGACGTTGTCGAGCAGCAGCGCCTTGAGCGCCGGCACGGACAACGTCGGGTTCATCTGCGCGAGCAGCGCCGCCACGCCGGCGACGTGCGGTGTCGCCATGCTGGTGCCGTCGAGCACTTCATACCCGTTGCCGAGGTACGTGCTCATGATGCTTTCGCCGGGCGCGGCGATATCGACAGACGTCGCGCCGAAGTTGCTGAAGTACGACCGGTGGTCCGACGGGTCCGAGGACGCGACCGACACGATGCTCGGCGACGAGTAGCTGGCCGGATCGAACGGCGACGTGTCGTTGTTGGTGCCGTCGTTGCCCGCGCCGAACACGTTGAGGATGCCGGCCTCGCCGGCGTCGTCGATCGCGGCCTGGAGCACCGCAGACGGCGGATCGGACCCGCGCTGCTGCCCCCAGCTGTTGTTCGACACGCGGATGTTCTCGCCGCGGTTGCGGAGCGCGGTGATGTAGTTGAAGCACTCGAGCGCGCCCGCGTCCGTGCCCGATCCGTCAGCGTCGAGGAACTTGCACGCGAGGATCTTCGTGTTCCAGCCCACGCCAACCACGCCGATGCCGTTGTTGCCGACGGCCGCGATCGTGCCGGCCGTGTGCGTGCCGTGGCCCTGATCGTCCATCGGATTGCTGTCGTGGTTCACCGTGTCGATGCCGTACACGTCATCCACGTAGCCGTCGCCGTCGTCGTCGATCCCGTTGCCGGGAATCTCGAGCGGATTGCGCCACATGTTGGCGGACAGATCCGGATGGTTGTAGTTCACGCCGGTGTCGATGCTCGCGACGATGACGCTGCCGTCGCCGACGGTGAGGTTGGACCACACGGCCTGCGCCTGGATTTTCTCCATGTTCCACAGCGTGCCGTCGAGCCAGAACGGATCGTTCGGCGGCGCGGTGTTCTGAATGATGTGGCGGATGTAGTTGGGCGACGCCGCCTCGACGCCGGGCATCGCGCGGAACGCCGCGAGCGCGGCCTCGACGGACTGGCCCTGCGCGAGCTTCAGGTGATCGATGCCGCGGCCGAAGCGATGCAGGCGCGCCGCCGATCGCGCGCGCAACATGTTGTCGCGCTGGTTCGCGTTCGTCGACGCGCTGAACTTGACGAGGATTTCGTCGGCGACGTAGTTGCCGCGAGGCGCCGGTTGCTGCGCCTTCACACCGGCGAGCAACACGCACAGGCTCGCAGCCAACGACAACGCGACAGAAGCTCTCTTCATCGCCAGGCTCCTCATTACGCTTTCGTGGTCAAAAACGGGGTCGGTAGTCTATAGCAAGGGAGCACAGCACGTGCCGGGGTACGGCGTGCGGGATCGCGGCCGGATTGCAGGTTGGTGACGAAGTTGTAAGTGGATGTTGGTGGGTGAATCTTTCAGCCTTGCGGCTTCCGCTCCGGGCTTTTCGCGCCTTTGTGGCACATCCAGCATTGCGATCGGTTGGCCGCGACGGGGCTGTATTTCGGCAGTTCATCGAAGATCGCGAGCATCGTCGGCACGGTCTTCATCGGTTCCTTCGCGCGGCTCGCCCAGTCGCCGGGCACGTGGCAGAACTCGCAGGTGACGCCGAGCGACCGCGCGTACACGGTCATCGTGAGCTTGAGCGAGTCCTTCGCGTCCGCCAGACTCGACGGCCACTTCGCCAGCTCCGCGTTGAGCTCCGTGCTCGGAAATCTCGATGGCTTCTGTTGCCCGCGGTGGCAGGTCCAGCACGTCAAACCACCGCGATCTTTCAGCAGCCCGCCACCGATGCCTTCGACCATCCGCAGCATGCCGCGCGCCGTCGCGAGCTGCGGCTTGTCCTCGGCGCGCCACTGGTCCTGGACGTGACAGAACGTGCACTCGACCCCGAGCGCGCGATTGAATTCGTTCATCCGCGCCTGGACATCCGCTGGTTGTTGCCTCGGACGTGCCGGGAGCTCCGCGGTACTCGTGATGACGGCGAGGAGGACGCACGCGAGAGTTGCGCGCATGAAGAGCCTCACATCCTGAACATGAACGACAGCACGCCGGGGACGACGCCGAGGTTGCCCAGAACGAGCACGGGCCACGACACCTGGCGGGCGAGCACGTTGAAGCCGAGCGCCATTGGCAGCGCGACTCGCGTGATCGCGCCTGGCGTGCCGGCCCACACGACGCTGTGCGAGGTCAGCGACAGCACGCCAAACGCGACGGCCAGCATCAACCACGGCGATCGCTCGCGCCAGGTCGCGACCGCGATCCGGCCGATCACCACGACCTGGGTGAGGAATGCGACAACCGCGCACGCGCTGAACACGACGGTCGTGGTCATCCCGGTCGCTTTGAAATCCAGCCCGATCTTGCCGATCTTCCAGACGAGTCCAGCGAGCGGCGTCGTGACCACGCCCGCGGTCGCGAACGCGCCCTGGCGGTAGATCGATCGCATGTAGTCCATCCACAGCAACGCCGGAATCAGCGCGACCACGGTCCAGCCGATCGCCCGCAGCACCGATCGCGGCGTCGGTTCGAGGAACTTCGCCAGCACGACGGTACCGAGCAGGTTCGTCTCTCGCGCGAGACCCGAGATACCGAGCACGATCGACGTGAGCCACGGCCGCCCGCTCTCCGACGCGACGACGGCAAAGGCGAGCAACAGCGCGCTCGGCGCGTCGAGCAAGGCGTTACCGACCGAGCTCAGCATGCCGTGCGTGAGCAGGCAGCCCGACCACAACGCGAACGATCGCGCGGAGCCGATGGGCAGCCATCGCAGCAGGAGCCACGCGAAGACGAGCCACACGACGACGTTCTGGAGCGCGAACGCCTCGAGCACCCACGCCGGCCGGCCGAGGCCGAGCACGCAGGCCGTCCAGGAGAAGAAGATGCGGCGCGCGCGGTAGCCGGGCGAGTCGAGCGTGCTGTCGATGGCCGGATCACGTAACAGCGGGTCCAGCGCGAGACGCGCGTAAAACTGGCCGTCGTACCCGCCGTTCTGGTCCTCGACGTGCGGGACGGATCGCACCGCCGCGAGCTCGTAGTCGTTGTGCGGGTCGACGGGCAGCCGGATGAGCTCCGTGAAGCCGTACGGCGCGTGATAGTACGACGCGACCGCGATGAGAAACGCGGCCACGACGGCAAGGTGCGCCGCGATCCATCCGCGCCGGGCAGTCGTCACGCGCGTATTGTATGTCCCGCCGCCGGCCAACCATCCGCGCCGGCTTTTCGTCCAAGTCTCCGGCCATTACAGTAAGCTGCATACTGGAGACGCGGTCGATGCCGGCGCCTGACAGCGCGTTGATTCCGGGTACGTTCGAAATGCTCATCCTCAAGGCCCTCAGCCTCGGGCCCATCCACGGCTGGGGTGTGGCCGAGCGGATCGAGCGGTTGTCCAACGGCGTGTGCGACATCCAGCAGGGCGCGGTGTATCCGGCGCTGCAGCGGCTGCTCCTCAAAGGCTGGGTCACGGCGTCCTGGCGCGAGAGCGACAACGGCCGCCGCGCGCGCTACTACCGGCTGACGGCGAGCGGCCGCGGCAGGCTCCAGCAGGAGCTCACGTGGTGGCGGCGGGCGATCGGCGGCGTCGATCGCGTCCTGCGCGCGACCGGCGAGGAATCCTGATGCGCTGGCTCCACGCGCTGCGTGAACGCCTGTCCGCGTGGGGCCGTCCCGGCGCGCGCGATCGCGATCTGGACGCCGAGATCGCGCACCACCTCGATCTCGAAGTCGACCGGCACCGCCGCGCGGGCCTGGCTCCGGCGGACGCCAGCCGACGGGCGCTCGAGCGCTTCGGCGACCCGATCGCCGTCATCGAATCGACCCGGGCGGCGCGCCGCCGGCCGGGCCTGGGAGGCACTGTGCAGGACGTGCGCTACGCGATCCGGACACTCATCAAGCAACGCGGGTTCAGCGCGATGGCGCTGGCGACCCTGGCGCTCGGAATTGGCGCGACGACGGCCGCGTTTGCCGTAGTGAACGCCGTGCTGCTTCGGCCGCTGCCGTACCGCGACGCCGATCGGCTCGTGTTCCTGCGCGAGATGACCGCGACGCACTCCCTCAATCCACCGTCCCATCCCAACGTTCTCGACTGGCGCAGCCGGGCGCAGTCATTCGACGGCGTCGCGTCGGCGATGTTTCCGTCCGCGTCCACGGTGCGCGCGAGCGCCTCCTCGGATCCGCTGCGCGTCACGGTGATGGGCGTCTCGCGCGGGTTCTTCCACACCCTCGGCGTCGCGCTCGAGCAGGGACGCGAATTCTCGGATGCGGAAAATGCGCTGGGCGGCGCGCCGGTGGTCGTGGTGTCGCACGAGTTCTGGCGGACGCAGATGGCCGGCCGGGTTCCGCTCGGCGAGATCACCGTGTCGGGCAGCGCCAAAGTCGTGGTCGGCGTCCTGCCGCCGGAGTTCACGTTCATGACGCCGGCGAGCGTGTACGTGCCGCACGAGCAGATGCCGGGAACGTGCCGGACCTGCCGCAACTACATGGTCGTCGCCCGCTTGAAACCGGGCATCACGATCGATCGGGCCCGCGCGGAAATGAGCGCGCTCACCGCGGCGATGCGCGGGCAGTACGGCACGGACATCACCGCCGTGGACGTCGACGTTCAGGACCTGCGCGAGTACTCGGTCGGCGACTATCGGACGCTCCTGCTGATCGTGCTTGGCGCGGCCGCACTCGTGCTGGTCATGGCCTGCACGAATCTGCTGAGCGCGCAGCTGGCGCGCGGATGGGCCCGCGAGGGCGAGGTGCTCGTGCGCACCGCGCTCGGCGCCTCTCGCGGACGGGTGATCAGACAGCTTGTGATCGAGAATGCCGTGCTCGTCCTCGTGGGCGCGACGGCGGGGCTGGCGCTCGCAGCCGGACTGACGCGCCTGATCGCGATTATCGGCGCCGACCAGCTGCCGCGTCTGGACGAGCTCTCCATCGACATGCGCATCGCCGGCTTCGCGCTGGCGGTGTCGTTCGTCACGCTCGTGGCGGTCGGGCTCTACCCCGCGCTGCGGCTCTCGCGCGTTGACGCGCCCGCCGCGCTGCGAAGCACTCGTGGCACCGGCGTCGCGATCCACGCCTCGGCCTGGCGCGTGCTGCTGGGATTCGAGATTGCGCTGGCGCTCGCGCTGTCGATCGGATCCGCGCTGCTCGTTCGAACGATCGGCAACATCATGAGCGCCGATCCCGGTTTCGACGCGCGCCATGTCTTGACCGCGTCGATCACCCCGGGCGCGCGTGACGCCGCGCGCCTCGAGGACGCCCGCGTTGATCTCGCCGCGCTGCCGTCCGTGGACGGCGTCGCCTACACGACACGGCTGCCGCTCTCCTGGGGCGCGAACTCCGGGCCGGTCCGGCGCCGCACCGATCCGCCCGGCCCGAACTGGCCGGCCTTTGCGGGATTCCGCATGGTGTCGCCCGGCTACTTCGACGTGATCAAGCAGCCGGTGCTCCAGGGCCGCGCGTTTTCGGCCGCGGACGGCGAGCACGGCGAGCCCGTCGCGATCATCACGCCGGGCGTCGCCGAGACCTTGTGGCCGGGCCAGAGTCCCATCGGTCAGACGATCTCGACGAACTATCTCTGGGACGAGTGGCTCACCGTCGTCGGCGTCGTCGCGGAAGCGTCGATCTGGTCGCAACCGAAGGGATCGCAGAACGAGATCTTCGTGCCCTACGCCCAGCATCTGCACGCGTTGCCGGGCCAGTCGCAAGTGGTCGCCATGATTCGCACCGCGTCGGCGCCCGCGGCGCTCACCGAGCCCGTGCGCCAGTCGCTGCACCGGGTGCTGCCAGATTCGCCGGCGCTGATCCGTCCGATGGAAGCGCGCATCGAGCAGTCGGCGGCCAGCCGGCGCTTCGTCATGGTCGCGCTCACGGCCTTTGCCGTCGTCGCGCTCGTTCTGGCGGTGATCGGGATTTACGGCGTGATGTGGTACATGGTCGCGACGCGCTCGCGCGAGATCGGATTCGCCTCGCGCTCGGCGCCACGCCCGGGTCGGTGCGTCGCCGCGTGCTCGGCGGCGCCGTCGCG
>DATEGZ010000206.1:0-5017 GCA_035279905.1 Vicinamibacterales bacterium
GGAGCGCGCCGGCGGCACGCTCGTCCGCGATCCGCAGTGCGGCACGTACATCCCCGCGTCGCGCGCCCTCAGCGCCGGTTCGGGGACCAACGTTCAATATTTCTGCTCCGAGGAGTGCCGCCGCGCGTATCTGGCGGCGCACCCGGCGGCGCATTCCGCGTGATGGACCTCGATCAGCTCCGCGCGGACATCGTCGAAGTCGGCCGCCGTTTGTGGGTGCGCGGCTACGTCGCGTCGAACGACGGCAATATCAGCGTGCGCGTCGGTCCCGACCGCCTGCTCGTCACGCCGGCCAATGTGTCCAAGGGCTTCATGACGCCCGACATGATGGTCGTGACCGATCTGGAAGGGAAGTTAATCTCCGGCGCGCCGGGCCGGCGGGCGTCGTCCGAGATCCTCATGCATCTGGTGGCCTACCGCGAGCGGCCCGACATCAACGCGGTCGTCCACTCGCACCCGCCGCTTTCGACCGGGTTCGCGGTGGCCGGGATTCCGCTCGATCGCGCGGTCCTCGCCGAGGTCGTGACGACGCTCGGCGCGATTCCAATCGCGGAGTACGGCACGCCGTCGACGAGCGAGCTGGCGACCACCGTGGCGCCGTACGTGAAGGCGCACGACGGGCTGCTGCTCGCCAACCACGGCGCGCTCGCGCTGGGCGCCGACCTCTTTGCCGCGTACTACAAGATGGAGACGATCGAGCACTTCGCGCGCATCAGCCTGGTCGCGCGCATGCTCGGCCGCGAGCATCTGCTGTCGCGCGAGGAAGTCGACCGGCTGCAGGCGCTGCGCGGACGCTACGGCATCGCCGCGCCGGCGCCGATCTGTCCGGATCCGTCACCGACCGACGATCCGTCGTGTCAGGTCGTCGTCGCGCCGTCGTCACCGGGCGCCCGGCTCGTGCCCGACACGAGCGTCGCCAGCGGTCCAAGCGGCCGCGTTTCTGTTGGGACGGACGGCGAGATTCGGCTAACATACGGCCAGCTCACGGCGCTCGTCGACGAGGCCGTCAGGCAGCTTGCCGACGTCGGCAAGGCGTAGCCGGAAACCACTTGAGGCGACGTGGTAGGCTGGCGCGCCGATGAGCAAAAGGCTGCGAGACCACGTCGGGTCAAGTGGCTTTCCGCAATAACGGAGGAATTCAATGGGCGAGGCGCTCGGAATGGTCGAGACGAAGGGTCTGGTCGCGATGATCGAAGCGGCCGACGCGATGGTCAAGGCCGCCAAGGTGACGCTGGTCGGATGGGAGAAGATCGGCGCCGGGTATGTGACCGCCATCGTCCGCGGTGATGTCGCGGCCGTCAAAGCCGCGACCGACGCGGGCGCCGCCGCCGCGCGCCGCGTGGGCGAGCTGGTCTCGGTCCACGTCATCCCGCGTCCGCACGCCAACCTCGAGGACGTGCTCCCGATCGGCAAGGCGCAGAAGGCCTAGGGGGCGTCCGTCCGCACACGCCCATGCTGCTAGCCAAGGTCGTCGGCACCGTTGTCGCGACGCGGAAAGACGAGCGTCTCGTCAGCAACAAGCTGCTGATCGTTCGTCCCATCGATCCGTCGGGGAAACCAGAAGGCAATTATCTCGTCGCCGTGGACACGGTCGACGCCGGGTACGGCGAGACCGTGCTCATCGTGAGCGGCAGCTCCGCGCGCATGGCTTCCGGCATGAAGGACTGTCCGGTGGACGCCGCGATCGTCGGAGTGATCGATCACATCGACGTGGACGCCACCGGGCGCGAGCGCGAAGCCGCCGCGCCCGCGCGCTAGCGCCATGCAGGTCGCGCGCGTCGTCGGCGACGTCGTGTCAACAATCAAAGAGCCGGCGCTCTCCGGACACAAGCTCCTGGTGCTGCAGCCCGTCACGCCCGATCGCGAGCCGGCGGGACGCACGCTCGTCGCCGTGGACGCGGTCAGCGCGGGCGTCGGCGAGTACGTCTTCTTCGTCCGCGGCAAGGAAGCCGCGTTTCCGTTTTATCCGAGCGAGCCGCCCGTCGACGCCTGCGTCGTCGGGATCGTCGATCGCTGGGATTTGGGCTGACATGCAGCTCGGCCGCGTCATCGGCACGCTCGTGGCGACGCAGAAGCATCACAAGCTCGAGGGCGCGAAGCTGCTGCTCGTGCAGCCGCTCACGCTCGACGATCAACCGCGCGGCGTGCCCGTGCTCACGATCGATTCGGTCGGGGCCGGCGTCGGCGAGAAAGTGTTGATCGTGATTGAAGGACGCGCCGCCGGCGACGCGCTGCGGCGCAAGGCGGCGCCCGTCGACGCCGCAATCATCGGCATCGTCGATCGTGTGGATCTTCTGCCCGCCGAGGCGCTATGACCGACGACGAACTCCGCGCGCTCGTGCGTGACGCCGTGCAGCGTCACATCGGCGGCCGCGCGTCGTCTTCGGCGCCGGCAGCCTCGCCCTTGATTGTCTCTTCAGATGAGTCCGGCTGGCGTCACCACGCGAGCCACGCGCAGTATCTGACCGTGATCAACGTCGGCGAGTCCTGCGTGATCGAACCCGACGTCGAGTGCAATCACTGCGGCTACTGCAAGTCGCACGGGCACTGACGCCAGAGCGCGCCGCTAGGACCGATTCTTCGCCTTGGTCTTCGCGAGCTCGGCCGCGTGGACCCGGCACATCACGATCCGCGCGCGCTTCTCGGCCGAGATGCCGACGACTTCGACGGCAACGTTGGGACAGTCCGGCCAGTCGCAGAAGTATTCGGTGAGGGTCTCCTCGCGACCGCCGAGGTCCAGCTTGATCCTGATTTCTGGCATGGTCCCACCCTCCCATCCGCGCGCCGAGTTTGGCGCCTCTGACCCTTCAATAAGCATTTCGGATGCCAGCGCGAATCCTGCAGCCTGCACCGGATTACGGGGTTGGCGGCCGGCCGCCGGGGCATGCTGTGTCCAAATGTCCGTCCGGTGCCACAGCCGGTGGTCTCGACGCCAAAATGTTGACGTCGAGTAAAGTGGTCGGGTGCCCTCCAATCCGGTCGCGGTCCTGAAGCGCCTCGAGCGCGCCGTGCGCAGCATGGAGGAGCCGGCGGTCGAGAAGATCGCGGAGGACACGCGCGAAGATCCCTTCCGCGTTCTGATCGCGACGATGCTGTCCGCGCAGACGCGCGATCCTGTCACGCACGCGGCGTCGATGCGGCTGTTCCGCGTCGCCCGATCGCCGCGGACGATGGCCAGGCTGCCCGCGAAGACGATCGAGAAGCTGATCTATCCCGTGAGCTTCTACCGCGTGAAGGCCGTGCACGTCCGCCAGGCCTGCCGCGCGATCGTCGAGCGCTTCGGCGGGAAGGTGCCGGCGACGATGGAGGAGTTGCTCACGCTGCCGGGCGTCGGGCGCAAGACCGCCAATCTCGTCCTGATCCTCTCGCACGCGAGCCAGGAGAACATCTGCGTGGACACGCACGTCCACCGGCTGGCCAACCGGCTCGGCTGGGTCCGCACGAAGACGCCGGATCAGACCGAACAGGCCCTCTACCGGGTGCTTCCGCGCCGCTGGTGGCCGCGCGTCAACCTGTTTCTGGTGACCTGGGGGCAGAACGTCTGCCGCCCGGTCTATCCGCGATGCCGGGCGTGTGTAGTGAGCCCGCTCTGCCCTAGAATCGGGGTCACCAAGGAGGGGGTCGTATGACGAAGCGAGTGATCGTGGTGGCGTGGGCACTGGCGGCCGCCGTGGCCGTCGTCGGCGCGCAGGCGCAGCGAGCCGGTCAGCCGCCCGCTCCGGCGGCCGGCGGCACGACGCTGGTGCTCGAGACCGTCAAAGGCACGATCGAGATCGAGCTCTTCGACAAGGAGGCGCCCAAGTCGATCGATCACATCCTGGCGCTCGTCCGCCGCGGGTTCTACCGCGGGCTGCGAGTCCATTGGTGGCAGGCCGGGCTGATCCAGTTCGGCGATCCGGCCTCGCGGGACATGGCCAAGCAGAGCTCCTGGGGCGAGGGCGGCAGCGGCCAGCGCATCGGCGTCGCCGAGTTCAACAAGAAGCCGTTCGAGCGCGGCTCGGTCGGCGTGGCCTTTCGGAGCGGGCAGACGTCGACGGATGCCGACAGCCAGATCTTCATCTGCAAGGCCGCGAGCCCACACCTCAACGGCAAATACACGATGATCGGCAAAGTGACGAAGGGCATCGAGGTGGCCGATAAGCTCGAGCTGGCCGACATCATCAAGCTGGTCTATGTCAAAGGTGAGACACCCAAATAGCGGCGCGGCGACCGCGCTCGCGTGCGTCCTGTTCGCGTCGTCGGTCGCGACGGCGATCGCGGTTGGCCAGACCAGGCCGGCCGCGACGCCCGCCGCGTCCACGGCGGCGCCCGTCATCGTCTGCGAAACGGCAAAAGGCACGTTCGAGATCCAGACGTTCGCCGCCGACGCGCCGAAGAGCGTCGATCACATCGTCAAGCTGGTGAGGCGGAGCTTCTATCGCGGGCTGCGCTTCCATCGTGTGGAGTCGGGGCTCGTGCAGATTGGCGATCCGCAGACGCGCGACGTCTCGCTCAAGAACATCTGGGGGACGGGCACGAGCGGCAACCCGATTGGCGTCGCCGAGCTGTCGAAGAAGCACTCGCACGTGCGCGGCGCGGTGGGCCTCGCGCATCCGGATCCCGGGTCCGCGACCTACGCCGACAGCCAGTTCTACATCATGAAAATCGCGGACCCGCGGCTCGACGCGCGCTTCGTCGTCATCGGGCAGGTCTCGGCGGCGGGCATGGCGGTCGTCGACAAGCTCGAAGTCGCGGACGTGCTCAAGAACGCGACAATCAAGTAAAAGCGCGGGTCTTTCAGGTACGACTGGTACGTCAGGTACAAGGAACCTGCACTCGCACCAACTCTTTTGGAAAGATCTTCCTGAAAAAGTAGACGAGCGCCAGCGCGTTCCTCGTACCTGACGTACGGTACAGGCAAGGGACTGAGGTAACAAGAGCGGCAAGGGACATCGGTAACAGATCCTCCGGCGACTAGTCACGCGGCAACGGACGCAGACGGTGCGCGCGGCCATCCCACCGCGCGAGCCGAAGGTGG
>DATEGZ010000207.1:0-5347 GCA_035279905.1 Vicinamibacterales bacterium
CCACCTTCGGCTCGCGCGGTGGGATGGCCGCGCGCACCGTCTGCGTCCGTTGCCGCGTGACTAGTCGCCGGAGGATCTGTTACCGATGTCCCTTGCCGCTCTTGTTACCTCAGTCCCTTGCCTGTACCGTACGTCAGGTACCTGGAACGAACTAGCGCTGGCCAACTTTCCTTTGGCAAGAAAAGTTGACGAGCGTCAGCTCGTTCCTCGTACCTGACGTACCTGTCGCACCTGAAAAGACACCTTACTTACCTAGCAACCCTTTCGCCGTCGCGAAGTTCGGCTCGATATCCACGGGCACGTCCGTCAACCCGTCGAGGATCTTTTTGATCTCCGGCCGCACGTTGACCATTTTCTCGAGCAGCGCCTTCGCGCCGGCGTAGTCGCCGGTCGCCTGAATCGTCATGATGTCGTGCGTCAGGCCGGCGACGGCGTCGCGGATCTTGCCGTCGACGACCGACAGCGTGCCGTCGGCACCCACTGCGACCGCGCCGTGGTCGAGCAGGTAGTTGAGCTGCAGCGCGATGCCCTTGCCGTGCGCGTCCGTGAAGCCGAAGCGGATCGATCGAATCGCCGACGCGACGAACGTCGTGTACATCGTTTTTGCGACGTCGGCGGACACGACGCCCTTGTCGGCGAGCTGCTGGAGCGCCCAGAGACCGGAGATGTCGGCCTTGGCTTCCTCGAGCGCGGAGTACTGATCCTTCAGCGCGAGGCGCACCGCTTCACCCGTGCCGCTCACCTGGTGCGGTCCGAGCCCGTGCATCAGCTCGTGCATCACGGTGTGCGTGAAGAACGCGTCGAACGACAGCCGCGCGCGCTCGGACGCGGCCATCGCGCGGCCGCCAATCGGCACGAGAACTTTCTGGAACTTGGCGTCCTGCACGTTCTTCAGCATCACCCGCTTCGAGCCCTTCTCGCTGATCACGCGATCGTCGTTCGGCAGGTTGTACGCCGTCGTCTGGACGCCGCGGTTGCCGTCGCCGGACGCGAAGACCAGATCGACGACGCGCAGCGGCGCGAAGGCGCCGAGCTTCGGGTTGCGGTACTTCGGGTCGATCGGCAGGGCGCTCTCGAGGCCCTGGAGCTCGGCGTTGAGCACGGCCAGCTTCTTCGTCTCGGCGTCGTCGCGCACGGCGATGAACGCCTCGAACGCCGCCTTGTAGCCGAACCACTCGTCTTCGTACGTCTCGTACGGGCCGATCGTCGGTTCGACGGACGCGTCGAGCTCCATCCACGCGATGTCGCTCGGGTAGTAGTCGTTGGAGAGAAACGCGCCGGCGCGCAGGTCGAGATACTTCTTGAGCGTCGGCTGCGTCGTGAGCGCCGCGGCTTGTCGCAGGTGATCCGCGGCCACGACGAGCGCGTTGCGGTAGTGCACGTTGTACGGCACGGACGAGAGGCGGCCGTCGTTGCCGCGCCGGATGACGCTGAAGAAGCCCACCGCGTCGGCGCGCGCCTGGCCGCGCAGTCCGGCGACCCACTTCTCGACTTCGTCGCGCGTCGAGTCCGCGGGATAGAAATTCGCTTGCGCCAGCTTGGCCGGAATGCCCGCGGCTGGATCGAGAAACGACGCGTTGTCGTCGAGCCGCGACCACGGGCCCTTGTTGATCAGAAAGTAGTGGAGCCTTGCCTGGCCCTCGGGCGTGCGATCGGCCGCCAGCCCGGTGAGCACCGTCGCGTTTCCGGCCCAGACCTGCTCGAGAAACAACCCGTCCATCACCTGCGCGGCGCGCACCATTTCGGCGAGCGCGTTGCGCTCGTTCTCGGGCAGCGCGCTTGCCTCCGCCGTAATGTCGACGGGGGCAAATCGTCTGGTCTTCGCCTCGAGTGTTGACAGGACGCTGGACACCGGCGCGGCGGGTGGCGGCGCCGGTTGCGCGCAGTGGACGTTCAGCGCCGCGCAAACGCAGGCAAACGCGCCGCGGCGCCAGGCAGCGCGCGGGGTAACAGCAACGTGAATCGCATCATGCATGTGCCTAATTTTGCACGCATTTACCCGGGCCGGGTATCCTCGATCCTTCCGGCGGGACTACAATAGACCGGATGTTCTCTCACCTCAGGACGGCTTCATCATGAAGAATCTCGCGCCAACCGATGCCGCGGCTCTCGAAGCGGTCGAGACCCGTGAATGGCTGGAGTCTCTCGACTACGTGTTGCGGCAGGGCGACAAAGCCCGCGTCGTGCGGCTGCTCGATGCGCTGCGCGCGCGAGCGCGCCAGTCCGGCATCAAGGAAGCGTTCACGTCCACGACGCCCTACATCAACTCGATTCCGCCGACCGAGGAAGTGCCGTACCCGGGCGACCGCGAGATCGAGCGGCGCATCAAGAGCCTCGTGCGGTGGAACGCGCTCGCGATGGTCATCCGCGCGAACCGCGAGTCGGACGGCATCGGCGGCCACATCTCGACGTTCGCCTCGGCCGCGACGCTCTACGAGGTTGGCTTCAATCATTTCTTCCGCGGCAAGAACGCCGGCGCCGACGCGGATATCGTGTACTACCAGGGCCACGCGTCCCCGGGCGTGTACGCGCGCGCGTTTCTCGAGGGCCGCTTCGACGAGACGCACCTGCACAACTTCCGTCACGAGCTGCGCGCGGGGGGCGGACTCTCGTCCTACCCGCACCCGTGGCTCATGCCCGACTTCTGGGAGTTCCCGACGGTCTCGATGGGCCTCGGGCCCCTCATGGCGATCTACCAGGCGCGGTACGCGAAGTACCTCGAGAACCGCGGCCTCAAGCCCGCCTCCGATCAGAAGATCTGGGCGTTCCTCGGCGATGGCGAGACGGACGAGCCCGAAGCGCTCGGATCGATCTCGCTCGCCGCGCGCGAGAAGCTCGACAACCTGATCTTCGTCATCAACTGCAACCTGCAGCGGCTGGACGGTCCGGTCCGCGGCAACGGTCAGATCATCCAGGAGCTCGAGGCCGTGTTCCGCGGCGCGGGCTGGAACGTGATCAAGTGCCTGTGGGGGTCGGACTGGGATCCGCTCCTCGCGCAGGACACCGAGGGCGCGCTCGTGCGCCGCATGGGCGAGGTCGTTGACGGCGAGTACCAGCGGTACGTCGTCGAAGACGGCGCGTACCTGCGCAAGCACTTCTGGGGCGAGGATCCGCGCCTGCTCGAGATGGTGCGGCACCTGTCGGACGACGACCTGCGCAAGATGCGCGTCGGCGGCCACGACCCGCAGAAGGTCTACAACGCGTACCGCTCGGCCGTGCAGCACCGCGGCCAGCCGACGGTCATCCTCGCGCGCACGATCAAGGGCTACGGCCTGGGCGAGGCGGGTGAGGGCAAGAACATCACCCACCAGCAGAAGAAGATGAACGAGACGGATCTGCGCACGTTCCGCGATCGCTTCAACGTGCCGATCCCGGACGACCGTATCGCGGCCGCGCCGTTCTACCGGCCGCACGAGGGCAGCGCCGAAGTCGCTTACATGAAGAAGCGGCGCGACGCGCTGGGCGGCGTGGTGCCGAAGCGTGTCGTCACGTCGCCGGCGATTCACCCGAAGATGGAAGGCATCTTCGACGAGTTCGACAAGGGCACTGAGGGTCGCAAAGCGTCGACGACGATGGTGTTCGTCAAGATGCTGGCGAAGCTCCTGCGCGACAAGGAAATCGGCAAGCTCGTCGTGCCGATCGTGCCCGACGAAGCACGCACGTTCGGCATGGAGTCGCTCTTCCGCGCCGTCGGCATCTACTCGAGCATCGGCCAGCTCTACGAGCCGGTCGACATGGACACGCTGCTCTACTACAAGGAAGCGAAGGACGGGCAGATCCTCGAAGAGGGCATCACGGAGGCGGGATCGATCTCGTCGTTCATCGCGGCGGGCACCGCGTATGCCACGCACGGCGTCAACACGATTCCGTTCTTCATCTTCTACTCGATGTTCGGCTTCCAGCGCGTCGGCGACTTCATCTGGGCGGCGGCGGACGCGCGGGTGCGCGGCTTCCTGCTCGGCGGCACCGCCGGCCGCACGACGCTCGCCGGCGAGGGCCTGCAGCATCAGGACGGCAACAGCCAGACGCTCGCGCTCGCGGTACCGACCTGCCGCGCCTACGATCCCGCGTACGCCTACGAGCTCGCGGCGATCATCGAAGACGGCATCCACAAGATGTACGGCGATGGCGAGCAGGCGTTCTACTACATCACCGTGATGAACGAGCAGTACGACATGCCGGCGATGCCCGAAGGGGCGCGCGAGGGCATCATCAAGGGCCTGTATCGGTTCAGCGCCGCGCCCGCGAAAGCCGGCGCCGCGCGCGCGCAGCTCATCGGCAGCGGCGCGATTCTCAACGAGGTGCGCCAGGCGGCGGACCTGCTCGCGAAGTACGGCGTGGCCGCCGACGTGTGGAGCGCGACGAGCTACAACGAGCTCTACCGCGACGCGCACCGCGTCGAGCGCTGGAACCGGCTGCATCCGGCGGAGAAGCCGCGCGTGCCGTACGTCACCGCTTGCCTCGGCAAGACGGAGGGCGTCGTCGTCGCCGCGAGCGACTACCTGAAGAGCCAGGCGGACATGATCTCGCGCTGGGTCGGCCGGCCGGTCGTCACGCTCGGCACCGACGGCTTCGGCCGCAGCGAAGACCGGACGGCGCTGCGCACGTTCTTCGAGGTCAACGCGCGCTACATCGCCGCCGCGACGCTTTCGGCGCTGCTGTCGGAGAAGAAGATCGACGCGAAGGTCGTCGCGCAGGCGTTCAAGGAGCTGGAGATCGATCCGGAGAAGAAAGATCCGGCGATCTCGTAGGTTCCGCCCTTCGATAAACTCAGGGCGCCCCGAGCCAGTCGAGGGGCGGGGTTCCGGGGTTCGGAACGAGCGAGCGGTAGCGAGCGAGTCGCGCGAACGGCGCGGGGATCGTGGGGCCCCCGCTAGTGAGCGCGTAAGGGGGTCCGCGGGGGCGGAGCCCCCCGGAGAATAAATCGATGCCAGTGGAGTTCAAGATCCCCGAGCTCGGAGAGAACGTCGACAAGGGCGACGTCGTCCGCGTGCTGGTGAAGCCGGGCGATGTCGTGAAGGCCGAGCAGTCGGTCCTCGAGCTCGAAACTGACAAGGCGACGATCGAGGTGCCGACGTCGGTGGCCGGCAAGGTCACTGAGGTCAAGGTGAAGCCGGGCGACAAGGTCAAGGTCGGCCAGGTGGTGCTCGTGATTGAGGGGGCCTCCTCCGCTTCCGCATCCGCGGAAGCTACGGAGGCCAAGGCCGCCGCTGCGCCTGCGCCGAAGGCCGAAGCGCCGACCGAACCGCCCAAGCCCGAGCCTCCCAAGTCCAAGCCCGCGCCCGTCGTCGACATCACGAGCGGCCGGCCCGCGCTGGCCCCCGCGCGTGTGGACGCGCCCGCGGCG
>DATEGZ010000208.1:0-2532 GCA_035279905.1 Vicinamibacterales bacterium
AGCCGAATCAGATGTCTCGTGCGGTCGTCTTCCTTGTCGGGCCGCGTGTGCTCGTGTTTCTTCACCACGTGGTGGTCGTACTCGTGCAGCGAAAAGCACCCGGCGACGCCGGTCTGCTGATGGCCGCCCAAGCGGAGCCGGTAGACGTAGAGGCTCGGCGTCTCTTCCTCGACGAGCGGCGCGCTCGCCCGCAACTCCGCGAAGTTGCGCGCCGCGCGCTCGTACACCGGATCGGTGTGGGGATCGGTGCCGGGCGGGAGATCGATCTCCGGACGCGAGACGTGAAGAAAGCTGAGAGGATTGCCGAGCGCCAGCTCGCGAGCCTCGGCGGTGTTGACGACGTCGTAGGGCACTGCCGCCACTCGTTCCGCCGCTGCCGGCACCGGGCGCAGCGCACGGAAGGGAGCGAGCGCGGCCATGTCCGAATTATAGGTGTCAGCGAACGCCAACGCGCCGGCGCGGGCGCGCGCCGGGCTAGCAGGCTGCTGAAAAAGTAACGAGTCGGCCTGCTGGCTCTGGGCTTTGGGCTCTGGGCTTTAGGCCTGGAAGGTCGCCCGCGCTCGTCAGTCTGGTTGCGGTCAGCAGCTGGCCGCTCCGAGGGTGCGTAGCCGCACCAGGTTGTACGCGGCGGCCGCGAAGGTAAACGTCCAATCGACGCGTTCGCCGCCGCGGTGCCGGAGCTTGCGCATCGTGCCAATCGTCTTCATCCAGCCGAAGACTTGCTCGACGAGTTTGCGCTTCTGTTGACTGACGGCGTAGCCAGGATGCCGGGTCGTGCGGCGATCGATCGCGCTGAATTGCCGCTTCGCCGCAACGTGCGGCGTCAGCCCCTGGCCGCGTAACCAGCGGACGCAGCGGCGCATGTCGTAATTCTTATCGCCCGCGACCGTGCCGCGGCGCACGTCGGCGAGAAGCATTTCGACTGCGTCCCATTCGGCGGTGCCGGTGGCGGCCGTGACGCACGTATTGACCACGAGGCCATGCCGATTGTCGAGCACGACGTGGCCCAGATAGCTGAGAACCGCGCCGGTGCCCCCTTTGCGAAAGAGCTGCGCGTCGGGATCGGTGGTCGACCGATGCGTGGCATTCGAGCGGCGCTCGCCGCGGAAATCGACCGTCGGATTGCCCGGATCGTCCGGCGGCTGCCGCGGCGCCTCTGGGCGCTGGAAGCTCTTGAGACTGGCCCACGCTTCGAGCTGCGTACTGTCCACCGTGAAGTGCTCATCGGAAAGCAGTCCTGCCTCGCGGGCCTGCGTGACGACGGCATCGAAGAACGCGCCCGCGACATCGCTCGCCAGCAGGCGCTCCCGATTCTTGCTGAACGTCGTCGGCGACCAGATCGGGTCGTCCATCCCGAGGCCCACGAACCAGCGATACAGCACGCTGTAGTCGATCGCCTCCATCAACAACCGCTCGCTCCGCACGGTATAGAGGGCCTGCAAGAGCAACGCGCGCAGCAACTGCTCGGGCGGAATCGAGGGCCGACCGATCGCCGAGTACATCGCGGCAAATCGAGGCGACAGCGTCGCCAAGGCCTCGTCGGTCAGCCGGCGGATGGCCCGCAGCGGATGGTCGGGACGCACCCGCTGCTCGGGCGAGAGGTAACTAAACATGCCGCTGGTCTGTTCGTCGGGGCCGCGCATCCTGCTCCTCCTGGTCGGTGGGAGCATCCTAGTACGGACGATCGATGGTGTCGATCCCCGACGGCCTTACTTTTTCAGCAGCCTGCTAGGCCCTAGCAGGCCGCTGAAAAAATAACCTCGCGGCCTGCGGCTCTCGGCTTTGGGCTCTGGGCTTTGGGCCTTGTCATCGGGTGCCGCTGGCCTGCCAACGCCGCGCTCACGCCGCGTCCTCGAGCGTGCGCAACCGCACCAGGTTGTAGGCGGTCGCGGCGAAGGTAAACATCCAGTCGACGCGTTCGCCCCCGCGGTGCCGGAGCTTGCGCATGAGGCCGACGGTCTTCATCCAGCCGAAGACTTGCTCCACGAGTTTGCGTTTCCGTTGACTGACCGCGTAGCCGGGATGCCGCGTCGTCCGCCGATCAATGGCGCTGAATCGGCGTTTGGCGGCGACGTGCGGCGTCAGGCGCTGCCCTCGCAGCCAACGGACACAGCGGCGCATGTCGTAGTTCTTGTCGCCGGCGACCGTGCCGTGTCGCACGTCGGCGAGGAGCATTTCGACCGCGTCCCACTCGGCGGTACCGGTCGCGGCCGTGACGCACGTATTGACCACGAGGCCATGGCGATTGTCGAGCACGACATGACCCAGATAGCTCAGGACCGCGCCGGCGCCTCCTTTGCGAAAGAGCTGCGCGTCTGGATCGGTCGTCGAGCGATGCGTCGCATTCGAGCGGCGTTCGCCGTGGAAATTCACAGTCGGATTGCCGGAATCATCCGGGGGCGGCGACGGGCGGTCGGGACGCTGGAAGCTCTTGAGGCTGGCCCACGCTTCGAGCTGCGTGCTGTCCACCGTGAAGTGCTCATCGGACAGCAACCCTGCGGCCCGGGCTTGCGTGACGACGGCATCGAAGAA
>DATEGZ010000209.1:0-30132 GCA_035279905.1 Vicinamibacterales bacterium
ACGATTACCTGGCCAAGCCGTTTTCGTTCGCCGTGCTCGTGGCGCGGCTGCGCGCGCTCGGCCGGCGCGGCCCCGCGCCGCACG
This sequence comes from Vicinamibacterales bacterium, assembly GCA_035279905.1. Taxonomy (GTDB): domain Bacteria; phylum Acidobacteriota; class Vicinamibacteria; order Vicinamibacterales; family SCN-69-37; genus DATEGZ01. The sequence continues at coordinate 85 of DATEGZ010000209.1, forward strand.
ACGCGCAGCTGCAGGTCGCGGATCTCAAACTCGATCCGGCCGCGCGCAGCGTCACGCGCGGCGGCGTCCCCATCGCGCTCACGCGCACGGAGCACAACCTGCTCGAGTGCCTCATGCGGGACGCGGGCCGCGTCGTCACGCGCCGCGCGCTGACCGACCGGCTGTGGGGCAGCGACCGCGCCGTCGAGAGCAACACGCTCGACGCGTTCGTCAAGTCATTGCGCCACAAGATCGAAGCCGGCGGCCGCCCACGCCTCGTGCACACCGTGCGCGGCGTCGGCTACTGCCTGCGTCACGAGCCTGAGCCATGACCGGCTGGTCGATTCGCACGCGGCTCACCGTGTGGTACCTCGCCGTGCTCGTGCCGGCGACGCTCGCCCTCGCGGCCGGCAGCTGGTGGCTCGCGCGCCGCAGCCTCAACGACGAAGTCGATCGCACGCTCGTCGCGCGGCTCGACGGCACGCGCGAGTTTCTCGAAGCCATGGCCCGCGAAGGGCTCCACGGCGACGAGATGAAGGAGGAGTTCGGCGAGTACGTCGAGCTCTCCCGCGGGGCCGTGCTGCTCGAGGTGACCGACGCCTCGGGCACCGTGCTGAGCCGGCCGAGCCGGCCGGGGTGGGCGGCGCTGGCCGACGAAGCGTCGCTCGCGTCGATTGCCTCGGCCGCGCCCGTCGACCGTGTCGAATCGGACGAGCCGTTTCGCGTGGCGCGCGCGACGATTCACGCCGGCGCCGCCGACTATCGCGCGGTGGTCGCGACGTCCACGCGCGCCAGCCACGACGCGCTCCGGCGATTTGCGTGGCTGCTGGGCGGTCTCGCGCCGGCCGTGCTCCTCGTCGCCGGGCTCGGCGGGTACTGGATTGCCGGCCGCGCGCTCGCGCCCGTCGATCGCATGACGCGCACGGTGCAGGAGACAACGCTGCGGAGCCTCGATCGGCGGATCGACGTGCCCGCCGCCGACGACGAGCTCAGGCGGCTGGCGGTGACGTTCAACGAGATGCTCGCGCGCATGCAAGTCGGCGTCGCCGACCTCACGCGGCTGACGGCTGAAGCGTCGCACGAGCTCCGGACGCCCGTCTCGCTCGTGCGGACCACGGCCGAGATCGCGCTGTCGCGCCCGCGTCCGGCTGACGAGTATCGACAGGCCCTCAACGACGTGCTGGCCCACGCGGAGCACATGTCGGGGCTCGTGGGCGATCTGTTGCTGCTCGCGCGCGCGGATGCCGGGGTCGAGGTGGGCGAGTCCACGCCCGTCGATCTGTCGGAAGTCGCGCGCGACGTCGGCGAGGAGTTCCAGTTGGCCGCCGCGCGCCGCTCGCTCGGGTTCACCGTCTCGGCCGACGCCGCGATCGACGTGCGCGGCGATGCCGGGTCGTTTCGGCGGCTCTTCGTGATCCTGCTCGAGAACGCCGTCGCGTACACACCGGCGGGCGGTCAGATCGACGTGCGCGTGTCGCGATCGGACGACGCGGCGAGACGGACGGCGATCGTCGAGGTGATCGACACCGGCATCGGCATCGACCCCGGCGAGCGGGCGCGCGTGTTCGATCGCTTCTACCGCGGCGCAGCAGCGCGGGCGCACGCCGCCGACGGCAGCGGACTCGGCCTGTCGATCGCGCGCACGATCGTCGAGCGCGCCCGCGGGACGATCGACATCGATGCCGGCCCGGGCGGGCGAGGGTGTCATGTTCGCGTCCGGCTGCCGGCGGAAGGCGAGGAACGGGAGGCGGGCCATGAGAACGAGCGCGCTCATCGCGTGGATTTCGATCGCGTCGGTGCTGGCGTCGGCGGCCCAGACGCGCCAGGCCGTTGACCCGGGCTGGACCAGCGAGTTCAAGGTCGACGCGAGCGACTGGACCAACACCGGACGCAATCCGTACTTCGTGCTCGAGCCGGGCTATACGCTCACGCTCGAACACGGCGACGAGCGGCTCGTCGTGACGGTGCTCGCCGACGCGAAGATCGTCGACGGCGTCACCACACGCGTCGTCGAGGAGCGCGAGACCAACGGCGCGGACCTCGTCGAGGTCTCGCGCAACTACTTTGCGATGAGCGTGCGCACGAACGCCGTCTTCTACTTCGGCGAAGACGTGGACATGTACAAAGGCGGCAAGGTCGTCAGCCACGAAGGCAGCTGGCTCGCGGGCGTCGACGGCGCGAAATTCGGGCTGATGATGCCGGGCCTGCCGCTGGTCAAAGCGCGGTACTACCAGGAAATCGCGCCGAAGGTCGCGATGGATCGCGCCGAGATCGTCAGCGTCAGCGAGCGGCTGCAGGTGCCTGCCGGCGCTTTCACGAACGTCGTGAAGACGATCGAGACCTCGCAGCTCGAAGCCGGACCGGGCGAAGCGAAGTACTACGCGGAGGGCGTCGGACTCCTGCAGGACGGCTCGTTCAAGCTTGTGAAGTACGGAAAAGACAAGGGGTTCCCCGGGGTTCCCAGTGGTTCCCTGGGGTTCCTGAGGGTTCAGGTTCACGCGCCACAGTCACGCTGAGCGAACACCAAGGAACCTCAAGGAACCCCTAGGAACCCCTAGGAACCCCCAGGAACCCCCAGGGAACCCCCAGGAACCCCTGGGAACCCCATCTTTTTCTTATTCGTCCGAGACGGCGGCGGCTTTTTGACGCACGCACGACTCGCCCCACGGAACGATCGCCTTCGGCCGATCCTTCGCCGGACGCGCGGCAGCGGTCTTGTCGGTCGCCACGCGCGCGCCGCTGACGTCCGCGGTCTTCTGATAGTAGTCGTGCCACCACAACGCGGACTGCCAGATCGCCTCGGGGCACGTCGATCCCGACGACAAGCCCGGCGTCATCTCGATGCCGGCCATCCCGAACGCCGTCTGCACGAGCGCGGCTGACGGCATCGCGCCGCCCTCGACGAGCGGGTTGCGCCGGTTGCCCGCGCCCCACATGAACGCCAGCCAGGGCAGCATCAGCGACGGCAGGTCGAGCGCGCTCCGCTGCTGCATCAGCCGGCGCACGTTCTCGACGATGGGCCGCGAGGGCTCGGCGAAATTGACGACCGCGACGTTCGGATAGCGCGCGGCGTCGTCGATCTCGCTGAAGCGCATGGACTCGACGCCGTTGGTCACCGGCACGAGCGACGCGTCGCGAACCGTGATGGGCACTGTCAGGAACGACGTGGACGTGGCGGCGACGCCCACGACCGACCAGAAGCTCGGCAGCAGGTCGTGTCGCAGGTGGCTCTGCGCCACACGGAGCCGGAAGTGCTCGAGCGACGCGCCACCCACGAGCACGACCGAACCCGGCTGCACGCGCGAGGCGAGCCACTTCGCATTGCCCTGTCCTCGCTTCGGCGTGGTCTTCTTGATCGCCTGGTTGGCTGACGTTGCCGACGATCGTCTGATGTCCATCACGCGCTCCTCTGGACGATGTGTTCGTAGACCGGGTCATGAGGCGTCGTCGCGTCCGGGCTCGTCTCCCAGGTGCGCACGCGCAGGCAGAGGCGGCCGCCGTTCTGCCAGAACTCGATGGTGAGGAAATGGTTTTTCGCGCGCTGCCACGACGCGAGCGGCGTGATCGGCACCTGCGCGCAGCCCGGCACGGCCTCGGCCGGGAAGAGCGCCGGCGGCGCGTGCCACTCCGGCGTGCCGCCCGCCGTCACGAGGCTCGTCGGCGACGAGATGATTTCGATGATCTCGTGGCCCGATTGCGTCGTCGCGCTCGCGACGCGGCCGAAGTGCACGTCGCCGGTGAGCACGACGATCGACTGCGGCGCGTTGAGCAGCGCCCGGACGAGCGTCGCGTACTGCGCGAAGTCCGGCAGGTTCCAGTCGGCGATGTTGCCCGAGATGCCCGTCGGCGCCTGAAACAGCGGCTGGCCGACGCACAGCACGCCGGGCGATTTCAGATTGGCGATCCACGACACGACCTGGTCCATGTCCTGGGGCCGCAGAAACGTCGTGCGCTCCGCCGCGCGCGTGATTCGCGTGTCGGCGACGAGGATCTCGAGGTCGCCCACGGTGAACGGCCGGACCACGCCGGCCGTGTCGGGCGTTTGAAACGCGCCGTACAGGCTCTTGGCGAGATTCCACCAGTCGTTGCGTCCGCCGGGTGTGAGCGTGTTGACGCTGAACGACGGGAACGGCGCGTTGTTCCAGAACTCGTGATCGTCGGAGCTGAACACGTTCGAGCCGCCCGCGAGCAGGTGCTGATACCCCTGACGATCACCGGTCTGTCCCCAGGTCGCCGCGTAGTTGGCGAGGAAGATCTCCGCGAGCCCCTGTTTGGTGTGCGGGATCAGGAACTTGAAGAACGGCGAGTCCAGGTACACCTGATCGCCGCAGAGCAGCGTGAGATCCGGCGAGAGACCGTCGGGGATCGAGAGGAACGTGCGGCCCGCGCTGCCGCTCTTGTCCTCGGCGGCGCAGAAGCACGAGCCGAGCATCACCGTGAACGGCTTGTCGCTGAGCCCGGGCAGCTCGTCGGGCAGCGTCGAGGCCGTCGCCGACGCGACGACTTGTCCGTCGGCGTGAAAGTCGATCTTCGTGCGGCTGCGCGGCGCGAGGCCGGTGAGCGTCACGCGCGCGTACATCACGCCCTGGCTGCCGTCGGGCACGAGCCACGATTGCCACCCGCCGAGCGGAAAGCGCCTCCCGCTTTGCGCGTCTTCGATCCACGCGGCCGCCGGCGCCGCGGGCCGCTGATTGAGCGACACGACCGCCGCCCACGCGGTCGCGCGCGTCGAGTCCATAGCGGTCGGTACCAGAAGGAAGGTGGGCAAGCGGCTCACCGACTACGATCTGCTGGGGGCAGCGCGCTACGCTAGCACAGCCCGAGGCCGGGGGAGGAACGATTCGTGCGAATTGAGTCCTGGATGGCGCCCGCACCGGGCGAGCCGATGGTGCTGTCGACGCGCGATGAAGAGCCGGCGCGTGGAGAGGTGGTTGTGGAGGTCGCCGCGTGCGGCGTCTGCCACACGGATTTGAGCTTCTACTATGACGGCGTGCCGACCAGGCGGCCGTTTCCGCTCACGCTCGGTCACGAGATCAGCGGGCGCGTGGTCGCGGCCGGCGCGGGCGCGGAGTCCTGGCTCGGACGTCAGGTGATCGTGCCGTCCATCATTCCGTGCGGCACGTGCGCGGCCTGCGCCGAGGGACGCGGCCAGATCTGTCCCGCACAAGTGTTTCCCGGCAGCAGCGTGCACGGAGGCTTCGGCTCGCACATCGTCGTGCCCGCGCGCGGACTGTGCGACGTGCCGAATCTCGCCGATCGATCGCGCAACGTCGCGGGCCTCGATCTCGAGGCGCTCGCCGTCGTCGCCGACGCCGTGTCCACGCCGTATCAGGCGATCGTGCGCAGCGGCGTCGCGCCGGGCGATCTCGCGGTGTGGGTCGGCGCCGGCGGACTCGGCGGCTTCGGCGTGCAGATTTCTGCCGCGATGGGCGCTGTGGCCGTGGCGGTGGATGTCGATGACGAGCGCCTGTCGGCGCTGGCCGCGCGCGGCGCCGCGCTCACGCTCAACGCGACGAACGCGGACGGACGGGTGCTGCGCACCGCGCTGAGGCAGTTCGCCGAGACCCGCGGTATTCCGACATGGCGCACGAAGATTTTCGAGACGTCCGGTCAGCCGGCAGGGCAGGCGCTGGCCTACGCGCTGCTCGGCCATGGCAGCTCGCTGTCGGTCGTCGGTTACACGCCGCGCGCGATCGAGCTGCGCTTGTCGAATCTCATGGCGTTCGATGCGATCGCGCAGGGCAACTGGGGATGCCTGCCCGAGCACTATCCCGCGGTCGCGTCGCTCGCGCTCTCCGGCCGCATTGCGATCGAACCGTTCATCGAACGGCGGCCAATGTCCGGGATCAACGAGGCGTTTTCCGACGTGCAGCGGGGCGGAGTTCGCCGGCGGATTGTATTGATTCCAGGGAGATAAAAGTCACCCCTCTGGCAGTCTTTCGGGTATAACGTCGCCATCCCTGCAGAAAACCGGGTGGCAGGGCTGGCCCGTCGTTCGCATCACTCCTGGACACAGCTCATGGCGACTCCTCAACCGGCTCCCCAGCCGTGGCCGCCCGATCCGCGCCCCTCAGGCGCGCCGGGCGTACCGCGATCGGACAAGTCATCGTCATCGGACGCGCTGCTGGCGTTTCGATCCGAGGCTAGGATCGAACCCGCGCCCCGCGCCGCGGGCGGCGCCGTGGGTGCCACCGCGCGCGACCCGAAATCGCTGAGTCGACCACTGTCGATCGTCCTCGGCGTCGTCCTGCTCGGCGCGCTCGCGACCGCCGGTTTGTACTCGAACCAGTTCGCGCAGGCGGGACGTCTGCCGGCGCCCGCGCCGCAGACCGTCACGCCCGCGAAGCCGGAGGGCGCGCTCACCGTGAATTCCCGCCCTGAAGGCGCGCAGGTCACCGTCGACGGCATTCTGCGCGGCGTCACGCCGCTCAAGCTCACCCTTCCGGTGGGCGATCACACGCTCGAGCTGCAGAACGGCGCGGCGACGCGATCGATTCCGTTCGCCGTGCAAGCGGGCGTTGTCGTCTCGCAGTACATCGATCTGGCGCCGGCCGCGCCGCCCGCTGCTGCCGCGGTGGGGCGTCTCGAGATCACGTCGGATCCCGCCGGAGCGCGCGTCACGGTCGACGGGTCGGCGCGCGGCGTGACGCCCGTGACGCTGTCCAACGTCGTGCCGGGCAATCACGCGGTCTCGATCTTCGGCGAGGACTCGACGGTCACCCGCGCCGTGAACGTGTCGGCCGGATCCACGGCGTCGGTGATGGCCACGCTCACACCCGCAGGTGCGTCCGCCGGCTGGGTCGCGTTCAGAGTACCGTTCGAGATGCAACTCTCCGAGGCTGGCAGGCTCGTCGGCACGACCGGCGCCGATCGTCTGATGCTGCCGGCCGGCCGCCACGAGCTCGTGTTGTCCAATCCGGCGTTCGAGTTCGAAGCGACGGTAAGCGTGCAGGTCGCGGCCGGCAAGACCGCCACGCCGACCGTCACGCTCCCGACCGGTCTGCTGTCGATCAACGCGACGCCGTGGGCCGACGTGCTGCTCGACGGCCAGGCCGTCGGCACGACGCCGCTGGCGAACCTCTCGGTGCCCATCGGGACGCACGAGATCGTGTTCCACCATCCGCAGCTCGGTGATCGGCGCCAGACCGTGTCGGTCAAGGCGCGAACGCCCGCGCGCGTCGGCATTTCGTTTCGATGATCGCCGCGCTCTTCCTGGTGGGCGTCGGGCTCGTGCCGGGCCAGGCGCGCCCGGCTGATGCGGCGGTCGGCGACCTCGCCGCGGCCAAAGCCCTCTACGCATCGGCGTCGTACGAAGAAGCGCTGTCGCGGCTGTCCACCGTGCGCGGGCCGGACGAGCTCGATCAGATCGAAGAATACCGGGCGCTGTGTCTGCTCGCGCTCGGCCGATCGAAAGAAGCCGAGCGGGCGATCGAGCGAATCGTCGAGCGCAAGCCGCTCTACATGTCGAGCGAGGACACGTCACCGCGGCTGCTGGCGATCCTGCACGACGTGCGCAAGCGTCTGCTGCCGGCCGCTGCGCGCCGTGTGTACGCCAGGGCGAAGGCCGACTACGAGGAGAAGAATTACCCGGCGGCCATCGACGGGTTCAAGGAACTCCTCGCGATCGTCTCGGATCCCGACACCGTTGACGCGCGCGCTGGCTTGTCCGACCTCAAGCAACTGGGGGAGGGGTTTCTGAAGCTGGCGACGGCGGAAGCGGCCGCGGCGACGAAGGCCGCGCCTCAGCCGGCGCCCGCCACCACGCCCGCGTCATCGAAGGCGCCGGCGATCTACTCGGCCGACGATCTCGACGTGACACCGCCGGCGGAAATCCGCCGCCTCATGCCCGCGTGGACGCCGAGTCTGCCGACCCAGGCGCGGCTCGAATTCCGCGGCACGCTCGAAGTCGTCGTCGACGAAACCGGCCAGGTGTCGTCCGCGGCGATTCGGAGGGCGACGACGCCCGGCTACGACGCAGCGCTGCTCGAAGCCGCGAAAACCTGGCGCTATCGACCGGCAACGCGCCACGGCGTGCCCGTGCGGTACCGCACGTTCATCGACGTGTTCCTCAAGCCCGGCGGCCCCGCCTCACGCTGACAGACAGAACGTCCCGCCGTGCAGCCAGCAGGTATCCGCCTGCTCGTGCGCGTCGCGGCGCAGGCGCGTCACCGCCTGCCACCGCTGCGGGCCGCCCATCATCGCCTTGCCGAATCGCTCGGTGAGCTTCTCGTCGCGCACGCCGACAGCCGAGTAGACCATGACGACGCCGAACACGCGCGCCGCGAAGTCGCCGGCCGCGTTTTTCGTGAGCAGGAAGGTGAGACCCTTGCCGAGCGTCGTGCCGATCCCGGGCATCCCGGTCGTCAGGGGCACGATCAGTCTGCCGTCCGGGGCGAGCGCATCGAGCCATGAGTCGAGCGGATGCGTCACGCCCGCGTTGACGAGCACGGCGTCGAAGGGCCCGTCGAGGCGGCCCGAGGCATCGCCGTGCCGGAGATCGGCCCACGAGTACGTCGCGAGATTGGGGCGCGCGGCGGCGGCCAGCGCCTCATCGACCTCGTAGGCGACGACGCGACCGGTCGAGCCGACACTGTGCGCCATGACCGCGGTGTAGTAGCCGAGCCCGGCGCCGATGTGCAGCACGCGTTTGCCGGGCCCGAGGCCGAGCGCGTCGATCCACGTCGCCAGCGTGCTCGGCTGACCGTTGAACAGCTGCCGCGCCGGATCGATCGCGATGCCGATGTTGTGGTACACGCGCTTCGGATCCGCGTCCGGCGTGGCCACGAGCTTTGCCGCGCTGCCGCCGCCGAGGAAGTCGAGATCGCCGAGCGTGGTCCAGGGCCCCGGCGGCAGGAACCGCTCGCGCGGCACAGCGGCGAGCGCGCTGACGAGCGCGGGCGTCTTCAGCCGCGCGACGGCTTCGATCTCTTCGGCAAAGAACTGGCGCTGCTGATCGAGGGCGGTGACGGTGCTCATGGTCTGGCCTACTTCGGTTTGCGGCGAGGCGAGGGCCGGCCCTCCGGCCCGTGCGGCCCCGACTCGCGGATGTATTGCGCGACGCCCGGTCCAAAGGCGACCGTCGCCGGCGGGTTGTTCCAGAGGTACGCGGACTTGCCGGGGCCGCGCGCGAGCAGGCGGATCTCGCCGGCTTCGTTCAGCCGCTTGAGCACCGTGTGGATGGCCGCGAGATCGCTCGCGTACTTATCGAGGTCGAGGCCGATCGTCGCGAGGCGATCGCGGACTTCCACGGGCGTCATCGGCAGGCCCGATCGCAGCACCAGGCGACACCCGTCGGTCAGGCCCAGCGGCACCGTCGGCGTGATGCCGAGCAGCCGCGAGAGCGTGCCGATCGTCTGCGCGACTTCGGCGAGGCGCTTGTCGAGCGCGCGCCGCTGCTCGCCGAGCGCTTCGTATTCCTGGATCGCGGCGTCGAGCGCGCCGCGGTACTGGTCGGTCGTCATCGTCGACTCCCTTGTTACTCGGTGAGTTATACATTGTGTATAAATTGATGTCAACTCCGCTGCTGACGAACCGCGGAACCCCGGAACCTCGGAACCCCGGAGCCACCACCGTCAGGTAGAGTGTGCCTGTGACCCTTCGTCGGTCGTCGATCGGTGCGCTCCTCGCCGTCGCGCTTTTCACGTGGCATCCGAGCGCGCAGGTCGCGAAGACCGCGACGCCGTTTGCGGCGCTGATCGATCGGTTGTCCGAGCCGGGCGGGGATTTCGGCGGCGACAACCTCATCTCGAACGAGCAGTCATATCTGCACGTGATGGCCGCGCTCGAAGGACGCGGCGTCATGGGCGGCGCGTACGTCGGCGTCGGTCCGGATCAAAACTTCTCGTACATCGCGCAGATCAAGCCGGCCGTCGTGTTCCTCATCGACATCCGCCGTGACAATCTGCTGCTGCACCTGCTCTTCAAAGCGCTGTTCGCCGCGGCGCCGACGCGCGCCGAATATCTCAGCCTGCTCACCGGCCGTCCGCCGCCCGCGCAGCTTCCAGCCTGGACGGGCGCGACGATCGAGAAACTGGTCGGCTACATCGACGCCACACGCCCGTCACCAGAGCCGGCGCTTCTGTCGCTCCGGGGCCGGCTCGAGGCCGAAATCCGCCGCACCGGGGTGGCGCTCTCTCCGGCGGACTTCGCGACGATCGAGGCTTTCCACCGGGCGTTCATCGATCGCGGCCTGTCGCTCGTGTTCCAGGTGCGCGGCCAGCCCGTGCGCGATTACTACCCGTCGTTTCGCGATCTGCTGCTCGAGACGGACTCGCGCGGCCGCCGACTCAGCTACCTGGCGTCTGACGCGGCCTTCGACGTCGTCCGGTCGCTCGAGACGCGCGACCTCGTCGTGCCCGTCGTCGGCGATGTGAGCGGCGCCAGGGCGCTTCGGGCGATTGGCAGCGAGATGCGCGAGCGGGGCCAGACGCTTTCGGCGTTCTACATCTCGAACGTCGAGTTCTACCTCTATCGGGACGGCCGGTTTTCCGCGTACGTCGAGAACCTCAAGACGCTGCCGCGCGACGCGCGCAGCACGATGATTCGCTCGGTGTTCCCGGGCGGGTTTCCCGGCCGTCCGCCGCAGAACGTGCCGGGCTACTACAGCACGTCGCTCGTGCAGCCGCTCGGCACGATGCTGTCGGATCTGGCCGCGGGCAAGTACTACAGCTACGCGGATCTGGTGTACGCCAGCTCGCGCTGACGTATCTGAAAGTCTCCTGAATACCGCGCGCGCCCGGCGGCTGCCGTGGGATCATCGTGCGCGATGTTGTTGGCCTCGATCTGGATCGCGGTGCGCGCGCTCTCGCGCAACCGGCTGCGGACCGCGCTCACGGTGCTGGGCATCATGGTGGGCATCGCCGCGGTGATCTGTACCGTCGCGCTCGGCGAGGGCAGCGCCGCGCTGATCCACCAGCAGTTGTTGAACCTCGGCGACAACTTCGTCTGGATCGAAAACGGCAGCGCCAACGTCGGCGGCGTGCGATCGGGCGCGCGGACCGTGCCCAGGCTGACCGCGGACGACAGCGCCGCGATAACCGCAGAGATTCAGGAAATTGCGCGCTGCTCGCCCAACGTCGACTCGCGGATCCAGCTCGTGCGCGGCAACCAGAACTGGAACACGACGTATCGCGGCGTGGCGCCCGACTACATGGTCATCAAGGCCTGGCCGGTCGCCGAGGGCGCACCGTTTTCCGACGCCGACGTCCAGACCCGCGCCCACGTCGCGGTGCTCGGCCGCACCGTCGCCACGATGCTCTTCGGCGACGAGGATCCGATCGGCCAGACGTTTCGCGTCGGCCCGCTGATCTTCACCGCGGTCGGCATCCTCAAGACCCGCGGCGCCAGCACCAGCGGCCAGGATCAGGACGACACCATCTTCCTGCCGTACACGACGGCGATGGCGCAGCTCAAAGGCAACCTCGTCGTCGTCGACGACATCATGTGCTCCGCGACGTCCGCCGAGGCCATCAAGCCGGCCCAGGACAAAATCGCCGCCTTGCTCCGCATCCGCCATCGCCTGCGGGAGGATCAGCCCGACGACTTCAACATCCGCGCGCCCGACGACGCCATCAAGCTCCAGGAGGACAGCGCGCGGACGATGGAGATCATGCTCTCGGCGATCGCATCGGTCTCGCTGCTCGTTGGCGGGATCGGCGTGATGAACATCATGCTGGTGTCAGTGGCCGAGCGCACGCGCGAGATCGGGCTGCGCATGGCGATCGGCGCGCGCGAGCGCGATGTGCAGTTTCAATTCCTCGCCGAGGCGCTCATCCTCGGGCTCGTTGGCGGCGCGGCGGGCGTCCTGCTCGGCGCCGCGGCGTCCCAGGTGTTTGCCGACGCCTACGGGTGGCCGATGGTGATCTCGCCGAAGACGATTGCGGTCGCCGTGACGTTCGCCAGCGGCGTGGGCCTGATCTTCGGCTACTATCCCGCGCGCCACGCCGCCAGCCTCGATCCGATCGAGGCCCTGCGGAGCGAATAGCGGGCAGTCGCGATATAGTCCTTCGGCGGCCGTGCCGGACATCCTCACACTCAAGGCGCTCATCATGGGCGTCGTCGAAGGGCTGACGGAGTTCCTGCCGGTGTCTTCCACCGGGCATCTGATCCTCGCGGGCGATCTCCTGAACTTCAACACGGAGAAGGGCAAGGTCTTCGAGATCGTGATCCAGACGGGCGCGCTCCTCGCGATCGTCTGGGAGTTTCGCGCGAAGCTCTTCGGGGTCGTCGCCGATCTTCCGAAGGACGAGCGCGCGCGCCGGTTCGTCGTCAACCTGTTCGTCGCGTTTCTCCCGGCCGCAGTGCTTGGGCTGCTGTTCGCCAAGCCCATCAAGGCGCATCTCTTTCAGCCGATTCCGGTGGCGCTGGCGTTCATTGCCGGAGCGATCGTGATCCTCTGGGCGGAGCAGCGCGCGCATACGGTGCGCGTCGCGTCGGTGGACGCGATGAGCCTCCTCGACGCGTTCAAGGTCGGCTGCGTCCAGTGCCTCGCGCTGATTCCCGGCACCTCGCGGTCGGGCGCGACCATCATCGGCGGGTTGCTCTTCGGGCTGTCGCGCCAGGCGGCGACGGAGTTTTCGTTTTTCCTCGCGCTGCCGACGCTCGCCGCCGCGGGCGCGTATCAGCTCTACTCCGCGCGGCACCTGCTCTCGGCATCCGACGCCGGCTGGTTCGCGGCGGGGTTCGTCGCGGCGTTTCTCTCGGCGCTGCTGTGCGTGCGCTGGCTGTTGCGTTACATCAGCCGCCACAGTTTCGCCGCATTTGCGTGGTACCGCATCGCCTTCGGCCTCGTCATCCTCGTGACCGCCTGGTTCGGCTGGGTGAGCTGGACGGAGGGCTGACGCGCCGGGCGCGGCTGCGGTATACCTTCCGTGGGGGACGTGATGGACAAGGTTTGCCCGAACTGCGGCGAGCGGTACAAGTGGTACGAGTCCGAGTGCCCGGACTGCCACGTGGCGCTCGTGGACGCGCCTGACGAACAGGAGCGCCTGAAGAATCTCGATCTGACCGTGGTGTTCACCGCGGCCGAGCCGGCCCTGCTGCCGTTGGCCACGCTGGCGCTCGAGCAGGCGAACATCGAATACGCCACGCGTTTGTCGGGCCACGACGCGCTGACCGCGGGCGGCATCGCGTACCGCGGCACGTCGCCGGGCGCGCCGATCGAAGTGCTGGTGCGCACCGAGGACGTCGCCGCTGCGGCCGACCTCCTGAGAGACCTCGAGCAGGCCTCCGTGGCTCCCCCGGCGCCCGCGGCTACGGCGGCTGCGCCGGCGGAGGCTCGACAGCCCGCGTCCGGCAACGTCGAGCTGATCGATCTCGCGTCCAAGCGGGTCGTCGGACGCATCAGCGAGGACGACCTGGCGTGGTTGATCGGGCAGCTCGAAGAGGAATCGTCCGAGGACCGCGACTATTATCTCGATCGCCCGACGATCGACATGCTCGAGTCGGCCGGCGGCAGCCCGGCGCTCATGGCGACGCTGCGCGGCGCGCTGGGCGATCGCGCCGACATGGATGTGCAGTGGTCGCGCGCGTCCGGTAACTGATTACCTCTGATGAAGGAGGCCTCCATGTGGACCCGGCGATCGTTCCTGCGGACGACCAGCGTTGTCGGTACGAGCGCGCTCGCCTGGCGGCGCGTGCCCGGGCTCGAGGCCATTCTCGACGCGTCGGCGGCGGTCGCCGCGCAGACGCCGGCGGATGCGGCGCGCGATGAGACCTACTGGGGCCAGATCCAGCAGGCGTTTGCCCTCGATCGCACGATGATCAATCTGAACACCGGGCACCACTGCTCGCAGCCGACCGTCGTGCTCGACGCGGTGAAGCGCTATCTCGACATGGAGAACCTGGCGCCGGTGTTCTACGCGGGCCAGATCAACGGGCGCGTCGAGACCGTCCGGCGCGGGCTGGCGGGGGAGTTCGGCTGCGATCCGGAGGAGATGGCGATCACGCGCAACGCGAGCGAGTCGCTCCAGATTCTCCAGAACGGCCTCGACCTTGCGGCCGGAGACGAGGTCATCACCACCGAGCAGGATTATCCGCGCATGCTCACGACCTGGGACCAGCGCATGCGGCGCGACAAGATCAAGGTCACGCGGCTGCAGTTCCCGGTGCCGACGACCGGGCAGGCGCTCTACGACCTGTTCGAGAAGGCGATCACGCCGAAGACGAAGGTGCTGCACTTCTGCCACATCACGAACCTGACGGGCCAGTTGTTTCCCGTGCAGCGCATCTGCCGCATGGCGCGCACGCGCGGCATCACGACCATTGTCGACGGCGCGCACGCCGGGGCGCAGTTCCCGTTCAAGCTGCACGACCTCGAGTGCGACGCGTACGGCGTCAGCCTGCACAAGTGGCTGCTCGCGCCGTTCGGTACCGGCATCCTGTTCGTCCGGCGCGATCAGATTTCGAAGTTCTGGCCGCTGCAGGCCGCGCCCGCGCGCAGCGACAACGACATCCGCAAGTTCGAGGAGATCGGCACGGCCCCGGCGGCGCCCAAGGCCGCGATCGCGGACGCCCTGGCGTTCCATCAAGCCATCGGCGCGGAGCGCAAGGCCGCGCGCCTGTACTACCTCACCATGCGGTGGGCGAATCGTCTGAAGCCCGTGCCGAAGATCAAGATGTACTCGAGCCTGCAGCCGGGCGAGACGTGGGGGCTCGCGACCGTCGGGATCGACGGGATGGAAGCGTCGAAGATCTCGTCGTTCCTCTGGGACAAGCACCGCATCATCGTCGCCGGGCTGGCGAAAGGCGACATGCCGGCGCAGCAGTTCGACTACCAGGGCGTGCGCGTGACGCCCAATGTCTACACGACGCTTGCGGAGGTCGACACGTTCGCGCGCGCGATGGAGGAGCTCGCCAAGAGCGCTGTGTGACGCCGTCGGCCGCTCCCCAGTCTGTCGTCACGCCAAGCGTCCGCCGGGCGCTCGTGCTCGTCATTGTCCTCGGCGCGATCGTGCACTTCGCCGGCCTGACGTACCCGCGCCAGGTCGTGTTCGACGAGGTGCACTGGGGCAAGTCGGCCTCGGCGTATTGCTGCACGGGGACGCGTGTCTTCGACATCCATCCGCCGCACGGCAAGCTGCTTCTCGCGCTCGGCGCCAAGCTCGGCGGCTATGACGGCAAGTTCTCCTTCGAGCAGATCGGCCAGCCGTACACGGATCAGCCGGTCTTTTTTCTGCGGCTCGTGCCCGCGATCGCGGGCATCGCGATCCCCGCGCTGTTTCTGATCCTGCTGCGCCAGCTGGGCGCGTCGCTGCCGGCGTCGCTGCTCGGCGCGCTCGCGCTCGTCTTCGACAACGCGATGCTGCTCGAGACGCGGCTGATTCTCTTCGACGGCATCCTCGTCGCCGCGATTCTCGGATCGCTCGTGTGCCTGCTCGCCGTGGATCGCGCGCGATCCGCGGGCCGCGGGCGTTTGCTGTGCGTGGGCGCCGGCGCGCTGGCCGGCCTCGCGGTCGGCACGAAGTTCACCGGGCTCGTCGCGCCCGCGATGCTCGTCCTGATCCTGCTGAAGGGATCCGCCGGCGGGCGGCGGGCGATCCCGCGCCTCCAGCAGTTCGGCATCATCGTCGCGGCCGCGCTCGTCGTGTACCTGGGCGGATGGGAGATTCATTTCGCGCTCACGCCCAATCCCGGGCCCGGCGACGCGTTTCACCCGACGACCGGCCACTTCTTTCAGGACCTCTGGGTGATTCACAAGACGATGCTGTCGACGAATTTCTCGTTGGCGCAGACACACCCGGACGCGAGCCGGCCGCTCACGTGGCCGCTGATGAAAATCGCGCCGTACTTCTGGGCCGGCGAAGGCGCGTCGATCTACCTCGTCGGCAATCCCGTCGTCTGGTGGGGCGCGAGCCTGCTGTTCGTCGTCTTCACCGTGAACTCGCTGCTGATGATGGTGACGCGCCTGCGCGTGGACGCGCCCGGGCCGGCGCAAGCCGGCGTGTGGCTCCCGTTCGTCGGCTATCTCATCGCGTTTCTGCCATTCTTCGGCATCACGCGCGTGATCTTTCTGTACCACTACCTCACGCCGCTCGTATTTTCGATCGCGTTCGTGGTGCTGTGGCTCGACGCCGCGGGCTGGATTCAGCAGGACACGTGGCGCGGACAGAAGAAGAGCTACTACGCGATCATCGCGGCGATCGTTGCCGCCTTTCTCCTCGTCAGCCCGCTGACGTACGGCTTCTCGGCCGGCAACTACGACGAGTGGCTCGCGGCCGTCATCCGCTCGTGGAGGTAGCCCACAGCCGCCGCACGACCCACAGCAGCACGAGCCCGCTCGAGACGAAGACGAGGCCGAGTCCGAGGGCGGCGGTGGTCCGGCCGTAGAGCACGCTGCCGATCGTGAAGAGCGCCGACCAGATCGCCGCGCAGCCGGCGGCCCATCCGACAAGCGCCAGCGGGATCTGCCCGGCCTCGGCCGCGTCGTGCGCGGGGAGTCCGAGCTCGCGCCGGACGCTCGCCCAGCCCGGCCCGAACGGCCGGACCTTCTGATAGAACGCCGCGAGCACGCGGCGATCCGTCGGGGGCGCCAGATACGCGGCCGCCAGCCAGCAAACCGTCGTGACGGCGACCGTCATGACGAGCGCCGCGTGGGTGCTGAACTCGACTCCGCTCTTCTTCATGACCAGCAGAGCGATCGAGACCGCCAGCGAGCTCGTCATCGCGACGACCTCGCACCACGCGTTGACGCGCCACCAGAACCAGCGCACGAGGTAGAGCAGCCCGGTGCCCGCGCCGATCTGCAGGATGATGTCGAACGTGTCCTTCGCGGTGTCGATGAGATACACCGCGCCGGCCGAACAGAGGAACAGTCCCACCGTCACCAGGCGGCCCACGCGCACGTAGTGGGCCTCGGTCGCGTCGGTCTTGAGGAACCGCCGGTAGAAGTCGTGTACCAGATACGACGCGCCCCAGTTGAGGTGCGTGAGGATCGTGGACGAGTTGGCGGCAATCAACCCGCCGACCATCAGCCCGATGAATCCGGCCGGCAGGAACTTGAGCATGGCCGGATACGCGATGTCGTGCCCGATCAACTTCGGATCGAGATGCGGAAACGCGCGCTGGATGTCGGACAGGTTGGGAAAGACGATGAGCGACGCGAGCGCGACGAGAATCCAGGGCCACGGCCGCAGCACGTAGTGCGCGATGTTGAAGAAGAGCACGGCGCCGAGCGAGTCTTTCTCGGACCGCGAGGCCAGCATGCGCTGCGCGATGTAGCTGCCGCCGCCGGGCTCCGATCCCGGATACCACACGGCCCACCACTGGACCGCGATCGGCATGATGAACACCGCGACCGCGAGATCCCAGTTGTTGCGGAAGTCGGGCAGCACGCTCAGGTAGTCGAACCCGCCCGGGCCGCGCATCGTCGAGAGCTTGGTCATCAAGCCGTTGAGGCCGCCGACTTCCGGTGCGTTGACCGCGAAGTACGCCGCCGCGATCACCGCCGACATCTTGATGAAGAACTGGATCATGTCGATGACGAGCACGCCCCACAGCCCCGTCTGGGCCGCGAAGACGACGTTGAGCCCGCCGACGAGGGCGAGCGTCTGCCAGCGCCCGAGCCCGAAGAGCACCGCGGCGATCTTGCACGCCGCCAGATTCACGGAGGCCATGATCATGCAGTTGAAGAGCAGGCCGAGATAGACCGAGCGAAAGCCGCGCACGATCGACGCGGCCTTGCCCGAGTAGCGGATCTCGTAGAACTCGAGATCGGTGAGCACGCCGGATCGCCGCCAGAGCCGCGCGTAGAAGAACACCGTCGACACGCCCGTGAGCACGAACGCCCACCACACCCAGTTGCCGGCCACGCCGTTGCGCCGGACGATGTCGGTGACGAGGTTGGGCGTGTCGCTGCTGAACGTCGTCGCGACCATCGACAGGCCGCCGAGCCACCAAGGCACCGCGCGCCCGGAAGCGAAGAACTCCGACGTGTTCCGGCCGGCGCGCTTTCCGAAAAACAGCGCCGGCACGAAGCACACCGCCAGCGAGACGGCGACGATGAGCCAATCAACGGTCTGCAGGTGCATCGACGGAGCAGAGTGTAGTCGAAGGACAGTATTTCCGCGCGGGGGCCGCGGGCGTAGAATTCGAGCATGACCCGCTCACACCGGCTCGTCTTCGTCGCGTCGCTGCTCCTCATCGTGGCGTTGGCCGGGTCGACACCGCGGGTCGCGACGCGCGGCCTCGCCGACCTGCCCGAGCAGCTGACCGACCAGCAGTTCTGGCAGCTGTCCGCGGACTTGTCAGAGCCGAACGGCCAGTTCCAGTCCGACAACCTGCTGTCGAACGAGATGGTCTTCCCGCGCATCGTGCCCGAGCTCGTCGAGAAGACGAAGCCGGGCGGCGTCTACCTCGGCGTCGGGCCCGAGCAGAACTTCACCTACATCGCCGCGATGAAGCCGCGCATGGTGTTCATCACCGACATCCGCCGCGGCAATCTCGAGCTGCAGCTGATGTACAAGGCACTCTTCGAGATGTCGGCCGACCGCGCGGAGTTCGTCTCGCGGCTCTTCACGAAGCCGCGGCCCGCCGGGCTGACGGCGGAGTCGACGGCGAAGGATCTGATGAACGCGTACTGGGACATCCCGACGAGCGACGAGGCCACCTACAACGCCAACCTGCAGGCGATCTTCAACCACCTGACGAAGACGCGCAGCCTGCCGCTCTCGCAGGACGACAAGGACGGCCTCGCGGCGGTCTACAAGGCGTTCTACTGGTACGGCCCCTCGATGAACTACTCGGCCAACGTCGCCCTCAGCATGGCGCCCAACAGCCGCGGCGTGACCTACGCGGATCTGATGAGCCAGGAGGCCGGCGGCATCGGCTACAGCTACCTGGCGACCGAAGAGAAGTTCAAGTTCCTCAAGGACCTCGAGCGCCGCAACATGCTCGTGCCGGTGGTCGGCAACTTCTCGGGACCGAAGGCCCTTCGCGCGGTCGGCGCCTACCTCAAGGAGAAGGGCGCCGTCGTCAGCGCGTTCTACCTCTCGAACGTCGAGATGTACCTCCGCCGCGCGGGCACGTGGGGTGATTTCTGCGCGAACGTCGCCACGATGCCGCTCGACGAGAACAGCCTGTTCATCCGGCCGAGCGGCAGCGGGTTCGCCAGCAACACGATCGTCTTCCGTCCGAGCCCGACGGGCGGCACGACCGTCGCCGCGCTGCCGACGTTCAGCGCCGGTCCGTCGGGCACCGGGCTCGTCCCGATGCTGCCCGAGACGAAGAACTGCAGCTCCGGGATCCGGTAGCGTCTATTTCACCGGCACCTTCACGTCGACATCGCGATCGAGCGCGATCGTGATTACCGCACCGCTGTTGAGCGTGACTTCCTTACCAGACGTAGCGAGCACGACGCCCGTGCCGGCGCCGCCACCGGCGGCCGCGCCAATCGCGGCGCCCTTGCCGCCGCCGATGATCGCGCCAATCGCCGCACCGGCGCCCGCGCCGATGCCGATCTTCTTCGCGTCCTCACCCTTGGTCGGCTGGGCCTGACGGCCCCACTGCGCGGCGATCTGATAGTGATCGCCCGCGCCGGAGGTCGTGAGCGAGCTGAAGCGCAGCAGCAGGCTCGCGAGGCCTTTCACCTTGCCTGACGGCTGCGCGGCCGCGACCTGTCCACGAACGGTGCTTCCGGCCGGCAGCACCACCGCGCCGTCAACTTTCACCGACTCCGTCAGCTCACCCTCGACGGCGTCCTCGACGTGGCTCGTTTCCGAGCTCACGCCGGTCGTGAGCTTCACCGCGAGCGGCGTGCCTTCCTGCACGGTGTACTCGCGGAACTTCGCGACGGCCGGCAGCGTGACCGGCGTCTTCGCGTCGACGATCTGCACGTCCGAGATCTGCGCGCGCGGGATCTCGCGGTTCGCGTGGGCCGTGCTGATCTTCACGGTTTGCGCGTCCTTCGCCGCCAGCTTGCCGACCACCACGCCGCCGTCGTCTTTCGTGACTTGAACTTCCTGACCGACGGCCACGTTGTCCACGTTCGGCTTGCTCGAACACGCCGCACCTGCGAGTAGACACACCAACCCGGCGATCGACGACGTTCTCGTCATTGTCGACATTCAGACTCTCCCGGCGGGGGGCAAACCCATCAATACCGCGCGGGCGCGGGCCGAGTCAACGCAGGTCGCGGCGACGGCTTGCCCTGAGCGAAGTCGAAGGGTCTATTGAATTTCAGCGAGCGAGAGGGCGAGGAGCACGATTTGCTTGGTGCCCGGGCGCGCCGACTCGATGTCGGCCCACTCGGAGAGCGAGTGTTGATTGCCGCCCTTCCCGCGCCCAATCGCGATCGAGGGCACGCCGCGCGTCACGCCGACGTTGGCGTCGGTCGATCCGGTCGGCGCCGGCGCGCCGTTGGGCAGAATCGGAAGGTTCAGGTAGTTCAACACGTCGACCGCGGTCCGGACCAGCGGATGCCGCAGGCGATCGGCCAGCTGCTCGGGCCGGCCGCCGGCCTCCGACTTCTGGATGTACTCGCGGGCGAACGTGACCTTTTGCGTCTTCGCCGCCGCCTCGCACTTGCCGACGATCTCCGCGTCGAGTTTCGTGAGGAGCGCCGGGTCGATCGTGCGCAGATCCACTGTGAACCAGACCTCCGGCGCGACGGCGTTCACCACCGTGCCGCCGCCGATCATGCCGACGTTGTAGATGGCGCTGACCGGCGCGTTGGCCGGCGGCAGCTGGACGGTGTAGATGTCCGAGATGCACTGCGCCGCCGCGCGGGCCGGATGCGGAGCGCCGCGCGAGTTGAGCGTGTGCGCGCCCGGCGCGGTGAACTTCATCTTCGACCAGTAGATGCCCAGCGCGCCGTAGTCGACCGCGCCCAGCTCTGCATCGACCGCGACGATCATGTCGGCCGATTTCGGGTTGTGGTCGTACCAGTAGTACATCCCCTTGAGGCCGAGCTCTTCCTGCACGCTGAAAATCAGAATCAGATCGCCCTTCGTCCGGATCTTCGCGGCGTCGAGCGCGCGCAGCATCTGCAGCAGGGCGACGTCGGACGGCGTGTCGTCGAGGATGCCCGGCGCGTGGAGCGTGCCATCGGGCAGCCGCTTCACCGTGACGTCGGTGCCCAGCGGATGCACGGTGTCCATGTGCGCGACGAACGCGATCGCCGGCCCGCCGCCCGTGCCCGGACGGCGGGCGACGACGTTGCCGATGCCGTCGATCGCCGGCTTGAGGCCCATCGCCTCGAGCTGGCCGCGGAGGTACGCCGCGCGCTTCTCCTCGTGCGTCGACGGCGCCGGGATCTCGGTGAGCGCGATCCACTCCTTCACCTGGGCGTCGAAGTGATCGTCGATGTACGTCAGCGCCTGCTGGACATCCGGCCGCTCGGCCAGTGCGGCGGAGAACTTCGATCCGCCGGCGGGTTGCGCGGCCATCAGCACGGCGGTGACGCCGAGGAGGAGAAATGGCGTGAACGAAGTGCGCGTCATGAGAA
Organism: Vicinamibacterales bacterium; assembly: GCA_035279905.1. Classification (GTDB taxonomy): domain Bacteria; phylum Acidobacteriota; class Vicinamibacteria; order Vicinamibacterales; family SCN-69-37; genus DATEGZ01. The sequence continues at coordinate 21,503 of DATEGZ010000209.1, forward strand.
CGGCACTAGAATACTTCGGGTCCCACATGTTCATGCGCTCAGTGACGCTCGTGGTGTCACTCATCGCGGCGGGCACGCAGGTGTCCGGGCCGTGGAAGTGGGATGCCGCGTCGGAGCGGGGCAACCGCTACGAAGGACTCGTCAGCGTCGAGTCGGCCAACCCGGAGTTCGAGCTGCTGTCGTTCACGGGCGGCGTCGAGCCGTTCACCGGCGCCACCCAGCTGAAAGTCGACTTCTTCCTGCCGCAGAACGCGCCGGTGCTGCTCCTCGCGCAGGAGCTGCAGGAGGACAAGTACTACCGCATGGAAGCGAAGCCGGCGACGTGGACCGCGAGCGCGTGGAACACCTTCGCGCCGTGGGACACGGCGACGGTCATTGATCCAAAGAGCATCCCGCACGACAACATTGGCGTCGTCGTGCATCTCAGTCCCGATGTGTTCGCGTCGGGTCCGATCGCGCCGGCGTTCGTCTACCACACCAAGAGCAGCCGCCAGGCCGCGAAGTATCGCGTCGTCATTCGCGCGCGATCGACGATGGCGCGCGTGATCTACACCGTGACGACGGCGGGCGCGACGCAGCCTGTCGTGACCCGCACGCTCGAGGGCGATTTCATCCGCGACACGCCGATCGATCTCGACATCGACGCGTCGAAGCTCGCCGCCGGCGCGAACGTGCTCGCGATCACCTGCGTGCCGACGTCGGCGAGCGCGGCGAAGATCGAACGGCGCTACACATTCGTGCACCAGAAGTAGACGCCATGCCCAAAGCCGCCAAGCGGAAGCCGAAGGAGAAGCCCGTCGGCGCATGGTCTGCGACGACGATCGCGCTCATCGTGCTGTGGATCCTTTCGACGGTTGGCGTCGCGATTGCGTACCTGACGCGGCCACCAGCGGCGATCAAGCTGACGCTTGTAGCGTCGAACGTGGCGTTCGACGTCGCGCAGGGCGCCAGCCAGCTGCTGCTCTCGGACGCGGACCTCGACTCGTTCACGGTGTCCGGGTTCGACGTGCTGCAACCGGACACGGGAGGCACGGGGCGCGGTTCGATCCGCGCCGCGGGGGCGGCGGTGCCCTCGCTCACGGTGCGACCCGCGCGCCTCGAGACCGTGACGGTGCCCGCGGGCACGCACGTCGTCGTCAACTGGTCGGCTGATGAGCCGGATGCCGTGCGTCTCACGGCCTCGCGGCAGCCCGCGCACGGCAGTCTCAGGGCGGTCGACGGCACGGTCGTCAGTTGTCACGGCTGCAATCCGGAAACACCTGACCCGGGCATCGCGGACATCGCGTGGGTCGGCCGCGCGACAGGCGGCGGCACGACGATTCTGCTGAGACGGCAGCTCCAGAATCCGCTGCGGATTTCTCAAGACGATGTGGCGGTTGATGGCGCGCTCGATACGTCCGATCTCGCCGGATCCGAGCGCGTGTCGACGATCAAAGACGGCGAGATCACGTATCTGGGCGTCAATCGCACGGAGAAGCTCGGCGTGGCGGCGCGGCTCGTGCTCGATGAGATCGCGCCGGGCACCGGGCGCCTGAAGGACCTGTCGGTCACGAAGGACGGCGTGCGCGTCACGTTCGAGGCTCGGGTCGGCAAGCTCGGCGTCATGGAGGCCGGGCAGCTCACGAACAAGCTGCCGTCCTGGCTCGAGCTCGGGTTCCGCAATCAGACGTGGCTGCTGCTCACGCAGGGCGTGCTGCTCGCGGGCGGCACCGCGACCAAGCTCTTCTCGTTCTGGCGCCAGCGGCGCGGCGGAGACCGGTAATGACTTCGCGATTGCTGATCGCGTCATTGGCGATTGTCGGGGCGGTTGGCGTCCAGCCCAACTTCGACGATGTCCGCCGGCGCGTGCCGAAGATCGATAGCGTCTTTGGCACGGAGGTGGGCGAGCGCGGCGCCGGGCTGATCGTCGGCGTGCAGGGCAGCGACGTCCTCATCGCGACCGCCGCGCACGTCGTCGAAAACGCGAGCGGACCAGCGACGACGATCCACATCTCGCTGCCATCGACGAGCCAGCCGGTTGACGGCGCGACGATCGTCGAGCACGACGTCAAGCTCGACATCGCGCTCCTGCGCCTGCGCGCGCCCGAGCTCACCAGCCAGTTCGCGGACGCGGGACGCATCTGCTTCCGCGCGCCGGCTGCCGACGAGCCCGTGACGACGATCGGGCATCCGCTCGACACGTTGTGGCAGGTGAGCTCGGTCAACAACGTGATCCTGAAGGAGTACAACAACGATCCGCGGATGTTCACGATTTCCGGCAAGGGCGTGGCGCGCGGATCGTCGGGCGGGCCCGTGCTCGGCGCCGACGGCTGCGTGCTCGGGTTCGTCAGCCGGACCAGCGCGGTCGAGACGGTCGTGGTGACCGCCGACCGCGTCGCAAATCTCGTCCCGGCGCTCGAGCTCAGCATGCTGGGCGGCAACTCCGGCGTCGAGGCGAAGTTGCGCCGCGAGACGTTCGACTCGGTGTCGACCAATCTCAACAGTTACGAGTTCGACCTGGAGGCCGTGCTCGTGATGTGGCGCGGACGCAGCCTCGATGGCGACTACATGGCGCGCACGATCACGCACTACAACGAGTCGTACCGCGCGATGTACGACGGCCGGTCGGCGTTCTCGGTGCAGATCGCGGATCGCTTCGGCAAGTCGCGCGGCGATGACTACCTGGCGCTAGTCGACTTCCTCGACAGCGGCCACAAGCGGCTGATCTACGGCCGGCTGCAGGATCTGCTCACGCAGTTGCGCAAGAACAAGAAGCTCTCGAACAGCGAGAACAAAGAGCTGACACAGATTCTGGACGAGCTCAACACGCAGGTGGCGGAGAGCAAGAAGAGAGTGGCGACGTTTATTCAGCAGTTGCGAGCCGCGCTGTAGCGCCCCCGGCGCACCGCTCGCGGGAGAACACCGATGCGTAAAGCGATGGTCGTACGGCTGGCGGCGCACGTCGTGGCGCTGGTGCTGTTTCTGGGGCTGATGTCGTGCGGATCGAGCACGATGGACGGGCCGAGCCTGGTGATCGACAACGGCTCGCTGATTCCGGACTACACGTTCGTGTGGCGCAACACCGCCGACAGCACCAACACCTACGTGTTCGTGCCGGACAATTCCGGCGTGCACTCGGGCAACATCACAGACTCGAGCACCGAGGTGCGCAACAACGTCACGAGCAAGGTGACCGGGACGTTCTCGGAAAAGAAGATGAACATCACCGTGGCGCGGCCGGGCGGAAGCGTGACGGCCAGCGGCGGATTCACCGACAACGACACGATCAAGCTGATTTTCTCAAACAGCAGCTCGACGATCGTGACGCTGATTCGGATCAAACAATGAGGTGGCGCCGCGTTCTCCTCGTGTCCGCGCTCGCCTTGTGCGGCACGGCGGACGCGCGCGCGCGGCAACAGGCGCCTGGCCCGCGGCCGAATCCGCCACCTGCGACGGCGCTCATCATGGGGCGCGTCGTCGACGGTACAAGCGAACGCCCGATGACGAATGTGATCGTCACGTTGAGTTCTGGTGCGATCGCTGGACCTGTGCAGGGCGGCGGGCCACCCGCGCGCGTGATCACCGACAGCAACGGCCGCTTCCTGTTTCGAAACCTGCCGGCCGGCCGCTATAACTTCGCCGTCGGAGGATCGGCGGCGTTTTTCGGCGGCGGTTACGGCATGCGCCGGCCCGGCGGCGCAACGCAGGCGTTCGAGCTGGCCGAGGGCGAGAAGGCGAGCGACGTGACGCTGCGTGTGTGGAAATACGGATCGATCAGCGGCACTGTCGTCGATCAGTACGGCGACCCGCTCATCGAAACCAAAGTCGCCGCCGTGCGCGTCGACGTCGTCGCAGGCCGCCGCCGGTATGGGCCCGCGGTGCAGGCGCTGACCGATGATCGCGGCGTGTACCGCATCTCGCGGCTCGTACCCGGTGACTACCTCGTGTACCTGCCGTTCACCGAGGTCACGCTGCCGCTCGCCCTGCAGGTGGCGTCCGACCAGGCGCGCGCCGCCGGACAGGCCGCGTCGAGCGAGTTTCAGTTGCTCCTCGCCAGCTCGGGCGCGCCCGAGCTCTACGGATCCGGCTTCAAGCTCGGGGACAACATCCTGGTGCGCACGGCTGGCGCGTACGGCGCGAGCGGACCACTCGGGCCGGTGTTCACGACGCCGTCGCCTGGCGACGACGGCAGGCTCATGGTGTATCCGCTGCAGTTCTATCCGAGCGTCACGCGACCGATTGACGCGACGCTGCTTGCTGTCGAGTCCGGACAAGATCGCAGCGGGACGGACATGCAGACGCGTCTCGCGGCTGCGGTGCGGATCACCGGCCATGTAGCCGGGCCGTCCGGCCCCGTGTCCACGATCGGCGTGCGACTCGTGCCCCAGTCGGTGAGCGACGCGACCGACGAGCGGGCGTTCGATGCCGCGTCCACGATCAGCGACCAGAACGGCGCCTTCACGTTTCTTGGCGTGCCGCCCGGGGCGTACGTGTTGAAGATCGGCCGCGTGCCGCCGGGCAAGTCGGCTGGCGCGCCGACGTCGATGGCCGTGAGCGCGGGCGGTGGCAGCACGGTGTTCTTCGCGGGTCCAACCGGACCAGCGCCGCCGCCGACGCTGCCCGAAGCGCCGACGCTGTTTGCGGCTGTGCCGCTTGCCGTGGGTGATGCCGACGTTTCCGGTCTCGATGTGGCGTTGCAGTCCGGCGCGCGAGTCAGCGGACGTCTGGCCTACGAGGGCACAAGAGACCCGCTGACGCCCGATGAGCTGGTGCGCCTGACGCTGTCGTTCGATCCGATCGACGGTCGGTCAGGACCGGGCATGAGCGGCTACGGCATCTTCGACGCGACGGGCCAGTTCAAGTCCGTCGGCCTCGTCTCGGGCCAGTACATCGTTCGCGCGAACGGCAATCTCTCCGGATGGACGCTCAAGTCGGTCTCAGTAGGCGGCCGTGACGTCTCCGACGAACCTCTGACGATTGGCGGGAACGATCTCACCGGCGCGCTCGTCACCCTGACGGATCATCCGTCCGCGCTCTCGGGCGCGGTGCGTGACAGTGCGGGGGCGCTCGAGAAGGCTGCGTCCGTGCTCGTCTTTCCGATCGAGCGCGAGCGGTGGAGCGGCGCCACGACCGCGACGAGGCGCGAGCGCCTCGTTCGCGTGTCGGCGCAGGGGACCTACGACGTTCCGAATCTTCCCGCGGGCGAGTACTTCGTGCTCGCCGTCGACGATGCGTTCGCCGCCAACTGGCAAGACCCCGAGCGTCTGCAGGCATTCTCCCGTCTGGCCGCGCGTGTCGTGATCGCCGACGCGGCGCGCCGCACGCAGGATCTCGTGACCGCGAGGCTGCGGTGAAGTACCTCACTGTGCTGACGCTGGCGGTCACGATGCTGGCGCAAACGCCGCCGCGCGATGCGCCGATCGCGCCGACGGGAACGGCCACGATTTCCGGGACGGTCGTCACGGAGAGCGGCGACGGGCGACCACTGCGGCTCGCGACGGTGTCGCTCACCGGCGGCGGATTCCGGGGATCGCTCATCGCGTTGACCGATGAGCGAGGCCAGTTCGTCTTTCGAGATCTGCCTGCCGGCCGGTTCTCGCTCTCCGCCGAACGCGCGGGCTACGTCGCGACTGACTATGGCGCCCAGCACGCCGGCGGGCTCGGTATGCCCATCGTTCTGAAAGCGGATGAACACGCGACCGTGACGGTGAAGCTGGCGAAGGGCGCCGTGATTGGCGGCACCGTGACCGGACCGGACGTCCAGCCCGCCTCGTCTGTCCCGATGCGCCTCATGCAATACGTGCCCAATCCGAACAACGGCGAGCGCCAGTTGACGGCGCCTCGCGCGGTGCACGGCTGGCACTGGCAGCAGCTGACCGACGATCGCGGCAGCTATCGCTTCTACGGTCTGCCGCCAGGCGACTACTACGTGCTTGCGTTGCCGCAATTGTCAGCGAGTGCGCGTCTGCCGACATCGTCTGAGTTCGATTGGGCGCGCGCGGTGTTGCAAGCCCCCGGCAGCGCGCCGGCCGCGCCACCAGCGCCCGGTCCGGTCGTGTCGTTCGCGCCAGTTCTCTATCCGGGCACTGCGGATTCTCTGGCAGCCGGGGCGATCACCGTGTCGGCGGCGGAGGAACGGCTCGGGATGGACTTCGCGCTTCAGTACGTCGCGACTGCAACAGTGAGCGGCGTCATCGTCGATCCTGATGGACGGCCGCCGCAAGGATCTCAGGGCAGCCTCATCATGCCCTCGGCGTCGTTGTTCATAAGCACGCCGATGATCGTGCGGCCCGCGGCCGACGGCAAGTTTTCCCTGTCGGGGGTGCTGCCCGGGCAGTACGTTCTGGCGATGCGCGGCGCGGCCGGCACGCCCGCGGGCACTGCGCCTCAATCGGCGCCGGCTCAGCAGACGCTCTGGGCGTTGATGGATGTCGTCGTGGACGGCCGGGACTTGTCGAATCTCCAGGTGCGGCTCGCGCCCGGTATGACCGTCTCGGGACGAGTCGTGTTCGACGGCAGCAGCGCGAAGCCGCCTGACGATTTGCGGTTGGTGCGAATCAATCTTCAACCGATCGGAGAGGGCGTCACAGTCACCCCGCAGGACGTGCAAGCCAGTCAGAACGGCACATTCGTCATGACGGGTGTCGGTCCGGGACGGTATCGCCTCAATGCGCTCTTGCCCGCAGCTCAGGCTGCCGCGTGGACGTTGCTGTCGGCGACGATGGGTGGGACGGAGTCACTCGACTTCCCGTTCGAAGTGCGGCCGGGGACGGATGTGAGCGACGCGACGGTGACCTTCACCGACAAGCCGACGGAGATCACCGGCACGCTTTTCGACGCCGCCGGCCGGCCGACGCCGAAGTACTTCATCATGGTGTTTTCGACCGACCGGACGATGTGGCGGGCGAACTCACGACGTGTGCGCTACGTCCGTCCTGGCAACACCGGCGAGTTCCGTCTCGCGGGAGTGCCACCCGGCGAGTACTACGTGTGCGCGCTCACTGATTTGGATTTCTACGAGATGTACTCGAGCGAGTTCCTGGACCCGCTCGCCGCGGCCGCGATGAAGATGACCCTCGCGGCGGGCGAGAAGCGAGTCCAGGATCTGAAGATCGCCGCGCTACCGTCTCCGCAGCGTCACTGACACCTTCGGGTTCGTCGCGAGCTTGCGATCGGTCAGCCGTTTGGCGACGGCGTCGGCGATTTGCCGCGTCGTAAGGCCCTTCACCGTGATCGTTCCTGCGAACGGCACGCGGATCGTGCCGTCCGGCTCGACGTTCATGGCCGGCAGCTCGCCTTCGCCCGCGACCTCGAGCTGGACGACGTCGTTGATCTGGGCCACGGCATTCGGATCGCTCACAATCTCCGCGGTAACCTCCGCCGGAACGATCTTCCAGCCGTCCGCGTATTCCTTCAGCTTCGCGTACTGCTGGATCAACATGTCGTACTCGCGCTTCTGGTCCGCTTGCGTGCGATCGAGCTGCAGCCGCGACCGCTCCATGTCCCCCTTGGACTTGGTCAGCTCCAGCTCGCGCTGGGCCTGCTGCAGCTGCTGCTGAAGCTGAAAGACGGTGTCGTCGGACGCGAGCCCGGTTTCCACCATCCTCTTGGAGCGCGCGAGCTCCTGCTCGAGCGACTTCAGCTTGAGCACGAGCTCGTCGAGATGCGCTTTCGTCTCCTGTTCGTTGGCGGCGATCGCCAGGTCGAACTGCTTGCCCATCGTCTCGCGCTGCTGTTCCGCGAGCTTGCTCAACAGTTCCTCGAGGCGGCGTATCTCGGCCGCCCGTTGTTCGTCCGTTTGTGTCTGCAACGTGACGGCCGCGGCCGTCTGCTTTTGCGGAGCCGCCGGACCGGGTTCGACCGCCACGACGGTCTCCGCCTCGACCGCGGGCGGTGCCGTCGTCGCAACGGTCACGGGCCTGGCCGGAGGCGTCGCCGTCTGCGGAGGCGTCGCGCTCTGGTCAGCCGATCTGAGCGTCGCCGGCAGCGCGGGCGCCATCACCGCAAGAATCAGAAACACCGGCAGCCAGCCCGTCCCGGTGTTGGACTCGCCGGCCTCGCGGCCGAGAATGCGGCGAACGCGCTCGACGAGCGAGCCGTTCGACGCCGCCATCGCGAGACTCGGGGTCGCGAGCGCCGCGAGATCGGACAGCGCGCGTGCGTAGACGAGCCGATCGCAGATCGTGACGGCGACGTCATCGCAGCAGTGCTCGCGTTCGGTGCGAATCCGGCTCGACACCCACCACACCGCCGGGTGGTAGAAGAGCACCGTCTCCACCGCGGCCTGCAGCAGGTTGACGAGGTAGTCGTTGCGCCGGATGTGCGCGAGCTCGTGCACGATCAGCGCTTCCACCTGCTCGGGCGTGAAGCCCGAAATCACCGACGTCGGCAGCACGATCACCGGCTTGAGCCAGCCGACCATAATGGGCACGGCGACGCCGGCCGATTCCACGACATCGACCACGCGCCGGAGCGCGAGCCGCTCGGCGAGGCGCGCGGCCATGGCCTGAATCTCCGCCGTGACAGGACGCCGCTGGCGCCTGGTGACGCGGCGCGCGGTGAGCCATCCGCCCAACAGACGAATCGAGAGCGCGATGACGCCGATCATCCAGATCGCGAGGACGATGTTCGTGAGCGGCTGCGCCGCCGCG
>DATEGZ010000210.1:0-2504 GCA_035279905.1 Vicinamibacterales bacterium
CATCCCCGACGGGCCGGCAGGCTCGCTACTACACCATCACCGCCTCGGGCCGAAAGCAGCTCGGCGAACGGAAGGCGGAATACGAACGCATCGCGCTCGCCGTCGCGCGCGTGATGCGCAGCGCCTAACGAGGCGCCGGCCATGTCGCTGGCCGACGGTCTGCGCTACCGCGTGGCCGCTCTCTTCCACCGCGCACGGCACGCGCGCGACCTCGAGCGCGAGATGCACGCGCATTTGGAGCTCGACGCCGCGCAGCGCCAACACGCGGCGCGCGGATCGCTCTCGCGCCACGACGCGTGGCTGGCGGCGCGCCGACGCTTCGGCAACGTCACCTACCTCAACGAAGAGGCGAGGCGGATGAGCGCCATCGAGTGGCTCGACACCATCGAGCGGGACGTGCGCCTAACGGCGCGCAGCATGCGGCGCACGCCCGGATTCACCCTCATCATCGTGCTGACGCTCGCGTTGGGCTTGGGCGCCAACGCGTCCATCTACTCGCTCATCGACGCCGTCCTCGCGCGCAAGCTGCCCGTCCACGATCCGGATGGCCTGGTCATCGTCGGCGATCCGGGCGACGTCGATTCGCGCGGACACGGGACGCCCGACGGCGCGCTCTTCTCGTATCCCCTGTATGGCGACGTGCGCGACAACGCGCGCGCGTTCGATGGACTCGCCGCGGTCGGCGATGCCGGCCGCGTCGATGCCCAGATCGCCGAGACCTCCACCGAGCTCGAGCATCCACACGGCCGGCTCGTCTCGGGCAATTACTTCTCGGTGCTCGGCGTGCGTGCCGCTGCGGGTCGAACGTTCGACGCATCGGCCGACGCTCCGGCAGCGCCGGCGCAGGCCACCATCAGCTACGACTATTGGTCGCGCCGCTTCAACAGGGATCCGTCGACCATCGGACGCACCATGCTCGTCGATGGCGTTCGCGTGACGATCATCGGTGTCACGGCGCCCGGGTTCAGCGGCGAGATCGTTGGGCAGCCGACCGACGTCTGGCTTCCCGTCGGGCTGAACGACCGGCTGCACCCGAATGTCCCGATCCTTCGCGACCGCCGCATGATGTGGCTGCTGCTCGTGGGTCGTCCCAAGCCTGGCCTAACGTTGGAGCAGGTGCGCGCGCAAACCGCGCCGCTCGTACGGTCGGCGATCCTCGCCGCGGCGGCGCCGGACGAGCTCGCCGACATCAAGGATCGCGGCGGCGTTTCGGTGATGTTCACGTCCGGGGCGCGCGGATTGTCGTCCATGCGCGAGACGTTTCGGGCGCCGCTCCTCACGCTCATGCTCGGCGTCGCGCTGCTGCTCTGCATCGTGTGCGTGAACATCGCCAACGTGCTGCTCGCGCGCGGGCTCGCACGGCGGCGGGAGATCTCGCTCCGGCTGGCGTTAGGCGCCAATCACGCGCGTGTGGTGCGGCAACTGCTCACGGAGAGCTTGGTGCTCGCGATGTCGAGCGGCGCGGTTGCGCTCCTCGTTGCCTGGTGGGGAAGCCGGATGCTCCTGCGCATGGCGCTCGAGGGCGATTCCAGCTCGCTCAGCGTCGGCCCGACCGTCCACGTGGTCGCGTTCACCGTCGCGCTGGCGGTCGCGTCGGCCATCCTGTTCGGGTTGGCGCCGGCGCTGCGCGCATCGCGCATCGATCTCGCGACGGCGCTGCACGCCGCCGGTCGCTCCGTGACGCGCGACGCGCGATTCGCGACGCCCCTCATCGTTGGGCAGGTCGCGCTGTCGCTACTGCTTCTGGTGGGGGCGTCGATCCTCACGCACAGTCTGCAGAAAACCGAATCGCTCCCGCTCGGCTTCGATCGCGATCATCTCATCGTTGCCGATCTTGACGTCGCGACGCCGGGCTACGCGAATGCCCGACTCGCCAGCGCTGTACGCGCGCTGCACGATCGGGTGGCGTCGCTGCCCGGTGTGTCCGCGGTGTCGTACTCGCAAAACGGAATCTTCATCGGGACCGAGTGGCATACCGACGTGAGCGTCGCCGGGCAGGTGGTGCGCACGTCGCGCGACACGGTGTGTTCCGCGGACAAAGTCGGAGCCGGCTACGCGCGCGCGATCGGCGCGCGTCTCATCTCCGGACGCGATTTTGGTTCGCAAGACGAAGGTGTGACGCCTCGCACGGCACTCGTCAACGAGTCGTTCGCGAAGTTCTATTTTCACGGCACCGATCCGGTGGGGCAGTTCGCGCGATTCGACGACTCGAGCGTGGTTCGAATCGTCGGCGAGATTGCCGACGTGCGAGGCCAGTCGCTCGATGCGACCAATTCACCCGACAGCGCGCGCCGCATCTACATCCCATACCTCATCACGAGCGGCACGACGAAGTTTCCGCAGCCCAACGAGCTGCGGCTTCTCGTCCGGGCGAGCGGCGATCCGGGCGCGCTCGTTCAGTCCGTTCGGCGTGCGATCGGCGAGGCCGATCGTGCGGTCGTGATCGATGATTTGGAGCCGGTACGGCAGTTGATTCGCTATTCCATTCGCGATGAGCGTCTCGT
>DATEGZ010000211.1:0-10503 GCA_035279905.1 Vicinamibacterales bacterium
GCCCGCGCCCGCGCCTTCCGCAGTCGTCGCAAAGCCGCGCCCGCGCGACGTCGCGCCGCGCTCTTCAGCGCCGAAGCCCTCGACGCCCGCGAAAACGCCCGAGCCTGTTGCGACGCCCGCGATCGTCGAGCCGACGCCTGCATCCACACCGACGCCCACGCCGTCGCCGTCGCCGACGCCCGCGCCGCCTGCGGCGCCGAAGTGGAACGACGGCTCGTACTCGGGCTGGGGCCGCAGCCGGCACGGCGACATCCAGGCGACCGTCGCGATTGAGAACGGCAAGATCGTCTACGCCGCGATCACGGTCTGCGCCACGCGCTATCCGTGCGACGTGATCGCGAAGCTGCCAGGGCAGGTGCTCGAGCGCCAGAGCCCCGAAGTGGATTTCGTCGCCGGCGCGACCGAGAGCACCAACGCGTTCTACTACGCGGTCGTCGAGGCGCTGAAGAAAGCGAAATGACCGCGGGGATCTACCGCCGCACGATCGTGATCATGGACACGGCCGTGACGTTCGAGGCCGTGCGGCATCCGCGGCGCGCCGCGCGTGTCGATCCCGACGCGCCGATCGAGCGCGCGATCGGGTGGTTTCGCCGCGTCGAGGCGTCGTGCAGCCGATTCGACGAAGCGAGCGAAGTCCGTCAGCTTGCAGCACGCGTCGGCGTGCCGGTCGCCGTGAGCCCAATCCTCTTCGAGGCGGTTCAATTCGCGCTCGCCGTGGCCGAGGAGAGCCGGGGCGCGTTCGATCCGGCGATCGGCGCGGACCTCGAAGCACGCGGATTCAATCGCGAGTACCGGACGGGCGCCGAGGTACACGGCGGCGTGGCGCCGGACGCGCGCGTGAGCTACCGCGACGTCGTGCTCGATCCCGGACAGCGCACCATCGCGCTGCGGCGTCCGCTGCTGCTCGATCTCGGCGGCGTCGCGAAGGGCCTGGCCGTGGATCTCGCAAGCCGTGAGCTCGCGCCGCTCGAGGACTTCGCGATCGACGCGGGCGGCGATCTGTTTCTTTCCGGCCACAACGCCGCCGACGAGCCGTGGACGATCGGGATTCGTCATCCGCGCGAAGAGGGACAGTTGATCGACACGCTGCGCCTGACCAACTGCGCGGTGTGCACCTCGGGCGACTACGCGCGGCGCAACGAGCGCGGGCATCACCTGATCGACGCGCGCACGCGGCAGCCGGCGAGCGCGATCGCGAGCCTCACCGTGATCGCGCCGACCGCGATGGTGGCCGACGCGCTCGGCACGGCGGCGTTCGCGCTCGGTCCGGACGAGGGCATGCGCTTCCTCGAGCGGCACGGCGTCGACGGTTTCGGCGTCACGCCCGCGCTCGAGCGTTTCGGGACCGCACACTCGCACCGTGTCGTTCTTTCGCACGCCTAAGGGCCTGCTCCTGATCGTGCTCGCGGTGCTGCTCGCTGCGGCACTGCCCGTCGAAGATCTGCGTCACGTCGGCCCGAATCTCGCGGCCGCGGTCGCCGCGGCGATGCTCGTGGATCTGCCGATCCTCCGCTGGCGCAACGGCGCGTGGGAATTCCCGAGCGGCGCGCTCCTCACCGGGCTCATCGTCGCCATGGTTCTGAGCCCGACGGCGACGTGGTACGCCGCGGCCGTCGCGTCGGCCGTGGGCGTCGCCGCGAAATACGTCGTGCGGACGCGATCGGCGAACGTCTTCAATCCCGCGGCGCTCGGGATCGTCGTTGTCCACTACGCGTTTGGCGCGGGGCAGAGCTGGTGGGGTGCGCTCGGCGGCGTCACGCCGCTGGCCGTGGTGCTGCTCATCGGCACCGGTGTGTTCATCACGGATCGCGTCAACAAGCTGCCGCTCGTGCTCGCGTATCTCGGCGCGTATTTTCTGATCTTCACCGTGGCCGCATTCCTGCGCGATCCCGCGCGCGTCGCCGAGATCTTCCGGCCGCCCGACATCCAGGCGGTGCTCTTCTTCGCATTTTTCATCCTCACCGATCCGCCGACCTCGCCCGTGCGCTACCCGGAGCAGCTGATCGCGGCGCCGATTGTGGCTGTCACGAGCGCCGCGGTATTCGAGGGCCTCGGCGCGGCGCACTACCTGCTGGCCGGCGTCCTCGTCGGCAACGTGTGGGAGGCCTGGCGACGCGCGCGGCGCGCTGCGCTATCATGATCGTGTCCTGCCTGACGTTTCGCGCCTGCCACCGGGAGACGTCGCCATGCTTCGTCCGACTCCAGGAATCGCGTTTGTCGTTCTTGCCGCGCTGACGCTCGTGACGCCGTTGGCCGCGCGCCAAAGCGCCGCGCCGACGTACACGAAGGTCGCGGAATTGCCGTCGATCATCGACGGCACGGGCGTCCGGTCGCTGAAATACGACGCAACCCGGAACCGCCTGTACGCCGCGGTGCAGACCGGCTTGTTCTGGATCGATTTGTCCGAGAAGAAGCCGCGCGTCAAAGGCCCGTTCGTGCGCAAGAACATCGTGAAGATCGAATTTGCCCCCGAGGTCGAAAAGATCTTCTACATGACCGCCGACGAGGTGGGCTACGCCGATCTCGAACGCTTCGGCGAGAGCAAGACGCTCAAAACCAACCTGACGCCGATCGACATCGTGTACGAGCCCACGCACAAAGAGCTCTACGTCGCGACGCGCGACAAGCACCTGATGGTGTTCGACGGCGCCTCGGGCCGCGCCGGCGACGACGTGCCGCTGCAGGGGTGGTTCGCGGTAGAGCTGGAGGCGATTCCCGGCCGCGTCTTCGTGGAGCTCGCCGACAAGCAGGGTCTCTACACGATCGACGCCGCGACGCATCAGATGGCGCCGTGGCCCGTGACGGGCCGGCTGTTCACGCCGGCGTACCTCGAGGCCGATCCGGCGGGCGAGTACCTGTTCGCGACGTTCTACCGCGAGTTCGTCGCCATTGACGTCAAACGCGCCGCCGTGGTCGGCAACATCGTCACGCCCTCGGTCCCGGCGATTGCGTTCGATCCTGGAGAGCGCCTCTTGATCGTGACGTGGGGCGATGACGATCCGCCGCCGTTCAAGGTCCGCACGTATCGTCCGACTGCGGACGGACTCGCCGAAGTCGATCGGTTGGAAAATCCGCGCGTCGGCGTTTCGGGCGTCGAACCAACAAGTCACGGGTTCGTGCAGTCAGGACATCTGGCGCTATTGATCTGGTCCTCGCGCCCTGGACAAATGTTCCAGCTCACCACCCCGAATCGGCAGAAATAGGGCGATCGGGTGCCCCGATGCGGGCCCTGCGGGCGGCACCGAGATTGCAGTTACTACGCATGAACTGAATCTCCCCCGAGATTGGGGGAGTCGTGCATCGACTGTGCGTGAGCCTTGCCGTCGTGTTCCTGTTGCTGCCCCGCACGAGCGCGGCGCAGACACAGGAACAGGAACCACGTCAGGGGCCGAGCTTCACGAACGCCGCGGTCTTCCGTCAGATCGACCTGCGGCCCCAGTCGGATCCCGAGCGGCCCGCGAAGCGCGTCACCGACACCAAGTTCTGGCTGACGGCGGCGGCGCTCAACGCCGCGATGATCGCGGATACGAAGAGCACGTTCGACGTCATCGGCCGCTGCAGCATCTGCTACGAGAAGAACCCGTACGCCGCGCCATTCGTCGCGCGCGGTCCGGTCGTGACCTACGCCGCGGGCGAGGCGTTCGACATCGGCGTGATGGTCGTGGCCGCGAAGATGAAGGGATCGGACAATAAGCTCTACCGCCGGACGTGGTGGGTGGTGCCGATCGCGCTGACGACGGGGCACATGCTGGCGTATCGCCACAACCTGGGCGTGGCGAGATAACGCGCTCTACTTCATCAGGCGCTTTTCGATTTCCGGCAGCGCGGCGATCATCACGTCTCCGACGGTCTGCAGGCTGCGCGCCGAAACGTGCGCCAGGTCGTCGCAGCAGACCGTGTTGTGCCACTGCGGGTAGTCGATCAGATCGATGATGTCGATCGACGGCACGCCGGCCTCGACGAACGGCAGGTGGTCGTCGCCACCGACCGGCCCGTCGACGTTGATGAACGCGTCGTTGTGGCCGAGCTTCTTGGCCGCGGCCCAGACGATCTCGTTCAGCCACTTGGCCGAGTACTCGGTCTCGGGCCGGATCTTCAAGTCCTTCGCGCCGATCATGTCGAACAGGATCATCGTCTTGATCGACTTGAGGGAGCCGTCCTTCTTCGCGGTGTCGACGTAGTAGCGGCTGCCGTAGGTGTTGTCCGGCGCGCCCGGACGGCCGCACGCGTCCCAGTCCCAGCACACGGCTTCCTCGCCGTCGAACCACACGAACTCATACGTGAACTCGCGCGGCTTGTCCTTCAGCACGCGCGCGAGCTCGATCAGGATGGCGCCCGAGGACGCGCCGTCGCTGGCGCCGACGAACACGGAATCTTTCGACAGCTTGGTGTCGTAGTGCCCCGTCAGCAGAATGCGATCCGGGCGCCGGCCCGGGATGCGCACCGAGAGATTGATCATCTCGATCGCGCCGTTGGGCGTCTGCGCCGTGAACTTCTGCTCCTGCGCGGTCAGGCCGAACGCGGCCAGCTCCTTCGTGATGTACGCGCGCGTCTGTTTGAGCGCCGGCGATCCGGCCGGCCGCGGTCCCATCGCGACCATCTGGCGCAGGTGCTCGTAGGCCTTGCCGCTGTCGAAGGCGGGGGAGGCCTGCGCGGTCAGGGTGGCGGTGAAGAGACAGAAGGCAAGCAGAGTTCGCACCGAAGTTCTCCTGTGTCGACATGATACAGGTTCGGCGTGCTTGCCCGCCGTACCTGCCGAACCTGTCGAACTCATCTTTATCTATACAAACATGAACTAATCGTGGTATCTGACGTAGATCATGAAGGGTGATCGGTTGGGCGAGTTCGAGGAGTTCACGCTGCTGGCCGTGTGCGCGCTGCGGCCGCCGGTGTATGGCGTCCCGGTCCAGCGCTTCGTCGAGGACGCCACGGCGCGGCGCGTCTCCATGGGCGCGGTGTATGCCGCGCTCGGCCGGCTCGAGGACAAGGGCTTCGTGCGGTCCGCGATGAGCGAACCGACCGCGCAGCGCGGCGGCAAGCCCAAACGGCTCTTCCAGGTCACGCCGCTGGGGCTGCGCACGGCGAAGGAACTGCGGCGCGTGCGCGAAAAGATCTGGGACGTGATCGAGGAGGGCCGCTCGTGACCGCCAATCTCCGTCCGCCGCGGCTCGCGCGCTGGCTGCTTCGCCTTCAACCGCTCGGCGACCGTCGCGCCGAGATCGAATCCGATCTGCTCGAGCTGTTTCACGCGCGCGCCGTCGAAGTGGGGCGGCGCCACGCATCGTGGCGGTACTACGCGGACGTCCTGAGCCTCTGGCGGCGGCCCCGCCGCGCGGTCGCGTCACCCGTCGAGCGCGTGACCGTGGCCGGACGACTCGCGGGTGTCCTCGCGGATCTTCGCATCGATCTGCTGTACGCGACGCGCCTCGTTCGGCGTCAGCCGGCATTTGCCGCCGTCGCCATCGTCTCGCTCGCCTTTGGCGTGGGCGCCAACACGCTGGTCTTCAGCGTGATCAACGGGCTCGTGCTCAAGCCGTTGCCGGTCGAGCGGCCGGAGGAGCTCGCCTTCGTTCAGCCCGCGGGTGGCTGGACGATCTCGTATCCGGCCTACCGCGACGTTCGCGATCGCAACAACACGTTCGCCGGCGTTGTGGCGTACCGCATCGCGCCGATGAGTCTCGATCGCGACACCGCGGCGGCGCGCGTGTGGGGCTATCTCGTCAGCGGCAACTACTTCGACGTGCTCGGCGTGGGCGCCGCTGCCGGGCGCGTGTTTCATCAGACCGAGGACCAACCGCCGGTGCCCAGCCCGATTGCCGTGCTGAGCTACGAGTGCTGGCAGGGACGATTTGCGGGCGACCCCGCGATCGTGGGCGCCACGGTGCACATCAACGGCGGCGCGTACCAGGTCATCGGCGTGGCGCCGCGCGGATTCATCGGCACCGAGCTGTTCTATCGGCCCGAGGTCTGGGTGCCGATGACGATGCAGCCGCAGATTGAGGCGCGGTCGTCGTATCTGGACGAACGCCAGACGAGAAACACGATGGCGCTCGCGCGCGTGAAGACCGGCGTCACGATGGCCGCGGCCGAAGCCAACCTCCAGGCGATCGCCGCGGCGCTCGGACGCGACTACCCGAAGAGCGACGAGGGGTTGCGTCTCACGTTGAGCGAGCCGGGGCTCGTTGGCGATGGGCTGCGGACACCAATCAAGGCGTTCACACTGGGCGTGCTGACGCTCGCCGGCCTCACCCTGCTCATGGCGTGTGTGAATCTGGCGGTGGTGCTGACCGCGAGCAGCGCCGATCGCCGTCGCGAACTGGCCATTCGACTCTCGATCGGCGCGGGCGCGGGGCGGCTGCGGCGGCAAGTGCTGACGGAAACCTTGCTGCTCGCGATCGCGGGCGGCGTCGTGGGACTCGCGCTCGCGTTTGGAGCGGCCCGCGCGCTGAGCGCGTGGCGGCTGCCCGTGGATCTCGCCGTGCAATTCAACGTCGCGGCCGACGTGCGCGTCTTCGCGTTTGCGCTGGCGATCTCGGTCGGCGCCGGCCTGCTGTTTGGACTCGCGCCCGCGCGTCAGGCGTCACGGACGGATCCCAACGCGGCGCTGAAGGGACTCGAGGTAAGGAGCCTCGTGCGGCGGCGCCTCGCGTTTCGTGACGTCCTCGTCACGGTGCAGGTCGCGTTGTGCGTCCTGCTGCTCGCCGCGTGCCTGCTCGCGCTGCGCGGTTTGCAGACGGCGCTGACAAAACCGATCGGGCTCGATCCGCGCGGCGTGACGATCGCCGGCTTCGACGTCGGCCTCGCCGGGTACGAGCACGCGCGCGGGCGCGACTTCGAACGCCGCGCGCTTGAGGCGGTGCGCCAGTTGCCCGGCGTCGAGGCGGCCGCCTACTCGGACACGCTCCCGCTCAACATCGATCAGTCGACCTCGCACGCCGTGCCGGACGACCGGCCGAATCTCGCGCTGCCGGACATGATCAGCGCGTCGATATACCGGGTGTCGTCGGATTTCTTCCGCACGCTTGGCATCCGCGTGCTGCAGGGGCGTGAGATCCGTCCCGAGGACACGTCGAACACGCCGGCGGTCGCCGTCGTGAACGAGGCGTTCGCCCGGCAGGCGTTTCGCACGACCAACGCCGTTGGACGTCGCTTCAGGTACGGCGCGACTGGCCCGTGGGTCGAGGTCGTCGGGCTCGTCGAGGACGGCAAGTACCTCACGCTCAACGAGGCGCCGCGGCCGGCGGTCTTCGAGGCGATCGATCAGCACTACTCGTCGACGGTGGTTCTCGCGGTCCGCTCGTCACGCCCGTCCGAGGACGTCGTGAGCGCAATGCGAGCCACGCTCGCGCGACTCGATCCCCGCCTGCCGCTGTACGAGACCCAGAGCCTCGAGGCGATGCTCGCGCTCGTGCTGCTTCCGAGCCGCGTCGCGTCCGTCGCGCTCGGCGCGTTCGGGGTGCTCGCGTTTCTGCTCGCGCTCACCGGGCTTTACGGCGTGGTGACGCATGCCGTCGCGCGGCGGCAGCGCGAGATCGGGATCCGCGTGGCGATTGGCGCGCGACCGGTGCAGGTGATCCGTCTGGTCGTGTGGCGCACGATCGCGCTGCTGGGTGTCGGCGCGGTCATCGGCGGCGTGCTGGTGATCCTCGCCGGCCGCGTCCTCGAGAGCATCGTGTACGACGTCTCGCCACGCGATCCGTGGGTTCTTGCCGGCGTCGGCTTGATGCTCGTCGTGGTCGGGACGCTCTCGTGCTGGGCGCCGGTGCGCCGCGCGCTGGGCGTCAATCCGACCGAGGCGCTGCGAAGCCAGTGAAAAGGACGCCGGGAGTAGTTTTTACAATCGGCAAGAAATCCCGAGCTTCTTGGAGCCGATTGTAAAAACTACTCCCGGCGTCCTTTTCACTCACTCCGCAGCGCGATCAGCGGATCGAGCCGGCTCGCGCGCCAGGCGGGGGCGATGGCGGCCAGCGTCGCGACACCGACGAGCACGATCGTCGCGACCGTCAGCGTGACCGGATCGCGCGCGGTCAGGCCGTAGAGCAGCGAGCCCAGAAAGCGCGCGGCAAACAGCGCGCCCACGACGCCAATCACGGCGCCGGCGATCGTCATCGCCATCGCTTCGCGCAGGACCAGGCCGAGAATCCTGCCGCGGCCCGCGCCGAACGCCATACGTACGCCGATCTCGCTCACGCGGCGTGAGACGCTGTACGACAGCACGCCGTAAAGCCCGATCGACGCGAGCAGCAACGCCATCGCGCCGAAGAGCGTCGAGAGCCGTGCCGTGAGCCGGTCGCGCACGAGCCGCTGGTCGAGCAGTTCGCCGACGGTTCGGAACACCGGCGCATCCAGCCTGGCGTCGGCGGTCTGCACGACGCGGCGCAGTCCCGGCACGACGCCGGACGGATCCGCGTTCGTCCTGACTTCAAAGACCGCATCGCTCGGCTTGATGAACGCGCCGAAGTACGGCACGTACAGCCGGCGGTTGATCTCGCCGCGCAGCGCGTTGCCGCGCGCGTCCGCGACGACCCCGGCAATCTCGTACGTCTCGTCACCGGACGAGTAGTGCACGACGACCTTGCGGCCGACGGGGCTCTCGTCCTTGAAGAAGTAGCGCGACATCGACTCGTTCATCCACGCGAGCCGCCGATCCTGCGGCTGCACGTCGTGGCCGACGCGAATCGGCACGCCGAGCGTCTCGAAGTAGCGCGGACCGACGAAGTCGAGACGCACGCCCATGTCGAGGCCAGGCGCGGGCGTGTAGCCGACGAACGTCACCTCGTCGCCGGTATCGCCCCCGTAGAACAACCCGTGCATCGACAGCGAGACGCCGCGCACGCCCGGCACAGCGCCGAGCTTGACGAGCAGATCTTCGAACAGCGGCTGGACCGCCGGCTGCGCGTAGCCACTCGCCGACGGCGCGACGCGGAACATCACGAAATGCGTCGGGTCGTAGCCCAGCGGCACCGAGGAAAGATTTTGAAGGCTGCGGACGAACAAGCCCGCCGTCACGAGCAACACGAGCGACAACGCGACCTGCGCGCCGACCAGAACGCGTGACAGCGGCCAGCGTCCCGCGCGCGCGGCGCCCGAGATGTTGTGAGCCGTGCCGCGCAGCACCACGTTGAGATCGGGCCGCGCGGCGCGAAGCGCAGGCGCCAGCCCGAACAGCAATCCGGTCAGGAGCGTCACGCCGGCCGTGAACGCGAGGACCGGACCGTCGAGCCGCGCATCGAGCGGCACGGGCGTCGAGGTGCCGGAGACCAGCTGCAGCAGCACGCGGCTGCCGATCATCGCGACGAACAGTCCCACGCCGGCGCCAATCGCGGCGAGCATCACGCTCTCGGTGAGCAGCTGCCGGATCAATCGCATCCGGCCCGCGCCGAGCGCGACGCGCACGGCGAGCTCACGCTCGCGTCCGGTCGCCCGCGAGAGCAGCAGGTTGGCGACGTTGGCGCACGCGAGGAGCAGCAGCAGGCCGACGAGCGCCATCAACACGCCCAGCGGCTCCGAGTACTCGCTGCGTAGCGGCGACATACCGTGCTCGATGGGCCGCAGCACGAGCTTGGCGTCGAGCAGGCTCTTGCGGCGTTCGGCGTCGGCGATCGCTTCGCCTTCGGCTTCGAGATTCTGATGAAAGGTCAGGTTGAGCGACGAGCTGGCTTGCGCGAGGCTCGAGCCCGGCGTCAGCCGGCCGGCGACGTGCAGAAACATCACGCGCCGCACGGTGCCGGGCGGTTGCGTGAGCCAATCGCTGCCCGGGACGACGGCCTGCTGCATCGTGAGCGGCACCCAGACGTCCGGCGCCGCGCCGACGACGATGCCGGTGAACGATGGCGGAAGGATGCCGACGATCGTGAACGACGCCCGTCGAACGCGAATCACGTGGCCGACGGCGTGTGGATCCTGTTGCAGGCGATCTCGCCAGAACTTGTCGCTGATGACGGCTTCCGGCGACGCGAGCCGGCTGCGATCGACATCCGGTCCGAACACGCGCCCCATCGCCGCGTCGATGCCCAGCGTCGAAAAGTACTCGCCGCTCGCCAGGATCACATCCGTGCTGCGGCCTTCGCCGGCCGGGTCGGTCGCCACCGGCATCGTGAACGTGTCGCTGCTGAACGCGAAGAGCCCGGTCAACGACTGGTTGCGATCTCGCAGGCCTTCGAACTCGTGGTAGCTGAAAACCGAGCGCTCGCCGTTCTCGACGCCGGTCGCGAAGACGCCGTCCGCCGTCGGATCGGAGATGGCGACGAGCTCGCCGGGCGCGCGGACGGGCAACGGCCGGAAGAGCAGCGCGTGCATCACGCTGAAGAGGGCAGTGTTGGCGCCGATGCCGAGCGCGAGCGAGATGATGGCTACCGCGGCCAGGCTCTTGTGACGGCCCAGGGCGCGCACGCCGTACAGCAGATCCTGGCGAAGCTCGGCGCCGAGCGTCAGACGCCGGCGCGCC
This sequence comes from Vicinamibacterales bacterium, assembly GCA_035279905.1. Taxonomy (GTDB): domain Bacteria; phylum Acidobacteriota; class Vicinamibacteria; order Vicinamibacterales; family SCN-69-37; genus DATEGZ01. The sequence continues at coordinate 10,448 of DATEGZ010000211.1, forward strand.
TCGACCGCGCGATCGTCCGCGTCGCGCGCCCAGCGATCGACGGGCGCGACACGCTC
>DATEGZ010000212.1:0-7952 GCA_035279905.1 Vicinamibacterales bacterium
ATCGACGTGACGCCGGTGTCGGGCGCGGCTGCCGCGTCGGCGGGACGGGCGCGCCAGAAAAACGCCGCCACGGCCAGCAAAAACGCCATCGCGACGCCCGTTACGATGAGCCGGAACTTGCTGATGCGCGAGAAATTGGCGGCCGCGGCGGCCTGCTCGGCGGTGCGAGCGGCGTCGAGCTCGGCGGCGAGGCGCTCGTTGGCCTCGCGCGAGTCGGTAAAGACGCGGTCGGACGCTTCGAGCCTGCGATCGCCCGCGGCGTCGCTGCGGGCCCGCGCGTCGATCGCCTTGAGGTCGTGCAGGGCGACCAGCGCGGCGTCGTAATGCTCGGCAGCGTCCGCGGTGGCCGCCGCCGATCGCAGGCTCGTCAGGTCGGTCTCGATGCGGGTGAGGAGGTCGGTCGCGCGCGCGATCCAGAACGCCGGGCCCTGTCCCGCCGCGACGTAGCCCGCCTGGGCGCCGTGCAGGTCCGCGATCGCGACGTCAATCGAACCAAGCTGGCGATCAACGGCCGCGGCGGCATCGCGCTTTTGTTCGAGCAGGGAGTCGAAGCGGAAATCCTGGAAGACCGTACCGGCGCCGATGACGAGCGTGAGGACGAACAGCACACCGAAGCCGCGTTTCCTCATCGGTGCCTACTATAGCACCGCAGAGATCGGGCTATTGGGCCATCGGGCTGTTGGGTGGCCGATCAGAACGTCGGCAGGAACTTCGAGAAGTAGTTCGAGAGAATCGTGAAGCGATTCGTGAAGATCAGCACGCCGAGCACGACGAGCAGGGCGCCCGAGGCGATCTCGATCGGCTTGTAGTACTTGCGAATGCGCTTGGACGCGACGAAGAAGCGATCGATCGCGATCGACGTCACGAGAAACGGGATGCCGAGGCCGGCGGAGTAGACCGCGAGCAGCCCGACCCCCTCGCCGACGGAATTCTTCGATCCCGCAATGGCGAGGATGCCGCCGAGGATCGGGCCGATGCACGGCGTCCAGCCGAACGCGAACGCGAGGCCCACGAGAAACGCGCCGATCGGGCTGGCGGGCCGGCCCGACGTCTGGACGCGCGTGTCCTTGTCGAGCCACTTGATCCGGAAGACGCCGGCCAGGTGCAGGCCGAAGATGATGATCAGGGCGCCGGCGATGCGCTCGAGGATCGTCTTCTGGTGCCGCAGCAGGTGGCCGATGGCCGTCGCGCTCGCGCCCAGGCAGATGAACACGAGCGAGAAGCCGAGCACGAACGCGAGCGACGTGATGAGCATCTGCCGGCGCGTCGCCGCGCGGCTCGCCGCGTCGGCAGTCTGCATCTGGTCGAACGAGACGCCGGAAACAAAGGAAATGTATCCGGGCACGAGCGGCAGCACGCACGGCGAGATGAACGACAGCACACCCGCGCCAAACGCGGCCAAAAACGAAACATCACCCATTCGCTTACTTCACTTCTTTGAGGGGAATCACTTCGGCACGCGGCAGCGGTCCAAAGTCTTCGCCGAACTTCACCGGCGGCAGGTCCTGGAACATGAAGTCCCACTTCCAGCGTTCGGAGGGATTCGAGGCCTGCAGCCAGTGGCGCGCTGAAACGGGGCGCGAGAAACCGACGGCGCCGAGCGCGGCGTAACCCGGGACGCTCGCGAGCGCGTGCGCGATCGACTCGCGGACCGCGGCCGCCGACGCGTAGCTCACGCTCGTGCCGAACACGATGCCGAGCTTCATCAGGATCTGCCAGTCCTCGCCGGCTTCACCCGGCGGCGGAATCACGCGCGACGCGGCCTGCACGTGGCCCGTCATGTTCGTGTAGATCGCGTCCTTCTCGACGAACGCCGATCCCGGCAGCACGATGTCCGCGGCGTCGGCGAGCGGCGTGTGGAGCACGCCCTGCACGACGAGCGTCTTGATCTTGCCGGCCGCGCGCGCGGCGACGATCCACTCCGTGTCGCCGATCGATCCGTCCGGACCCGAGTCGATCACGTACAGCACCTTGACCTGGCCCGCGTCGACAGCGGCGCGCAATCCGGAGACGTTTGCCGGCCCCGTGCCCGATCCGACGTCGAAGCCGAGATCGCGCGCGCCGCGCACGTTCGGCGCGTCGATGGCCGGAATCTTGAACTTGACCGCCTTCGGCTGCGGCTTCTCGCGATGACGCCAGCCGAGCGTGACTCCGCCGGTTCCCGTCGAGACCTGCTTCAACACGAACAGCTCTTCGAGCGACGCGTGCGCCGAGACGAAGAAGCGCACGGCCGACGGCCCGCCCGCGGCGTCCACGGCCAGCTTCACCGCGACCAGCGCGTCCGCCCACGGCGCCGCGTCGAACGACTGACCCTGCCGCAGGTGCGGCTGGCGCAGCCGCCGGTCGCTCTCGACCCAGTGGTAGTCGAAGCGCCCGATGTCGCACATCCAGTAGCTGTTGACCTCGGGATTGAGCCGCGGCGTCATGCGGATGAGCCGCGCGCCCTTGGCCCACTCGGGCTTCGCCTTGATCCACGCCGTCGTGTTGCAGCCCTTTTCACAGAGCGTGCAGATCGTGTCCACGGCCTGCGGGTTGTCCCACGGCCGCGCCTTGAACCGGTAGTCGCGGGTCGTGATCGCGCCGACCGGACAGACGTCCATCAAATTTCCTGACAAGAGCGAAACGACGCCTTGCTCTTCGAACGTGGCGATCTCGCTGCCGTACCCGCGCGAGACGATGCCGATCTGCGCGTCGCCGTCCACTTCACGCATGAACCGCACGCACCGCGTGCAGAGGATGCAACGGTTGCGGTTGAGCAGCAGCGTCGGACCGAAATCGACGTCGGCCTTCACGCCCTCGCCGTCGAACACGCGCCGCGGAAACTCCATGCGGCTGCGCTCGGGCCCGAACGAGTACGAGAAATCCTGCAGCGGACACTCGCCGCCCTTGTCGCACACCGGGCAATCGAGCGGATGGTTGACGAGCAGGAACTCGAACACGCTCGCGCGCGCCTGAATCACCTCGGGCGAGTTGGTAACGACCACCATCCCGTCCGTGCACACGGTCGAGCACGCCGTCTGCAGCTTCGCCATCTTCTCGATCTTGACGATGCACACGCGGCAGGATCCGTCGACGCCGAGGCCCGGGTGGTAGCAGTAGTACGGGACCTGGTTGCCATGCTGGATCGCGGCTTCCAGCACGGTTTTGCCTTTTTCGACGGTGACGGGGCGCCCATCTATGGTCAGCGTGACCGTGTCCATAACCTTCAAATCATACCTTAGGGGTTCCGGGGTTCCGAGGTTCCGGGGTTCTGCGGGCCCTACTTGCCAAAGTTGGCAAGCATCAAGTCATCCTTCGTGTTGATCTTTCGCACACTGCCCTTGAGCTCGATCGTGTGGTCGGTGACGGCCTCGGAGACCGGAATCGTGATGTCTTCATTACGGCCGTCGGTGTACTGCACCGTGACCGTGTACGGAAAATCGAAGGGCTCGCCGAGCTGCTCGATGCGCACGATCGCCGTCTTTCCGGAGGGCTCGACGCGCGACGTGACGTTGAGGCGCGGGATCGCGGCCTCCGTGATCCATCGATCGAAGAAGCGACCGAGCTTGATCGGCGTCTCCGCCTCCATCGCCGCGCGGAAGTCGTCGGTGCCGGCCTTCTGAAACCGGTTTGCCGCGTAGAAGCGCCGAATGCCCTTGAAGAAGGCCTCGTCGCCGATCAGCCGGCGGAGCATGTGCAGTACGACGGCGGACTTGTTGTATTCGATCGCGCGAAACACGCGCCCTTCGTTCTGAATGTGCCCGAGGCGATAGCCGAGCGAGATCGGCCCTTGCGTCGCGTATTGCGCCGCCGACTCACGCATCCTGCCGATGAGACTCCGGACGACGTCCTGGCCACGATCCACTCCCGCGTAGAGCACCGCGAAGTACTGCGCCATCCCTTCGCTCAGCCACTGCTCGTGGTAGTTCTTCCAGCCGACGGCTTGTCCCCACCACTGGTGCGCGACTTCGTGCGCAAGGAAGAGGTGCGGGTAGATGTTCTCGAACGCGACGGGATCGTTCGCCCACGAAAACGGCGACGTCGGCAGCGGCTGCAGGAGCATCGCGAAGTACGGCGGGCTGTGTCCGCCGGGCAGGTTGTCTTCGATCGCCGCGATCGTGAAATCGGGATACGGCGCCTCGCCCACGATTTTCGCGAACGCGCGGATCATCTCGCCGGCGCGGTTGACGAGCGGCCGGCTCTTCGCCGCGGTCAGCGGCGTGGCGACGACCTCGATGCTGACGCCCGTCGGATCGCTCGCCGCGCCGTCTTGCGCGCCGCCGATGGTGCTGACGGCTGCAACCCCCGGCACTTCCGCGCGCTGGCGCGCGACCGGCACGAACCGGCTGATGACGCAGGCGAGATACCGCACCGGCCGATCCGCCGAGTACTCGACCGTGCGCACCATGCGCGTGTCGCCGCGGCCGGTGTCGTCCTTCGCTTCGGCGACCTTGACGCCGATCAAGCTGCCGCTCGCGACGAGCTGATACTGCGACGGCACGGAGAGGCGCAGCGACGCCGTCGCGTAGTCCGTGCCCTGGCCTTGCGGGTACCAGAGCGATCGGCTGCTGTAGAGATATCGCTTTTCCGGCTCGATGACCGGCGTGAGGTTGCTGGGATCCTGCGTGACCGGCACACCCTGGCCGTCAACGGCGATCGCCTCGCGATCCAGCTGCTGCGGATCGAGCCGGCCGCTGTAGTTGACGTCGAACACGAGGTCCGTGTCCTCCATGATGAACGACGGCAACGGGACGAGGATGTTGTTCTGCCCGGCGATCCTGAGCGCGAGCAGCCGGCCGAAATTCGGCGACGAGACCGACGACACCACGAGCGGCTGCGCCAGCTTCAGCGTGATCGACGACAATCCGCCTTTCTTCGCGCGGATGCGCAGCGATCCGCGCCCGCTGATCCACGACCGCGATGGATCGAGCGTGAGATCGAGCGTGTATCGCTCCACGTCGTACGTCCGGCCCTCGTCTTCGCTGTAGAACTTGCCGCGCGTCGCCAGCCGTTCGGGCGACGCGTAGAGCGACACGCTGTGGCCGTGCGCGCGATCGAACAGCGAGATGTCCTCGGGCTCGCCCGGCGACCGCGTGTAGGTGAGCCACGAGAATCGCCGCGTCCGGAATTCGACGACGAGGCTGCCGGCCGAGGGCTCGATCGACCAGTGGTCGTCGGTGAAGTCGCCGAGGTCGAGGTTGAAGCTGCGCGGCGCCAGGTCCGCGAAGATGGCCTGCGCGCGGCCGAAATCCACGGCCGCATCCTTCGACAGGACCAGGCTGTGCTCGGAGACGTGATCCGCGAACTCCGCGGGGTTGAGGCGGATGAACGCGGCGTCGATCGGCGACTCGAGCGCGGGGCTGCCGGCAAAGATCCTCAGCTGGCCCTGCTCCCCGCTGTCCGGCGGCGCAAACCGGACGTCGCCCTTGCCGAGCAGCACGAGCGCCGTCACGCCGCCGGATTCTTCGGCGACGAACGCCGAGCCCGACGCCATCTTCAGCGTCAGGTCCGGCGCCTGCACAACGAGGTTGTGGACGCTGTAGGTCTTCTGTGGATCGAGCGAGATCTGCAGCAGGCCGTCGAGCGCGGCGACTTCGGAGAACGCGATGATCTCGTAGCGATCGGGCGCGTCGGCTTTCTGCGTCACCGTGAGCTGCCACGTCGCGATGCGTCCGGTCTGGCCGCGGCTGACGAGCACATCGGCCAGCACTTCGAACCCGGCGACGACCGGACGCCGGCCCCGCTCGCGCACGGTCGCGCTCTTGATCGGTCCGCGCGCCAGGGTTTTCTCGATCGGCTGGAGGTCGCCATCGGGCAGGGACGCGCCGGCGAGTGCGCGGATCCGGTCAGGTCGATTGTTGGTGAGCGCGGATTCGAGATCCGCGAGCAGCCGCACCACGGCGTCGGACTGCACGGGCCGCGGCTGGCCGGACCGAGCCGACGGCGTGGCCCCGAGCGCCAGGGAGAGGGCGAGGAGTCCAGCCGCCAGGCGGCGCATCAGACGATCTTATGCGCTTCGCTTGAGAACGAGTGCGGTCAGGTCGTCGGCCAGCCGCGCGTCGCCGGCGTGGGCTTCGACCGCGGCCAGCACGGCGCGTCCGATGGCTTCCGGGTCGCGCGCGGCTTCGCTGTTGATGATGGTCTCGAGGCCGGCTTCATCGAACGGGCGGCCGGATCGGTTCTCGGCCTCGGTGATCCCGTCGCTGTAGAGGACGAACACATCGCCGCGTTCGATGCGCGCGGTGTGCGTGGCGTACGTCGACTTCTCGAACATTCCGAGCGCGACGCCGCCCGCGCCGGGCGCGTCCACGCGCTCGAAGCGGCCGTCGGCGCGGCGGATGATCGGCGGCAGGTGTCCCGCGTTGACGAACTCGAGCGAGCCGTCGCGCGGATCGTAGATCCCGTAGAACAGCGTGATGAAGCGCGACGCGGGGCTGTGCCGGGCAACCTGTACGTTGAGCCGCTCGAGCAGCCGCGCCGCGTCGAGGCCTTCGTCGACGAGCGTGCGCAGCATCGCGAGCAGCAGCGCCATGAGCAGCGCCGCGGGACTGCCTTTGCCGGCGACGTCGCCGACCGCGAGCACGAGCCGTCCATCCGGCCGCGGCAGGATGTCGTAGAAGTCGCCGCCGACGGTGTTGGCCGGACGCGTCACGCCGCAGACGACGGCGTCGCCGGCCTGGTGCAGGCCGCCGGGCAGCATCGCGAGCTGGATGTCGCGCGCGATCTCGAGATCGCCCTTGAGCGACAACCGATCCGCGACCTCCATGAGGATGAGCAAATTGACCGCCGCGAACGCCAGGAACAGCCACATCGTCCCGGGCGCCCACACGAGCGCGGGCACGTAGACCGAGAACGGAAAGAGCAGGACCTTGACGGTGCCGACGCCGCGGAAGAGCTGCAGGAGGCCCACGAGCAGCGCCGCGACGCTAAACGCATACAGCACGCGGCGCGCGGGCGAGAGGCGCATCGCGAACTCGGTGAAGATCAGCCGGGCGTGGATCGGCCACCGGCGGTACCACGGCTCGGCGGCCAGCTTCTCGAGGTCGATGTGGCGCGCGAAGTAGCGATAGGCCTCCGGCGTATCGCGCGTGAACAGCCGCCGGAAGTCGTGCGGCGTCAGGCCCTGGGTGTACTGGTCGAAGAACGTCCGCGCGCGGCCTGGCGGCATATCCACACTAGAAGATACGGGAATCGACGAGTTTGGGATCGTGCGATCTTCAGTGGATGAGTCCCAGCGATTTTCCGACCTTGGCGAACTTGTCGAGCGCGAACTGCAGTTCGTCCTTCGTGTGCGCGGCCGTGACGATCGTCCGCACGCGCGCTTTGTCGCGCGCCACAGTCGGAAACGCGATGCCCTGCGCGAAGACGCCTTCGGCGAACAGCTGATCCGAGAGCTTCATCGCCAGGCTGCCTTCGCCCGCGATCACCGGCGTGATCGGGCTCTCGCTCAGCCCGGTGTTGAAGCCGAGCTTGGCGAGCCCGGCTTTGAAGAACTTCGTGTTGTCCCACAGCCGGTCGATGATGGCCGGCTCCTGCTCGAGAATGTCGAGGGCGGCCAGGCACGTCGCGGTGACCGACGGCGGGTGCGAGGTCGAAAACAGGAACGGCCGCGCGCGGTGGTAGAGGAAGTCGATCAGCGTCTTCGATCCGGCGACGTAGCCGCCGAGCGCGCCGATCGCCTTCGACAGCGTGCCGACCTGGATGTCGACGCGCCCGTGCATCTTGAAGTGGTCGATCGTCCCCCGGCCGTTCGCGCCGAACACGCCGCTCGCGTGCGCATCGTCCACCATCATGATGCAGCCGTACTCTTCGGCCAGGTCGCAGAGCTCCGGCAGCGCGCCGAGGTCGCCGTCCATGCTGAAGACGCCGTCGGTGATGAGCAGCTTCCGTTGAGACGCGGGAAGTCCCTGAAGGATCGTCCGTGCGGCGTCGACGTCCTTGTGCGGGAAGACCTTGATCGACGCGCGGCTGAG
>DATEGZ010000213.1:0-7668 GCA_035279905.1 Vicinamibacterales bacterium
TCTCGCCAAAATGGTCCGTGAGCGGCCGGCCGGTCAGCAGGTAGACCTCGAGCGCGCGGACGAGGCGCTTGCGGTCGCGCGGCTGGATGCGGCGCGCGGACTCCGCATCGACGCGCGTCAGCCACCGGTGCAGCGACAGCACGCCTCGACGCGCGGCGACCGCGTCGAGCCGCGCCCGCAGCCCGTCGTCGCGCGCCGGCCCCGGAAAGAGCCCGCGGACGAGCGCGCGATAGTAGAAGCCCGTCCCGCCGACGAGAATCGGCAGCCGGCCGCGCGCGAGGATGTCCCGGACGGCGGCGCTCGCCGCACGGGCGTACTCGGCCGCCGAGTACGTCTCCGTGGCGGCCACCACGTCGACGAGGTGATGCGGGATGCCGCGCCGCTCGCGCTCGGGCAGCTTGTCCGTGCCGATGTCGACGCCGCGATACACCGCGGTCGAATCGCACGAGACGATCTCGCCGCCAAACGCCTCGGCCAGACCCAGCCCGAGCGCGCTTTTTCCAGTGGCGGTCGGTCCGACCACGGCGACGAGCACGTCGGTCAGCGGATGCCTTCGTTGTAGTGGAACGTGACGACGAACGACGCCTGCTCGGCCGGATACTCCGCCGGCAGCGACATGGTCGGATTCGAGAGTTTGATCGCCGTCATCGCGGCGTTGGTGAACGCGGTCACCGTGCTCGGCTGCGCGATGCGCAGGTCGGTGATCGAGCCGTCACGATGCACGTTGAACTGGAGCACGACGTGGCCCGACATGACCATCGCCGCGTCGGGCACGAACCAGTTGCTCTTGACCTGCGCGATGAACCGCGCAAGCCACGGGCCGAACTCGACACCCTTCGAGTCGAACTGGATGTCCGGGTCCTGCTGCGTCAGGCCGCCCTTCTGGTTGTTGAGGTTCTGATCCTTGAGGTACTGCTGCAGGTTGCGCAGCGACGCGCCCAGCTGGCCGCCGGCCTGCTGCTGGGTCACGGCCGGCTCCGGGATCATCTTCGCCGTGATCTGCGGCTGCGGCTGCGACGTCGCGGAGTTGGCGGCCGGCGGCGCCGGATTCTCCGGTCCCTTCGCGCGCTCCTCCTGCGTCGGCGCACCTTCAACTTTTTCCGGCGTGTTGCCGCGCGAGAACGGGATCGTGTTCTCGGGAGTCGGCGCCTTCTCGCGCGTCGTGCTCGATCGGTCCTTGTCGGATTGCTCGGTGAGACGCTTGGGCGGGGCGACCCGATCCTTCAACGGCGCCATCTGCACGAAACGGACCTGCTCGTCGTTGAGCGGTTGCACCGGCTGGACGGGCGTCGAGAAGAGCGCCGACGGCCCGAAGAGAATCAGCAGGACGAAGCCGAAGTGCACCACGAGCGACAGCACGCCGCCGCGCCACGAGTTCGTGGACGCGAGCCGGGGTGTGTCCGGCCTGTAGTCCTCAAGATCCAGATACATTCGTCGACGATCTCAGAATACAACGGCCGGCCGCTCCGGCCTCTCTTTACCTAGACGACCTGCTTGGAGATCCGGCCTGTTACTGGACCGGAGTGCCAAACGTCCGTGTTATCGGCGCGGCGCTCTTTCGCGCCAGATAGAGCCACACGGCGCCTGCAGCGAGGGCGTGGGGGACGACGTCTTCGAATCCGGCCTGGCTGAGCAGCGCGCCGAATGCGGGCCCTGACGGAAACTGCTGCACGGACGCGGGCAGATACGAATACGCGTCGCTGTGGCGGGAGACGAGGCGCCCGACGCGCGGCAGCACGTTGCGAAAATACCAGCCGTAGAGCTGCCGCAGGCCCGGCATCGTGGGCGATCCGAACTCGAGGATGGCGAGGCGCCCGCCGGGCCGCAGCACGCGCCGGAGCTCGGCCCCGGCCGCCACCGGGTCGAGCACGTTGCGGATGCCGAACGCAATCGTCGCCGCGTCGAACGACGCGTCGGGAAACGGCAGGTGCATCGCGTCCCCGCGCGCGAGGACGATGCGCGCGGAAAGCGACGCGGCTCGCACCTTGTCGAGGGCCAGGCGGAGCATCTCGCCGGAGAAGTCGACGCCGACGACCTGGCGCGCGCGCGCCGCGGTGGCAATCGCCAGGTCCGCCGTGCCTGTGCAGACGTCGAGGACGCGCTCCTGGCCCGTCAAGGACAGCGCGCGGACCGCCCTGCGGCGCCAACCGTGGTCCAGGCCGGCGCTGAGCAGATGGTTGAGCGCGTCGTAGCGTCCGGCGATCGCGTCGAACATCCCGGCAATCGCGGCCGGCGACTTGTCGACTACCCTTGCCACGGCGGAAACAGCTGCTGATCGAAGCCGAGCGCGTTGAGGATCTTGCCGGCGACGAATGAGGCGAGGTCCTCGATCGTCTTCGGCTGCTGGTAGAACCCGGGCATCGCGGGCAGCACCATCGCGCCGGATTCGGCGGCGAGGACCATGTTGCGAAGCTCGGGCAGGCTCATCGGCGTTTCGCGCGGCACGAGCACGAGCCGCCGCTTCTCCTTGAGCATCACGTCGGCGGCGCGCTCGATGAGGCTCCTCGAGAGGCCGTGCGCGACGCCGGCCAGCGTCTTCATCGAGCACGGCACGATCACCATGCCCTGACACGGATGGCTGCCGCTCGCGATCGTGGCGCCCATGTCCTTGTTGCTGTGGATGACGCACGTGCCGCGCCGCACGCCCTCGCCGTAGCGTCCGGCGAGCCAGTCGATCAGGCGATCGACCTTCGCGTCCGGCCCGAGCTCGTCGAGCAGCAGGCGCCGGCCGTAGTCGCTGAAGACGATCTCGAGGTGACAGTTTGCCTCGAGCAGCGCGGCGATCGTCCGCACGGCGTAGATCGCGCCGCTCGCGCCCGTGACGCCGACGGCAATCGTGGGACGGTCGGGCATCAGCGGCTCATTTCCAGTAGATCGCGACGGCGGTCGTGACGAGATACAGAATCCCGACCCAGCCGTTCATGTCGAAGGCGCGTTTGACCTGCGAGAGATCGTCGGCGCGCACCAACGACTGCTCCCACGCGAGCAGCACGGCGACGCCAGCGACGCCCGCGAAGTACACCGGACCGAGCGAGGCGACCCAGCCGAGCGCCGTCAGACACGCGATCGTGACGACGTGCATCACGCGCGAGATCGCGAGCGCGCGGCGGATGCCGAAGCGCACCGGGATCGATCGCAGGCCGTCGCGCACGTCGACCTCGACGTCCTGGCAGGCGTAGAGGACGTCGAACCCGCCGACCCAGGTACCGATCGCGAGCCCGAGCAGCCACGGCTCCCAGCCGCCGCGTCCGCCGGCGGCGAGCCAGCCGCCCACGGGCGCGACGGCCATCGCGAGCCCGAGAAAGAGCTGCGTATAGGACGTGACGCGCTTGGCCAGCGAATACCAGAACACGATGAGCAGCGCGACCGGCGAGAGCGCGAAGCACAGGACGCCGAGCCTGGAGGCGCAGAACATGAAGAGCGCGGAGGCGACGATCACGAACGCCGTCGCCTCGGCGCGCGACATGCGGCCCTGCGGCAGCTCGCGCATCGCCGTGCGCGGGTTGCGCGCGTCGAAGCCGGCGTCCACCAGGCGATTGAAGCCCATCGCAGCGCTGCGCGCCGTGACCATCGCGGCGACGATCCACGCGACGCGCGAGAGCGTCAGCGGCACGATCCGCGCGGCCAGAATCGCGCCGACGAGCGCGAACGGCAGCGCGAACACCGAGTGGCTGACGCGCACGAACGAGGCGTACGTGCGCACGCGATTGGTCATCGACAGGGGGCCTCAGGGCCGAAGGGGCGCGATGGCCGCGGCCGGCACGCCACTGACCAGGTATTCTTCCACATCGGCCACGGAGGCCGGAATCGCGACCTGCGCGAACACCGCGCGCTTGCCCGGGGCGAGCGTCCCGTAGTCGCGCCCGCAGCCGAGCGCATCGGCGCCGACGCGCGTCGCGCTTTCGAGCAGCAGCGCGGCCGACACCTCCGGCGCCAGCCGGCGCATCTCGGCCAGCTCGTCGAACAGGCTCAGCGTGGGCGACGAAGCGAGGCTGTCCGTCCCCACCGCGACGGGCACGCGCGCGGCGTAGAAATGCGCGAGCCGCGGCGGACCGGCGCCCACCCACAGATTGCTCCGCGGACACGTGACGATCACGGCCCGCGCCCGCCGCAGCCGCTCCAGGCCGTCGTCGGTGAGGTGCACGGCGTGAACGACGAGCGTGCCCGGCTGCAGATAGCCGAGGTCCGTCACGTATTGAACCGGATCGCAATTCGGCACGCGCCACGCGTCCGTCCACACCCCGAGCGCCTCGAGCGTGCGCCGGATCGGTCCGAGACCCGTGCGCAGGAATTCGACTTCCTCGGGCGACTCCCCGAGGTGGATCGAGAGCGGCGCGCGGCCGGCGCGGGCGGCGATCGCGGTGAACAGTGCGGGAGAGACGGAATAGGGAGCGTGAGCGACGACGGAGAAAGAGAGATAGGGTTCCCAGGGGTTCCCCGCGGTTCCCAGGGGTTCCTCGAGGTTCCTACGTATCTCGTCTACGCGCGCCCAGGCGTCGCGCACGGCGCCCACCGGGTCCGGCGCGTTGAAGCCGAGCAGCTCGTGAAAGACGACGCCGCTCAGTCCCGCTTCCCTGAAGAGCTCGGGCGTGATGAGCGAGTTCGAGATGTCCCCCACCACGGCGGTGCCGGTCGCGACCATCGACGCGACGCCGCGACGCGCGGCGGCAACTTCCGTGTCGCGGCCACCGGGCGTGCCGGCGCGGCGGATTCGCACGATCTCGCTGATCCACTCGTGCATCGACGCCGCCGGCGGAATGCGGCCCTGCAGCCAGCTCAGCTCGACGTGCGTGTGCGCGTTCACGAGCCCGGGCAGCAGCGCAACGTCACCGAGATCGGCCGCCGTGGCCGGAGGCCGGCCACCGCCGATCCGGACGATGCGACCGCCGGCAACTTCGATCCAGCCGCCGTCGATCGGCGAGCGTTCAATTGGCAGGAGCCATCTGGCGCGGAAAAAAGTCGACACTGCAGGTTCCGGAGTTCCGGGGTTCCGAGGTTCCGGGGTTGCGGCCCTCTGCCCTCTGCCCTACGTGCTTGGGTTTGATCGCGCCCGCCGTCCCGCCGCGCTTCGCGCTTCGTAGTCGCGCAGGTCGTCGGCTTCGCCGGCGCGGCCGTCCGATCGCGCCACCGCGAGCTCGAGCATCCGCGGCACCTTGCGCTCGCGGAACATCGGATCGCCCAGGATGTCGTAGTGCATGTTGCGGCGCTTGGCGGCGAAGCCCGCGTTTTCGATGTTGCGCACGACCTCGAACTCGTCCATGCAGTACTCGGCGCCGGCGGCGCGGACGACGTTCTCTTCGATCATCACGCTGCCCATGTCGTTGGCGCCGTACGCGAGGCTCAGCTGACCGACCTTCCCGCCCTGCGTGACCCACGAGGCCTGCAGGTTGTCGAAGTTGTCGAGCACCAGCCTCGCGATCGCGAGCGTCCGCAGGTAGTCGACGCCCGTCGCCTCCGTGCCGCCGAGCTCGGTGTGCTGCGGCTGATAGCTCCACGTGATGAACGCCGTGAAGCCGCCGGTCTCGTCCTGCAGGGCGCGCAGACGCAGGAGGTGCTCGAGCCGCTCCTCCACCGTCTCCACCGTGCCGTACATCATCGTCGCGGTGGTGCGCAGGCCCGCGCGGTGCGCCTCACGCATCACGCCGAGCCACTCGTCGGCGGTGGCTTTGTTGTAGCAATTGAGAATCTTGCGGACGCGATCGACGAGGATCTCCGCGCCGCCGCCCGGAATACTGTCGAGCCCCGCGCGTACGAGACGCGCGATGACCTCGGGCACGGACAGCTGCGACAGCCGTGAGATGTGGATCACCTCCGGCGGCGAGAGCGCGTGGAGCCGGAACTCCGGATACCGCTGCTTGACGGCGCGGAACAGATCCTCGTACCAGCCGATCGGGATGTCCGGGTTGTGACCGCCCTGCAGCAGCAGCTGCACGCCGCCGACAGCGATCGTCTCGTCGATCTTCCTGAAGATCTCCTCGAAGCCGAGCGTGTAGCCCTCGGCGGATCCCACCGGACGATAGAACGCGCAGAACTTGCAGCGCGCCACGCACACGTTCGTGTAGTTGACGTTGCGGTCGATGATGTAGGTGACGACGCCATCGGGATGCTTGCGCTGCCGGACCTGGTTGGCAAGGCGGCCCAGCAGCGCCGTCGGGGCGTGCGTGTACATCTCGAGCGCCTCGTCGCCCGAGAGGCGCCCGCCCGACGCGACCTTCTTCGCGAGCTCGTCCACCGACATTCGTCTACTTGCCGCCCTTCGACGACGCGTTCTCGCCGAGGAACTTGTTCAGGAACGTCTCCATCCGCGAGAACGAGTACAGCCAGCGCTTGTGCAGCAGCGTCTCGTGCACGTCGTCGGGGTACACGATCAGCTCGTAGTAGATGTTGCGCGCGCGCAGCAGCTGCACGAGTCCGACGGTCTGCGAGAAATTGACGTTCCGGTCGTCGTCGCCGTGGATCAGCAGCACGGGCGACTTCCAGTTGTTGATTTCCGAGATCGCCGACGACGTGTAGGAGATGTCGGCCGGATCGAGCGAGTTGCCCTCGAGGTGCACGCCCGCGAGATCGACGCCCGCCTTGAAGATGTCGGAGTTGCGCGCGAGCGCCTCGGAGGTGAGCAGCCCGCCGTACGACAGGCCCCAGATCCCGACGCGATTCGGGTCGACGTCCGGCCGCGCGGCCAGCCACTTCCCGGCGGCCAGCACGTCCTTGTACTCGGCGTTGCCGCGCGCGCCGCCGGCGTTGCCGGCCTGTCTGAACGCCCGGCCGTAGCCGACGCCCAGCCGGTAGTTCACCGACATCACGATGTAGCCCTGCGACGCCAGCCACTGATTCACGCCGTAGAACACGTGGTAGAAGCTCAGGTAGTGCCAGCCGAGCAGCATCTGCCGCGACGGTCCGCCGTGCACGAAGATCAACGCCGGATGCTTCTCGCCGGGTTTCATGTTCTTCGGCAGGAACAACTGGTTGTGGAACTCGACGCCGTCGTCGGCCTTGAGCGTGACGTTGGTCGGCACGACTTCTTCGTTGATCGGGAAGTCCGGCCCGAGCGTCGGATACAGGACCTTCTGCGCCTTCTGCCCGACGTCGGCGGGTGTCGCCTGCGACGGCCAGACGCCGACGGAGAACGGCCGCTTCGCGTCGGAGCTCAGCACCGCGATCTGCTTGCCTGACGAGAGGACGACCGGCACGTTCTCGATGCCGTCGCCCGTCGTGATCTGCTGCGGCGTGCCGCCCGCCGTCGGCACGCCCCAGATGTGGCGCCGATCGATGTCGTTGGTGTTCGTGCAGTAGTAGAGCATCTTGCCGTCTTTCGACAGCGTCCACGCGGTCTGGTCCTCGATGATGCCGTCGGTCGACGTCAGCAGCACCGGCGCGCTGTCGCCCGAGATCTTCAGCGAGTAGTAGCGCGGAGATTCGTCGTCGTTGTTCTGCTGGTTCTGGATCGAGAACACGACGTGGTCGCCGGCCCACGTGATGGCGTTGATGTTGTTGAACAGGCGATCGTCAGGGCCAGGATGCCACGCTTCCTTCGCCTCGCCGGTCGCGATGTCCGCGACCATCAGCGTCAGCGTCGAGCCATTCGGGAGCGCCGCGCGATAGAACCCGGGCTCGCTCGCGAGCGGCGCGTTCGGCAGCGGCGCTTCGCCGCCACCACCGCCACGGCCT
>DATEGZ010000214.1:0-19473 GCA_035279905.1 Vicinamibacterales bacterium
CGGCGACGGCCGCGCTCTTCATCGTCGATGCCGATCGCAACGCGCCGCAGGCCGGGCAGGGGCGCGTCGACGTGTCGCTGCGGATGTACCTCGAGCCGAAGGAAGAGTTCAAACAGATCTTCAACGAGGGCTGGCGCAACCAGCGTGATTACCTCTACGTGCCCAACATGCACGGCACGGATTGGGGCGAGGATCGCGAGATGTACGGCAAGCTGCTGTCGTACGTGAATCATCGCGCCGACCTGAACTACCTGCTCGACATGATGGGCGCGGAGATCTCGATCGGCCACTCGTACGTGCGCGGCGGCGACATGCCCGAGGTGCCGAACACCGTGCCGGGCGGGTTGCTCGGCGCGGACTTCGCGATCGACAACGCGCGCTACAAGATCACGCGGATCTACGACACGGAGAGCTGGAACCCGGATCTGCGCGCGCCGCTCGCGACGCCCGGAGTGGACGTCAACGTCGGCGACTACATCCTGGCGGTCAACGGCGTCGAGTTGCGAGCGCCGGACAACATCTACCGGTTGCTCGACGGCACGGCGAATCGTCAAACCGTGCTCACCATCGGTCCGCGGCCCGCGATGGAGGGGACGCGCCAGGTGACGGTCGTGCCGGTGGCGAACGAGCAGACGCTGCGCACCCGCGCGTGGGTCGAGGACAACCGTCGTCTCGTCGAGAAGATGTCCAACGGCACGCTCGCGTACGTCTACCTCCCGAACACCGGGCAGCCGGGCTACACGAGCTTCAACCGGTACTACTTCGCGCAGCAGGACAAGCAGGGCGTGGTCGTCGACGAGCGATTCAACGGCGGCGGATCGGCGGCCGACTACATCATCGACGTGCTCGAGCGATCGTTCGACGGCTACTTCAACAACGTCGCCGGCGATCGGTACCCGTTCACGAGTCCAGGTGCCGGCATCTGGGGGCCGAAGGTGATGATCATCAACGAGATGGCCGGCTCGGGCGGCGATCTGATGCCCTATATGTTCCGCTCGCGCAAGATCGGGACGCTGGTCGGCAAACGCACCTGGGGCGGTCTCGTGCACACGGCCGATACGCCGGGCTTCATCGACGGCGGATCGATGATCGCGCCGCGCGGCGGCTTCTTCTCACGCGACGGGAAGTGGGCCGTCGAAAACGAGGGCGTGGCGCCGGACATCGACATCGAGAACTGGCCAAAGGACGTGATCGCCGGCCACGACGCGCAGCTCGAGCGCGCGATCGCCGAAGCGATGAAGCAGCTCAAGGAGCACCCGGTCGATCGCATGAGCAAGGAGCCCGCGCCGCCGACGTGGGGGAAGCGGACGGGCGGAGGAGGCGGGGGAAGTTAGAAGTCAGAAGTTCGAAGTCTGAGGTGCAGACAGCCGCCGAACTGAGAAGGGGTAGGGTCTTGGGTCGTGATGGCCAGCCCCGGCCCCTTCTCGTCGTCCGTGCGCGCGTCTGACGAACTGACTATGTCGCAAGCGACTGCAGCCAGACCGCAGCGATGCACGCGGCGATGCCACCAAGGACGACTGGCACGATGGTCGCGTGAACCACGCGTCGGCGGGTCCAACTCGATCCCAGCACGAGGACGTTGAGGAGCACGAGCCACGACAGCAGGATGTTCATCGGGCTCGCGGATACCGATCCCCAACTGTTCTCTGGCAGGTCAAGCATGAACTTGGCGAGTTCGACGGCGAACCCCGTCGCGCCACCAAGGATCCAACCGACGAGGGCGGCGCTTATGTCCTGAACGGCGGGTCGGTTGAACATCCGACTCGACACCCATCCCCAGCCCATCCCGATCGCCGCACCTGCCAATCCGCTGATGATCCAGGCGACAGTTACCTCCGTCCGCGACACCGCTCGGCGAGGTTCGACATAGATCGGTGACTGATACCGCGTCTCGCGAAAGTCGATGCCTTCAGACAGCAGCGTCACCTCGTATCGCGGCGCACCGCCGGAGAGCTTGAAATCGGCGAACTTCCACGGGATTGGTCGGCCGTCCGCCCAGGCACCTTCGAGAGAGAGCCCGCCAAAATCGCCGCAGGTGTGCTGCGCCGCCAGGGTCACGGTGGTACTGGGCTCGAGGTCAAGAATTAGGAACACGTCTTGAGCCGCCAGCTTGAGAAAGCCGATCCGGTGCGGTGAGTGATTCGCGACAATCACCTCATCGGAGCTGTCGCTGCTGCGGCAATTCGCTGCCTTGAATCGAAGGACGTTGTCATAGACCCAGTCTGTGCCTGTGAATCTCATCTCATAGCTGTCATCGAACCAGTCGCCCTCGTGAATCACCTCTGACGGAACGAGCACCGTCGAGCCCTTGAAGATCTTCGCCCGGACGCTGTGCTCGAGCGGTGGTGTTGGCCTTGTGGTCCGGCCGCTCAACTGCACCGTGTACGCGTGTTGCGGGGACATCAAGTTGGCGATCAGCGGTCTATTCGGGGGCTCGCACGCCATGTCGGCGAGGCCGACGCCAATCAGCGCACTGAGAGCAAGCGCCTTGCTCACAAGGTGCGTCTCAACGGCTCAATTACCGACGCGAAGTCGGCGTCGCTGAGTCCAGCGCGCATTGCGTCAGTGAACAGCTCGCGCGCGGTCGCCGCGGTTCGCAGCGGCACGCCAGCGCGCGCGCCCTCAGCCATCGCGTAGGTCAGGTCCTTCTGCATCAGCGCGAGCGCGAAGTTCACCTGGTAGTCGTGGTTGAGCATGCGCGCGCCGACGCCTTTGACGAGCGGACTGCCGGGCGCGCCGTCGGCGAGCACGGGAAACGCTTTGGCGGGATCGAGTCCGAGGCGCTCGATGAGCGCGAGGCCTTCGGCCAGCGCGGCGGCCTGCACGCCGCAGACGAAGTTGTTGATCAGCTTCATGCGGGCGCCGCTTCCGGTCGCGCCGAGATGAATGATGCCGCGGCTGCCCATGGCGGCGAGCGCCGGCCGCGCGCGCTCGAGCGTGGCCGCGGTGCCGCCGACGAGAAAGAGCAGATCGCCCGAGGCCGCGTGGGTGCGGCTGCCGGTCACCGGCGCGTCGAGGAGATCGCAGCCGGCGGTCGCGGCGTGACCGGCCAGGTCGATGATCCATGCCGGCGACAGCGTGCTCGATTCCATCGCGATCGCGCCGCGTGACATGCCCGCCAGCGCGCCCTCGGCGCCGAGCCACACCCCGCGCGACGCCGCGTCGTCGGCGACCATACTGATCACGAGATCCGCGCCGGACGCCGCGGCCTTCGGCGAGTCGGCCACGCGCGCGCCTCGGCCCGCGAGCGCGGCAGTCCGATCGCGGCGGCGATTCCAGACGGTCACCGCGAAGCCTGCGTCGAGCAGCCGGCCGGCCATGCCGCCGCCCATCGTGCCCACACCGAGAAACGCTATGGAGTTCATAGAGGACGTCATATCGTATACCTCCGTTCCATGTCTCGTTGGCACGTCGCAGCGATCGTGTGCGCGGCGATTGCGATCAGCTATCTCGATCGCCAGTCGCTGCCGGTAGCCGTCGCGGCGATCCAGAAGGACATTCCGCTCACCAACACGCAGTTCGGCGCGCTGACGTCGATCTTTCTGCTCGCGTACGCGCTGATGTACGCGGGCGGCGGCGCGCTGGTCGATCGGCTCGGCACGCGCCGCGGGTTTCTGCTCATCATGATCGTGTGGTCGCTCGCGTGCGCGAGCCACAGCCTGGCGGCTACCTTCTGGATGCTCGCGGCGAGCCGCTTCCTGCTCGGCGCCGGCGAGGGCGGCGGATTCCCGGCGGCGACGAAGGTCATCGCGGAGCGCTTTCCGATCGGCGAGCGATCGACGGCGATGGGGATCGTCAACGCGGGGACAGCCGTCGGCGGCGTCGTCGCGCCGCCAGCCATCGCGGCGATTCTTCTCGCCGGCGACTGGCGCTGGGTGTTCGTCGCGTGCGGCGCGGCGGGACTGCTCTGGACGCTGTGGTGGTCGCGCGTGCCGGAGGTGAGGGCCCCGACAACACCCGCGGTATCGAGCGCCGCGTCCGCGCCCTGGTCCGCGCTCCTCGCGTATCGAGAAGTGTGGGGACTCGTCGGCGCCAAGTTCCTCACCGACGCCGCGTGGTTCTTCTACATCTCGTGGCTGCCGAAGTATCTGTACGACGCGCGAGGTTTTGACGTGAAGCAGGTCGGCTACTACGCGTGGCTGCCGTTTGCGGCGTCCGGTGTGGGTAGTTTGCTCGGCGGGTGGTTTTCGAGCCGGCTGATCGCGGGCGGCTCGACCGTGAACTTTTCACGCAAGCTCGCGCTGGGACTCAGCGCCGTGCTCATGCCGGGCATCGTCTTCGTGACACACGTGCCCGTCGAATGGGCGATCGCGCTCTTCTGCATCGCGTTTTTCGGCCAGCAGTCCTGGTCCACGCTGGTGATGGTGGTGCCGACGGACTTGTTCGAGCGCCGGGTCGTCGCGTCGGTCGCGGGCCTCGTCGGGTTCGGCGGCGCGATGGGCGGCCTCGTCATGAATCTCGTGGCGGGCCGCCTGCTCGATCTTGGATTCGGATATCAGACCGTATTCTCGATCGTCGGGACGTTGCATGTCATCGCGTTCGTCGTCATTCTCGTTACGATTCCCGTGATCAAGCCGTTCTTCAAGGAGCCAGCGTGAAGATTACTGACATCCGCACGCGCGTCGTCGAGTGGCGTGGGCCGACCGTGCCGCCGCAGCCGCATTTCTGCACGAACCCGATGGATCTCGTCGAGCCGTTGCTGCAGGCGAGCGCGACGACGAAGGACTCGATGGCGGGCTTCCGCTTTCACGGGTGGCTGATCGTCGAGGTGTTCACCGACACGGGGCTCGTCGGCATCGGCAACGCCGCGCTCGCGCCCCGGCTCACCAAGCAGACGATCGATCTCTACTTGAAGCCGCTGCTCATTGGCGCGAATCCGTTCGACGTCGAGTTTCTCTGGCAGCTGATGTACCGCAAGACGATGGCGTTCGGGCGGAAGGGGATTGGGATGACGGCGATCAGCGCCGTCGACATCGCGATCTGGGACGTCCTCGGCAAGGCGACGAAACAGCCGGTGTTCCGACTGATCGGCGGCCGCACGAAGCCGTCGATTCCGGTGTACGCCAGCCGCCTCTACAGCCAGCCACTCGAGGAGCTCGCGACCGAAGCGAAGAAGTACAAGGACGCCGGCTACCAGGCGATGAAGCTGCGATTCGGCTGGGGGCCGGTGGACGGGGCGGCCGGCATGCAGCACAACGTCGATCTCGTGAAGACCGTGCGCGAGGTCGTCGGTGACGGCGTGGACATCATGGCGGACGCCTACATGGGCTGGAACCTCGACTACGCGCGCCGGATGATTCCGCTCCTCGAGCGGTTCAACCTGCGCTGGCTCGAGGAGCCCGTCATTCCCGACGATCTGCACGGCTACGCGGCGCTCAAAGCGCTCGGGCGGATTCCCATCGCCGGCGGCGAGCACGCGTTCACGCAGTACGAAGTGAAAGATCTGCTCGAGGCGCGCGCCGTGGACTACGTCCAGATCGACACGAACCGCGTGGGCGGCATCACGCAGGCGCGAAAAATCTCGGCGCTGGCCGAGTCGTTTGCGGTGCCGGTCGTGCCGCACGCCGGCCAGATGCACAACTACCACATCGTGATGGCGAGCCTGAACTCGCCGATCGCGGAGTATTTTCCGCCCGTGGACGTCGAGGTCGGCAACGAGCTCTTCTGGTACATCTTCGAGGGTGAGCCGACCGCGGTGAACGGCCACATCAATCTCTCGGATGACCTCCCAGGCCTGGGGCTGACCGTGCGCGCCGACGCGCTCGCGAAGTTCTCGGTGATCGAGTAGTCCGCTCATCATGCACACCCTCGGCATCGTCGGCGGCATCGCTCCTGAGTCCACGATCGACTACTACCGCCAGGTCATTGCCCGGTATCGCGAGCGGCGACCGGACGGGCACTACCCGGCGATGGTCATCAACAGCATCGACCTTCGACGGATGCTCGACCTGGTCGCCGCGGGCGATCGCCCGGCGCTTGTCGACTATCTATCCGGCGAGATCGCCCGCCTGGGGCGGGCAGGCGCCACCCTCGGTCTGTTGGCGTCGAACACACCGCACCTCGTGTTCGACGATCTGCAGCAAGCGTCGCCGATTCCCTTGATCAGCATCGTCGAGGCGGCGGCGCGGGCCGCGGAGGCGCGTGGGCTCGAGCGACTGGCTCTGCTCGGTACGCGCTTCACGATGGAGGGCGGGTTTTACCAGGATGCGTTTCGGCAGGGCGGAATGACCGTCGTCGTGCCGGCGCCGGCTGAGCGCGAGTTGGTGCACGACATCTACATGACCGAGTTGGTCGCAGGCGTCTTCCGCCAGGAAGCCCGTGACGCTGTGCTCGCGATTGTCGAAAGACTCCGGCGCGACGACAGAGTGGAGGGCGTGATCCTCGGCGGCACTGAGCTGCCGTTGCTGCTTCGCGACGCTGCTCCCGCGTCAATTCCATTTCTGGATACCACTGCCATCCACGTCGACGCAGCCGTTGCGAAGCTGCTCTCGTAGCGTTACGTTGTGAGGCCATGAGCCCGGACATCGATCGCCGCGAGTTCCTGAAGCAAGCGCCAGCCGCGGCCGCGCTGGTCGCGGGCGTCGCGCACGTGAGCCTGAGCGCGCAGGGCGCGCCGGCCGTCGCGTCAGCCGCGACGCACGCGCTCGAGCCCTTCGACTACCTGAATGTCCGCCTCCTGCCGAGCCGCTGGCAGCAGCAGGTCGAGGTGGCGCGGACGTTCTTTCACGAGCACGTGTCGATCGACGATGTGCTGCAGGGATTTCGTGCAGCGGCGAGCATGCCGGCACCCGGCAAGCCGCTGGGCGGCTGGTGCGGCAAGGACAGCAACAACGTGTTCGGCCAGTGGCTGAGCAGCCTCACGCGTCTCGCGCGCACGACGGGCGACGACTCGCTGCGAACGATGGCGCTCACGCTCTACACGGAGTGGGTGAAAACGATCGGCGCGGACGGCAACGCGCGCATGGATCACTATCCGTTCGACAAGCTCGTGTGCGGGCTCGTCGATCTCGCCCGGTACGCGAATCTGCCGGACGCTGCGAAGACGCTTGCGCGCGTCACCGCGTACGCGGCCAAGACGTTTCAGCGCGCGCAGGCGCCGCTGGCGGACATCACGGACAACCAGGCGTACTACGGCCGGCCGCAGGAGTGGTACACGCTCGCCGAAAACCAATTTCGCGCGTACCAGCTCACGGGCGACGCCATGTTCAAGCGGTTCGGCGACGAGTGGCTGTATCACGCGTACTGGAACAAGTTCGCGAAGACCAGCGCGCCCACCGACGCACACGGAGTGCACGCCTACAGTCATGTCAACACGTTCAGCAGCGCGGCGATGGCGTACGACGTGACCGGCGACCAGCAGTACCTCTCGATCATCAAGAACGCGTACGACTACCTGCAGCAGTTTCAGTGCTACGCGACGGGCGGCTACGGGCCGAACGAGCGGTTCACGAAGACGGACGGCAGTCTGGGCCGCGCGCTCGATACGCGCTCCGACACGTTCGAAGCCGTGTGCGGATCGTGGGCGGGCCTCAAGCTCTCGCGTTACCTGATGCAGTTCACCGGCGACGCGCGCTACGGCGACTGGATCGAGCGGCTCTTCTACAACGGCATCGGCGCCGCGCTGCCGCTCCAGGCGCAGGTGCGCAACTTCTACTACGCCGACTACCGGGTTGGCGGCGGCATGAAGGTCTACAACTGGGACACGTGCACGTGCTGCTCCGGCACGTTCGGACAGAACGTCGCGGAGTACGCGAATCTCATCTACTTCAAAGGCGGCAACCGCGAAGGGCTCTACGTCAATTTGTTCGTGCCTTCCGAGGTTACCTGGGTCGGGACGATTGGTGCGAGCTCGCAAGTGCAGAGCGTTCGCGTGACGCAAGACACGACATATCCGGACGGCGACACTACCAAGCTGACACTCTCAATGACGACTCCGGTTCCACTGCCGCTGCACATCCGCGTGCCGTCGTGGGCAACGTCGATGACGTTCAAGGTCAACGGCGCGCCCGTCGTGGTCGAGGCGAAGCCCGACACGTGGGCGACGCTCTCGCGCACGTGGCAAACCGGCGACGTCGTCGAGATTCAGCTGCCGCTCACGCTTCGCATGGAGCCGGTCGACCGCCAGCACCCGAATCGCGTGGCCGTGATGCGGGGTCCGGTTGTGTTCGTGCTCGAAGGCGCGTATCACGACCCGAATTTCTCGCTGCCGAAGACGAACGCCGAGCTCGCGCAGTGGCTCGTGCCCGAGGCAGGCTCGCTGCCGCGCGGCGTGTGGGCGACAGCACCGCCGCCGACTGTCTATCCCGCAAGCCTGCGCGTCGTCCCGCCCGACAAGCGTCCGGTGCGATTGCGCTTCCGTCCGTTCTACGAGATCGGCGAGAACTATCCGTACTTCATGTACTTCGATCGCGACACCCTGCCGTGGAGGTTGTGGTAGCCATGGCTCAATTTCCCGTCAATCCGACTCGCTTCGATCCCTACAAGCACTTCAAGTTCCGCGTGAAGTGGGACAACAAGTACGTCGCCGGCGTCAGCAAGGTCAGCGCGCTCAAGCGATCGACGGATGTCGTCGAGCACCGCGAAGGCGGCGATCACAACATCGTCCGCCGCTCGCCCGGCCGGACGACGTTCGAGCCGATCACGCTGGAGCGAGGCGTCACGCACGATCCCGAGTTCGAGGCGTGGGCCAATCTCGTGTGGAAGCTCGGCGCGGTCAACGACATCGCGCTGGCGAGCTTCCGCAAGGACGTGACGATCGAGCTCCACAACGAGGCCGGGCAGATCGTGCTGGCCTACAGGGTGTATCGCGCCTGGGTCTCGAGCTATCAGGCGTTGCCCGATCTCGACGCGAACGCGAGCGCCGTGGCGATCGAGTCGATCACGCTCCAGCACGAGGGGTGGGAGCGCGACACGTCCGTCGTCGAGCCCGTGGAGCCGAAGTCGAACTAGGACGCGACATGACGTCGGACCCGACGAAGATCCGCAACATCTCCGATACCGCCCTCTGGGCGGCAATCTACCGCGCCGACGAGACCGCGCGTCCGGACGCGCTGTTTCGCGATCCGCTCGCGGGAAGGCTGGCGGGGGAGCGCGGCCGCGCCATTCGCGCCGCACTGCCCAAGCGGGCCCAGCGAGCCTGGCCGTGGGTGACGCGCACGGTGCTCTTCGATCGCTTCATCACGGACGCGGTCAACAGCGGCGTCGATCTCGTGCTCAACCTCGCGGCCGGGCTCGACACGCGGCCGTATCGTATGCCGCTGCCGGCGTCGCTCCAGTGGATTGAAGTCGACTTACCGGATCTGCTCGACTACAAGGAAGACCTGCTCAAAGGCGAGCGGCCGAACTGCGCGCTCGAGCGCATGCGGATCGATCTGTCGGACCGCGTCTCTCGCCAGGAGCTGTTTTCGATCGTCGGCCTGCGCGCGAAGCGCGCGTTCGTGATCACCGAGGGGCTCCTCATCTATCTGTCGCCGGAAGACGTCGCGGCGTTTGCCGAGGACGTCGCGAAGCCGCCGGCATTCCAGCGGTGGCTGATCGATCTCGCGTCACCCGGATTGCTGCAGTTGCTGCGGAAAGAAATCGGATCGGAGCTTGACGCGGCCAACGCGCCCATGAAGTTCGGGCCCGAAGAAGGTGTCGACTTCTTTCGCCCGCACGGCTGGCAGCCGGCGGAAGTGCAGTCGATGATCAAGACCGCGGCGAAGATCCGTCGTCTGCCGCTGTTCATGCGTCTCATCGCGCTCCTGCCGGAGTCGCCGAGGCCGGGGCAGCGGCCGTGGAGCGGCATTTGTCTGCTCGAGCGGCGTGAGCCGCGCGCGTGAGGCCGTTTCCCTTCGCCGTTCACCCGCTGCCGTTCACGTGGCCGTACGCCTTCTTCTTCTGGGTCGTGATCTTCTGGGTGTTCTGGCCGGAGTTTCGCTTGACGCAGCGCGCGCGCGAGAGCGTGAAGCGTCCGGATTCTCCCGATCGCGGTTCGCTCGCGCTGATTCTTCTCACGAATCGACTCGCGGCGATCGCCGCATTCGCGGTCTGCGGCATCGAGGCGACCTGCGTGCCGCCCGCGTGGCGGGTGCCCTGGTTCTGGATCGGCATCGGCATGCTGATCTCGGGGGGCCTGCTGCGGCGTCACTGCTTCCGCATGCTGGGCGAGTACTTCACCGGCGATGTGAACGCGCGCGCCGATCAGCCAGTGATCGATCGCGGCGCGTATCGCTGGATCAGGCACCCGTCCTACACCGCGGGGATGTTGCTCTTCACCGGCATCGGCGTCGCGCTCGGCAACTGGCTCAGCGCGCTGATCATGGCGGCGACGATGGCTATCGTCTACGCGTATCGCGTGCGCATCGAGGAAGAAACGTTGCTGAAGACGTTGGGTGAACCGTACAGAAAGTTCATGGACACGCGGAAGCGATTCATTCCGGGTCTCTTCTAGTGCCTGATGCCTAATGCCTGGTGCCTGACAGGATTTTGGCAGTCTTTATGTAGTCGAGGTGCGGGAAGTTTTCGAGGAGATACTTGTTGCCGCCGGCGTAGTACGCGTCCTGCTTGCCGGCGCGAATGCCGCCCGGACCTTCGCCGTACTCGGACGTGAACGACTCCACGACGTCCATGCCCGCCACGACGCGGCCGAACGGAGTGAACGGCTCTTTGTCGTGCGTCGGGGAGTTGTCGCGCATGTTGAAGAACACCTGCGTCGTGCGGCCGTTGGGCACCGCGAAGGCGAACGCGACCGTCCCGCGGACGTTCGACTGCTTGAACGGATCGTCGGGGAATGTCTTGGTCCGCCAGGCCTGCGCGATCTCGGGATCGCCGGCGATGCCGAATTGGCGCCAGCCGGGCGCGATGCGGAAGAACCGCGCCTCGTCGTAGTATCCGTAGCGCACGAGGTTGACGAAGCGGTCGGCGCCGAGCGGCGACCAGTCGCGCGTGACCTCGATGTCCACGATGCCCTTGCTCGTATCGAAGCGGACGACGCAGATCGCCGGTGCCGGCCGGGTGAACTCGGGGGCATCGGGGCGCAGGAGCAGCGCGCGATTGTTGCTTTGCGCAAGCACGCTCGCGGCGAGCACGGGCAGCACGAATCCGAGGATCGAGGCACGCATATGACGCGTCGAGTGTTCGCGATTCTAGCACTGTCGCTTTCGACGGCCGTGCTCGTGGCCGGGCCCTCGCGGTACGGCTTTTCTGACCGGATCGAGCGCCATCTGTTTCCCGAAGTCACGACCGGACCGGACAATCCGACCTGGAGTCCGGACGGGGCGTGGATCGCCTTCTCGATGCAGGGCGACATCTGGAAGATTCCGTCGAAGGGCGGGGAAGCGATCGCGCTCACGAAAGGCCCGGCGTACTACTTCGAGCCGTCGTGGAGTCCCGACGGCAAGTCGATCGCGTTCACGATGGACACCGACGGCAACCTCGACGTCGGCGTCGTGCCGGCCGACGGCGGCGCGGTGACGCGCCTCACCGATGCGCGCGAGGTCGATCTCGAGCCTGCGTGGAGCCGCGACAGTCAGGACCTGTACTTCGTGAGCGCGCGCGGCGGCCGCGGGTTCGACATCTTCAAGCTGCATGTCGCCGATCGCGCGGTCACGCCGGTCGTGAGCGACCCGGGCGATCAGACTCAGCCGGCGATCTCGCCCGATGGCGCGACGCTCGCGTACGTTTCGCCCGTGCAGGGCAAGCTCGGCACCGGCGGGATCTGGACGCGGCCGCTCGCCGGCGGACAAGCGACGCTCGTGCACTACGAAGAGTCCGAGTACCGCATGCGGCCGCACTGGACGCCGGACGGCAAGGCGTTCCTGTACGACTCGGACGACATGGGATCGAACGACGTCGCGATCGTGCCCGCGACGGGCGGGAATCCGTTCGTGATCACGAACGATCCGATGGGCGAGCTCTCGCCCGCGCCTTCGCCCGACGGTATGTCCTTCGCGTTCGTCTCGAATCGCACGGGACCGATGACGCTCGAGATCGCGCCGATTGGCGGCGGCCCGTTGAGTTCATGGCGCCACGTCACGATCGCCTCTCGCCGCGCTGCCGTGCCGACCGGCCGCGTGCACGGCTCGGTCGTCGACATGTACGGCGCGCCGATGCCCGCGCGCATCGAAGTGAAGGCGAGCGACGGCCGGGCGTACGCGCCGGACGGCGGGTTCGCGCGCGTCATTGCCGTGAGCGAAACGCACTACTTCCACGCCGCGTCTGGCACGTTCGATCTCGACGTGCCCGCCGGGCCGCTCGCGATAGAGGCGCTGCGCGGCTTCGAGTACCGGCCGGCCTCGTCGACTGTCGACGTGAAGGCCGGGACGACCGCGAACGTCACGCTCACGCTGCGCCGCCTCGTCGACGCGCCGGCGATGGGCTGGTACGGCGGCGACACGCACGCGCACGATCTGCACCAGGGCCGTTTCGGCCTCACGCACAAGACGCTGTTCGATGAGTCGCTCGCCGAGGACCTGCACCTCACCAACGTGCTGATTCACATGGACGGCACGCGCATTATGGGTCGCTGGGCCGATCTCACGGGCAAGCCGGATCCGCTGTCGACGCCGACGCACATCATGCAGTTCGCCGAGGAATTCCGCGGATCGCTCGGGCACATCGGCATGATCGGCATCAAGACCTACGTGCTGCCGCTCACGGGTGGCGAGAACAACACCGCGTACGCGCAGGTCGCGAGCGACGTGCCGTACCTCGACGGCGCGCGCGCGCAGGGCGGGCTCGCCGGATACATGCATCCGTACACGCGCGCATCACAGAATCCCGCCGCGCCCAATCCCGCTCAGTGGGACGGCTCGCTGATTCCCGTGGACGTCGCGCTCGGCAAGGGTGATTTCTACGACGTCGAGAGCGTGTACTCCGATGAGCTCGGCTCGGCCGAGATGTACTACCGCTTGCTCAACTGCGGCTTCCGGTTGGCCGCGACCGGCGGCACGGACAACTTTCCGGACGTCTGGCGCGACCCGCCGCCCGGCACCGATCGCACGTACGCGAAGGTCAGCGGTCCGCTGAGTGTCGCGTCGTGGCTCGCGGCGATCAAAGCGGGCCACACGTTCGGGACGACGGGGCCGCTGATCTTTCTGACCGTCAACGGTCACGAGCCTGGCGATGAGATCAAGCTCGCGGACTCCGCGCCGGCGACCGTCTCGGTGAAAGTTACCGTCCAGTCCATCGCGCCCGTCGACAAGCTCGAGCTCATCGTCAACGGCGTCGTCCAGCCGGCGATTCCAATCGCGACCACACCGACCTACGAAGGCACGGTCTCGATCCCTGCGGGCGGGTGGGTCGCCGCGCGCGTCGTCGGTCCGCCCTCGAAGCACATCGCCGACAGCTACGCGTTCGCGCAGACGACGCCGGTCTACGTCGTGCGCGGCGGCAAGCCATTCGTTTCGCAGGACGACGCGCGGTTTCTCGCGGGTGTCGTCGACGCCATCTGGGCGCGCACCATGCGATCGCCGTGGCGGAGCGACGCCGAGCGCGCGGCGTTCAAAGCGCAGATCGATCAAGCGAAGGCGGTGTACGTGAAACTCGCCGGCGGCTAGCGGCCGTGATGCAACCAAAGATCTATTGACGGGCCGGCTTGTCTGCATGTTGCTGTCTAGCCCCCCCCCAATCTTCGGCTAGGCAACGTTCTGCGGAAGGACGGGGATCCCCATGTCCACGCGCGTATTCGTAGTCAATGGCGACGACGAGGCGCTCGACCGCTGCGCGCAAATCCTGCGAGCGGAGGGCGCTGCCGTGACGACTGTTCCGGCCACGGCCTGTCCTCCGCCCCTGGATGGCTACGCTCGTGTCGTCGATGTCATCGTCGCCATCGCCAATGCTCAACGCGATGTCCGCAGCCTCGATGCTCTGGCAGAAGAGCTGAAGCCTCATGTCTCGGCCGCAGCCATTCGCGGCTGGTTCTACGCGGTGCACCTTCGCGCCAGCGACGTGCTGGCGTTGGGACGCTTGATTCGGGCATTCCGTGTCAGTCGCGCGCGAGGTGTTCGTCTTGCGGGTGCGTTGGGCGCTTCCGATCGGCGGACCATCGAGCGGTTTTTCGAACGGGCAGGCCTCGAGGACGGTCACGCCGACGCGGCACCTCAAACGCTCGAAGAATTGCTGAGTCGCCAACGGCTTGTTCGGGATCCGGGCCTGCTTGAAGAGATCTTCGCTGCCGTGCGGCGCTTGCCTTGAGGCCCCCGTCAGATCGTCCAACGGTTTTTCTAGCGTAACTTCCAGCAGCGTCTGAGCGAGAGTCTGCCTAGGCTACTGAGGCGTCGGCATTGACGGGAGGCACACGATGTCAGATGAAGATCGTCGCTCACGCTGGCAGTCGATGATCGAGACGTTGGCCGTGGTGGTCGTGGCCGCGTCGATCGCATGGATGACGGTCACTCGCGCGAGTCCGGGGACCGTGCCACCTAAACCGCCGACCACGCGGCCCGATCCTCCGCTGCCAACGGAGCCGGTTGCCCTGGCCGACGCGCAACTACTCGGAGACTCTCGCGCTCCAATCGGGCTGATCATCTACTCGGACTTCCAGTGCCCGTATTGCGGTAAGTTCGCGCGAGAGACTTTGCCCGCCCTTCGGGAGCGGTATGTTCGCACCGGCAAGGTGAGGCTTGCCTTCCGACAGTTCCCGCTGCCGATTCACGCGTCGGCACAGAAAGCAGCGGAAGCTGCGGAGTGCGCCGGTCGGCAGCAGAGATTTTGGCCGTTCCACGACGAGCTGTTCGCGAGACAGGCAGCACTTGATTCGGCAGATTTCGAGGACCTTGCTCGGTCGGCCGGGCTCGATACCCGAGCTTTCACACGTTGCCTCGCCGGCGAAACCGCCGCGGTTGTTCAGACGGACCGTGCGGGCGGAAGTGCGGCAGGCGTGTCAGGGACGCCAACCTTTCTGGCAGGTCCGATTCTGCCCGATGGGCGCCTGAAGGTCGTGCGCCGCTTCAGCGGGGCGCAACCGCTGGCGGAATTTGAACGGCTGCTCGATCAGGTCATCGCTGGGGTCGCTCCGCAGTTGCCCCAAGAGCGGACGCCGCAGCCATGAATGTGTGATGGCTCAGGCAGTTCAGACTAGGAGGTAGGCCATGAAGCCGCGGACTCGAATGCTGATGGCAGTCGGGATTTGGTGTTGGATTTACGGCCTGGGCGGCGTCCCAACCGTCGTTGCCCGAAGCGGTCACGTGTGCGACGAGGTTTGCGGCAGCGGGGCGGCATGCGACGCCGAATGCTGGCTTTCGCAGTTTGACTACGATCAGGACTATCCGTCGACTACATGCGGGGCGGAAGGCTTTGAGTGCTGCGGCGACGGTTTGTGCAACCCCATCACGGAGGGTTGCAACGCATGTCCAGACGACTGCGGCTACGTGTCGTGCCAACCACCACCGGGCGAGTGCGGTCTACTCGTTCCCTGCCCGTCTGGCAAGGTGTGCAATGCGGAGCATCAGTGTGTGCCGCCGTCACCAGAGGAGTCGGGGGCTCATAGTCCGACTTGCGGTGGCCCATGCACCGACAATTCTCAGTGCTGCAGTGCAGATGTCTGTGTAGCTTTCCCCGGGCAACAGGGGTATTGTGCGATTCCCGGAAACTCATATTGCCCAGAGTCATTTCCGTGCTCGGGTTGGCTCGGTCCGTATAGCTACGACAACTGCCAATTGCCGGAAGCGTACTTTGGTTGCTCGATTGGCTTGAGAGACATGTACTGCGATCCCGGAATCGACCGCTGCATGTTCAACCAAGGATTCGACTGTCCTGAAGACAGCACCTTAAGCGTCTGCCGATCAACCTAGCGGCGGCTCGGATCCGATGTGGCTCATCGGCTCGCGCTTACGAGACAATGAAGCGATGTTTCGAGCAGTTTTGTGTGCGATGCCGCTTTTGCTGGCTTGTCTTGTGGTTCAGCCGCGAACCGCCCCGCTCGACGTCGCGTCGGCGCTGGCTCTGTATGAACGTGCGCAGTATTCAGAGTTCGGTGATCTCATTGATCGGGCCGAGGACCTTAGCGGACGCTTCGGTGCATTCGACACGCAGGCCGACCGCTGGATCGCGGCCGCCGGCGAGACAGCAAGAGATAAACGACGTGTTGTTGCCGCGAGTGTTGCCCTCGAGATCGCCCATCGGTTGAGAAGGGAACCGCCGGAACTCCCCGGCAACTATCTGGTTTGGGCCAGTCTGGTGATGCGTCAGACCTCTGGTCTGTCCAGCGAGACGGAGCGAGCCTGGCACATCGCGGTGCTCGCTGGTATGGAAGAGCTCGACTTTCCGTGGATACTTCCCGTTGGGACGCCGGCTGGGAATCAGGCGCTTGACTTGCTCCGGCAACGCCTGGGCCAGGGAGGCCAACTGTCTGTTAGTCTCAAGCGCTTTCCCGATGAACCGCGCTTCCATCTCGCTCAAGCAGAAGCTGCGGAGGGCTTGGGTCTTGGCTACAACACTCGCTGGCCGAGGTTTGTGCCCGCGTTTCTGGACCTGGTCAAGAAAAACGCGACCTCGGCAGTTCCCGAGGAACCACGATCCGCGGCGGAGCGCAACATATTGGCTCGGCGCCAGTCGGCCGCGCGTACCCTCGCCGAGTTGTCGAACCTGCCTCGCGTTCAGGCAGGATTTCAGTCATTGATGCGTTTCCCGGAACTGCGTGGTGAAATTGAGCTCCACTTGGGATATCTCGATGCTGAAGGAATGCAATGGACGAGCGGGCTTGCGCACTTTGCGCAGGTGAGGAACCTGACTGAAGAACCCTATCTCCGCTATTTGGCTGAATACTTAGCCGGCCGTACACTGCAGGCGACTGGCGACTTGAAGAGTGCCAGAGAGGCATTTGAGCATGCCCACGAGATACTGCCGCACGCACGATCTGCAAGCACACAACTAGCCGTGGAGCTTCTTGCCACCGACAGCGCCAGCGACGCCAACAGGGCCTACTCGCTCCTGCGCTTCGCGTATGCCGAGCCGCCTCCTCCTGACCCGTGGGAACTGTTTGATCACGGCGACGCCCGACTGTGGCCGGTTCACATGGCGCGACTACAGGTGGCCCTCAGATGAACCGAACCGCGATCGGCCTGTGGCTCGGTGTGGTTGTCGCGCTTCACGGGAGTTCGACATACGGGGTTGCACAGCAAACAGCATTTCGCGCTGGAACGGATCTCGTCCTAGTCGATGCCCTCGTTCGACGAGGGAATTCGCCAGTAACTGGACTCCTCGCTGAAGATTTCGAGATCCTCGACAACGGGGTCAAGCAACATATCAATCTCCAGATCACGGCCGCCATTCCTCTCGACGTGACCTTCGTAATGGACCAAGCATTGGTGTCCGAGCGGCTTGCGGGAATGTTTGCGTCCGGCTCCGCCACAATCGCTACTGAATGGCTACGCTCCGGTGATCGCATCCGAATCATCAGTGTTGGCAATGACGTTCGGGAGCTGGTTTCCCTGCAGGCCGTCGAAACATGGACGTCTACCCGCAAGCCCCTGTCCGCGCAAGACTTCATGGTGCGACGACACGAACCAGTTCATCCAAGCGTCTTCGATGCGTTGATTCTGGCAGTGGCTCTACCGCCCGAGATTGCGCGGCGGCAGCTGGCAATCGCTCTGACAAGCGGCGCCAACGAGGGCGCGGTGGTGGACGGAGATGCGCTGGAGAGAGTCTTCGCGCGGAACGAGTCAGTTGTCTATGTTGTCATGCCGGTCGACTCTGCGGCCGGAGCGACCGGTTCTATCGGTGTCTCGCCCCATATTGAGTACGCGACCGCTGCGCTGGCCCGAGCAGCTAAAGTCACGGGTGGAGACGTTCGCAATGCTTCCGAAGGTGTGGAGGACTTCAAGTCAATCCTTTCAAATTTCCGTCAGGCGTATGTCCTAAGCTACACCGCGACCGGTGTTCCACCGAGCGGCTGGCACACGATTCGTGTCACGATCCCTCGACATCCTGAGTACAGAGTTCAAGCGCGCACCGGCTATCTGGGCCGTCAGTAAGCGCATTACCCGCTTCTGCGTTATCAGCCCATAAGCGTCATCTATTGGTGCCGGAGCATTGCGGGAGCGGGGCGGAATCCTGTACCGTCGTGCCGACTATCGGAGGTAGGAGACATGGTGTCGAAGACCCTCTTCAGCCGTCGTGTGCTCGCCGGACTCGGAATTGCCGCATGCGTGGTGGCCGCCGGCGTCGACGGGCGTGCGCAGCGCGGCGGCGGCCCAGCCGGACCGCAGGTCACTCAGGGCGTGCCCGATCTGCGATTCCGCTACGTCGGACCGCAGTCGGCGGGCCGCGTCGCGTCGGTCGCCGGTGTGCCTGGTGATCCGACGACGTACTACCTCGGCGCGGCCGCTGGCGGCGTGTGGAAGAGCACCGACAGCGGCGCGACGTGGGAACCGGTCTTCGACGACATGCCGGTGCAGGCGATCGGCTCGCTTGCCGTCGCGCCCTCCGATCCGAATCAAGTGTGGGCGGGCACGGGCGAGGCGTGGGTCATTCGCGACAGCGACATCGGCGGCGATGGCGTCTACAAGTCCACTGACGCGGGCAAGACGTGGAAGAACGTCGGTCTGCCTGAAGCGGGCCGCATCGGCCGCATCATCGTCCATCCGACCGATCCGAACACCGTGTACGCGTGCGTCATCGGGCGCGTGACCGCGCCGCAGCAGGATCGCGGCGTCTTCAAGACGACCGATGGCGGCGCGACGTGGACGAAATCGCTCTTCGTCGACGCGAACACGGGCTGCTCCGGCATCTCGATGGATCCTGGTCATCCCGACGTGCTGATCGCCGGCATGTGGCAGGTTGAGCTGCACACGTGGGCGATGTTCAGCGGCGGGCCGGGCAGCGGCGTGTACCTCACGCATGACGGCGGCAAAACGTGGACGAAGGCGACGAGCGGCATGCCGCGTTCGCCGGTCGGCAAAATCGACGTCGCGATCGCAGCGTCGAATCCGCAGCGGATGTACGCGCTGATTCAGACGGCGAATCAGGGATCACTGTGGCGATCGGAAGATGGCGGCGGGACGTGGAAGACGGTGAGCTGGGATCGCACGCTCATCGGCCGCGCCGGCTACTACATCAGCATGAAGGTGAACCCGCAGAATCCGGACGACCTGTTCATTCTGAACAGCGGTTTCCATCGATCGAGTGACGGTGGCGTCTCGTTCGGCGGCGGCGGAGGCGGCGGCGGAGGTTGCGGCGACTGTCACGACATCTGGATCGATCCGAAGGACGGACGCCGGTTCGTGTTGACCGACGACGGCGGCGCGCGGATTTCGAGTCCCACGGGCAGCCAGAGCGTGTCGCTGCCGATCGGGCAGATGTATCACGTCGGCACCGACAACCGGATGCCGTACTGGATTTACAGCAATCGTCAGGACGACGGGACGATGCGCGGGCCGTCGAATTCGCCGGTGCCGGTCGCGAACGTGCCGAGCTACGTCGCGCGCAGCGCGGTGCCCACGGGCGGCGCGGGTGCAGGCGGCGGCGGACGCGGGCGTGGAGGTGGCGGTGGTG
>DATEGZ010000215.1:0-9408 GCA_035279905.1 Vicinamibacterales bacterium
CGTCCGGCGCCTTGTCCGGCGCCGCCCGCGCGGCCCTGCTCACCGGACTGCTGTTGGTAGTGCGCGAGATCCGCTTCCCGGCCGCGGGCCGCCAACGCGGCACCCGACACCGAGGCGCGCCCCCCGACCAAGCCCAAGAACCCGCGGCGTGAAACCGACATGGGATCCTCCTGACAGACCAGTCCCGCTACTAAAAAGGTATCGGCGCGATTCTACGCTCCGGGCCAGTACGGTAGCAACACGGCAATCGGGTCATTGGGTTATTGGGTCATTGGGATATTGCGGGCGAACAATAGCCCAATGACTCAATGGCCCAATGACGTCATTTCTTCAGCACGTATCGCTTGACGTCCCTTTGCCCGACTTCCGCCCCGTAAATGACGCCCTGGGGATCCACCGTGATCCCTTCCGCCGAGCTCGTATTCGTGGCGTTGGCGTTCGGATCCGGGATGAAGTACTTGACGGCACCATCTTTGGCGCTGCCAATGCGGATGCCGCGCTTCCAGCCCTCGTGGCCGTTCATGCCGCCGCCCTGCCCGCGAGACACCGATTCGGACTCCGAGTCGGCGACGTAGATCACATCCTTGGCATCGATGAACACCCCGCTCGGCCGGCTGAACTGCGCCCACGAGTCGAGCAGCTTGAAGTCCTGGTCATAGATCTGGATGCGATTGTTGTTCCGGTCACCCACGAACAGCCGCCCCCGCGAGTCCATGGCCAGGGCATGAGGCTGATCGAATTCGTCCGGACCCTTTCCCAGTTTGCCGAAAGATTTGATCAGCGTCCCGTCTTTCGAGAACTTCAGGATCCGTGCCGTCGATCCCGGGGTGGAGGAGTGGCCCTCGGAGACAAAAATGTTACCGTCCGGCGCGACGTACACCGCGTTCGGCTGGTAGAAGAAGTCCGGTTCGCGTGCGCCGCCGGCCTTGCCCAGCGTCAGGAGCACCTTGCCGTCCGGGCTGAACTTGATGACCTGGTGTCCGATGATCTTCGCGGGCGGCGCGGGCATCGGCGCGTCGGCCGCCGCTCCACGGGCGCGCCGCGGCAGATTGTCCTGCCCGTCGGTCAGCCAGATGTTGCCGTCGCGGTCGACGTGCATCCCGTGCGGGAAGATGAACATCCCGGCGCCGAAGCTCTTGACCATCGCGCCGGTCGCGTCGAACTTCATGATGACGTCGACGTCCGCCGTCTTGCCCCCTTGGGCGTTCCAGCACGAGTTGGCCCCGCAGCGCTCGGCCGCCCAGAGGCTCTTGCCATCTTTGTCAATGCCGACCGAACTGGTCGATCCCCATGGCCGGCCGGCGGGCAGCTTCGCCCAGCCTTCGACCGTTTCGTAGGGATTGGGGAGGTCGTTGACCGGTGCCATGGCCGCCTGAGCCGGCGCGGCCGTTTGCATCCTCGCGGGCGGAGACGCCGCCAGCCAGCACGCGCCCGCCGTCACCAGCGACACCTTGATCATGCGCATCATCAGTGGTTCCCCCCGGGGGGCAATCATAAACCCAGTGCACGCCACGCACGCCTCGGGGCCGGACACGAAACTGTCGCCGGCCCACCCGCAATCCTTGTCAGTCGGCGCGCGAAAACTGTGACGAGCGGAGGGCCGGGCCAGCCCCTCGCCAGGTACCACCCACGCATTCGGCCCGATTTTCGGGCTCGCGGTTGGCATAACGGTTGCGCTGGCTTCCGTCCGTGCTTAGACGCCCCCGTCTTACGGATTTGAGACAGGCCGGCTTTGCCCTGCCTGAAATCCTCATCGTCCTGGCGCTGATGGCCGTGGTCATGGGCATCGGCATCGGCAGCTTCTCGAACGAGATGGCCACCGTCCAGGGCGATGCGGACATGAACATCGTCTACTGGCAGCTGAAGCTGGCGCGAGAAGTCGCGATCAACCAGCGGCGGTCGGTCGAGGTGGTGTTCACGCCGCCCAACTTCATCAGCCTCGTGCGCCACGACGTGCCCAACGGCACGACCCTGGTGTCGACGGCGGTGCTCGAGCACCGCACGTCGTTCATGTTGTTCCAGGGCATGGGCGACACGCCCGATGGCTTCGGCAACCAGACGGCCATTTCGTTCGGCAACGCCCAGCAGGTGATGTTCACGGCCGATGGCCTGTTCGTCGATCAGGCCGGCAACCTCGTGAACGGCAGCATCTTCATCGGCGAGGTGAACAAACCGCTCTCCGCGCGCGCCGTGACGGTCTTTGCGCCCACGGCGGGCATCCGCACGTATCGCTGGACAGGTTCGGCCTGGAGACACTAGACATGCGCGTCGGTCGAGACGAATCCGGATTCACTCTCATCGAAGTCACCATCGCGATGATCATGCTCATGGTGGGCGTGCTCGCGCTCGCGGGCGGCATTGCGCTCGGCGCACGGCAGATCACCGGCTCGCAGGACCAGCTCCTCGCGAGCGAGCGCGCGGCGGAAGCCGCCGAGACGGTGTTCAAGGCGCGCGACAGCCGCGTGCTGCAGTGGGCGCGAATCAAGAACGTGAACGGCGCGAGCGGCGCCGACGGCGGCGTCTTCCTCGACGGCCCGCAGCCCATCAAGGATCCCGGCAACGACGGCCTCATCAACACGGCGGACGACGGCGCGCTGATGACGATGGTCAAGCCGGGCCCGGACGGCCTGCTCGGCACGGCCGACGACATCTCGGTGCCGTACTTCGGCTTCACGCGTGAAATCGAAATCCGCGACATCAGCCCGACGCTTCGGCAGATCCGCGTGATCGTGCGCTACCACACGTCGACGGCGCCCGGCACGTACATCCTGACCACTTACCTGTCCTCCTATGCGTAAACGAACCGATGCCGGCTTCACGCTGGCGGAAACCCTGGTCGCGATGGCGCTGACGGCAATCGTCATCAGCGCGGCGATCGAGACGTTCAACCGCGCCATCGGTCTGTTCGGCACGTCGCGCCGGGTCTCCGAGACCGACGAGACGCTGCAGGCGGCGATGAGCCTGATGGTCCGCGACTTCATTCAGACGGGCCGCGGCATCCCGCTCGGCGGGATCCCGATTCCCTCGGGCAACGGGTCGGTCCAGATCGTTCGTCCCGGTCCGGGCGCGCTCCAGTTCGCCGCCAGTCCGACGATTCCGGCGATTTCGCCGGGCGGAGGCCTCGGCCGCAACGTCATCGGCGTCGCGACCGACATCGTCAACCTGTTCTACGCGGACCAGACGCTCAACCTGAGCCAGTTTCCGCTGGCCGCGATCTCGGCCAACGGCCAGACGATCACGGTGAACGCCGGCACACCGATCAACGGCGTGGGCGGGCTGCAAATCGGCGACCTGATCCTCTTCAGCAACGCATTCGGGAACGCCATCGGCATGGTGACGAATCTGCCGGGCGGCCAGCAGGTGACGCTCGGCCCGGGCGACCCACTCAACTTCAACCAGCCGCTCGCGCCGCAGGGCACGATTCTCAATCTGCAGTCCGGACCCGGCGTGTATCCACCGACGACGGCGACGCGGATTGTCATGATCAGCTACTACATCGACAACCAGACCGATCCGGCGCTGCCGCGACTGATTCGGCAGATCAACGCGGGCCAGCCGCTCGCGATTGCGCTCGGCGCGGAGAACCTGCAGTTGTCGTACGACTTCATCGACAGCATCAACAACCCGGCGAACCAGAAGAACGTGCCGGCCGGCAACAGCGCCAATCAGATTCGCAAGGTGAACCTGTTCCTGTCGACGCGCTCGCTCGACAAGAGCATCAGCTTGAACGACTACTTCCGCAATTCGATGGGAACCGAGATCGGCCTGCGCAGTCTGTCGTACGTCAATCGCTATCAATAGCAGGCAACCCAGGGGAGCCGACCAATGAAGGAACGCATCACGAAGTGGGCGGACGAGACTGGTGCGGCGCTGACGGGCGCCATGCTGGTGACGCTGTTGATGGCCGCGATTACCGCGGGCTTCACGGCGCTCGTCATCACGGACTCGCGCGTCCGGTATCTCGACGGCACGCGGACGCAGTCCTTCTACGTCGCGCACGCGGGTCTCGAGAAGCTGACGGCCGACCTGGGCGACCTGTTCTCGAACAACTTCGCCCCGACCGCCGCGCAGATCAACGCGCTGACGGCCGCCGCCCCGAACCTCGGCGCGCAGTGGCTGCAGCCGGACGGCACGCCCGGCTACACGATCTCCTTTCCGGTCAACGCGCAGGGCAACCCGACGTCGACCGTGACGACCGTGTCGTCGGGCGCGTTCCAGGGCCTGGTGGGTTTGGCGACGCCGTACACGATGACCGTGACCGCGCGGCTGGCTGACGGATCGGAAGCGAGCCTCACGCGCACGCTGCAGACGGTCGCGATTCCCGTCTTCCAGTTCGGCATTTTCTCGGAGAACGACCTGAGCTTCTTCGCCGGTCCGAACTTCAACTTCGGCGGGCGCGTGCACAGCAACTCGAACATCTACCTGGCCGAAGGCCCGGGCAGCACGCTGACGCTGGCGGACCGCGTGACGAGCGTCGGCGAGATCATCCGCACGACGCTCTCGAACGGCAACCCGTCCGCGACGAACCACAGCGGCACGGTTCAGGCGATCACGGCGCCCAACGCGTTCCGCGTCCTCGCGATGAACGAAGGCAGCCTCGTCGGCGGGGCCGGCTCCGCGCAGAACGAGCCGACGTGGACGAACCTCTCGACGGGCACCTACAACCACAACATCATGAACGGCCGCACGGGCGCCAAGCAGCTCGTGCTGCCAATCACGAGCTTCGGCGGCCAGCCGGTCGGACTCATCGAGCGTCCGTTGGTGAACGAGAACGTCACCAACCCGAACATGCTGGCCGAGCGGTTCTACTCGCTCGCCAGCCTGCGCATCCTGCTGTCGGAGACGACGAACGACATTCTGAATCTGCCGGGCGTGACGGCCACGGCGCCGCAGCCGCTCGGCATTGCCGAGCCGTGGGCGGTGGCGGTGGGCGCCATGCCGGGACCCAACGGCGGCCCGACGAACACGCTGCCGTTTCCCGAGTCGCCCGGGTTCAACGCGGCCGCGGGCGTCAACTCGAACCAGTACGGCGTGCGCACGCCTATCAACACGCCGCTGATGGGTGGCTACATCAAGATCGAGATGCAGAACGCGGCGGGCGTGTGGATTGACGTCACGCAGGAAATTCTCGGGCTGGGGATCGGCGAGACGCAGCTCGGCGTGGCCGGCTGCGGCGACCCGACGCCGAACGCGATCCTGCGCATGGTGCGCGCGCGCAGCAACTTCGCCGCGTGCGCCACGACGGCGCAGCTGGCGAGCGGCTTCAATATGAGCCCGCTCGTGCTGTTCGATCCGCGCGAGGGCGAGCTGCGCGACAACCGCACGAACACCGGCAACGCGGCCAACACCGAGCCCGCGCGGTTCGGCGGCATCATGCACTACATCGAGCTCGACGCGCGCAACCTCTCGCGCTGGTTCCGTGGCGTGATGCCCGCGGCCGTCTGCCCGGTGGGCGGCTGCCGCGGCAACCAGGCGCTCAGCGTCAACGGCTACACGGTGTACTTCTCCGATCGCCGCGGCAACCGGAACACCGCGCTTCCGGCGGTCGAGACCGGCGAGTACGGCAACGAAGACTTCGTCAATCCGGGCAACGCGAACGGCAACCCGAACGCCGTGCGCGATACCGGTGAGGACCTCAACGGCAACGGCCAGCTCGATGTGTACGGCGCCATCGCGCGCGCGCCGTTCACGTCGCCGGGCGGCGCCCCGGTGCTCTGGGCGAACATGACCGCGCCGCTCGTGGCCGCCACCACGCCCAACACCACGCTCGGCAACCCGGCCGGCGGCACCAACGAGAAGGCGGAGATGGCGGAGCGCAATCCGCTCCTGTTCTTCCGCCGCGCGCTCAAGGTCGTCAACGGCGCGTCGGGCAACCTCATCGCGCCGGGGCTGACGATCGCCTCGGAGAACCCGACTTACCTCCAGGGCACGTGGAATTCCAACGGCGCGGCGTTCGACAACGTGTCGTGTACCGTCAACCCGTGCGCCGCCACGACCCACATCGCCACGGCGTTCATCGTCGACTCGCTGACGCTGCTCTCGGGCAACTGGAGCGACCTGAACTCGCTGCGCGGACCGTACGATCTGGCCCAGCGCACGGCCGTGACGACGTACTATCGCACCGCCGTGATCGCGGGCAAGGGGATCAACTTCCCGTACATCAACACGCAGCCCGACTGGGACTACGGCACCGACGGCGGGGCGCACAACTTCCTGCGCTACATCGAGAACTGGGGCGGTCAGACGCTGTTCTACCGCGGATCGATCGCCAGCATGTATTTCAGCCGGCAGGGCACGGGAAGCTACAAGTGCTGCGTCGACGTCTACTCGCCGCCGACGCGCGGCTACAACTTCGACACGGACTTCCTCACACCGGCGCTGCTGCCGCCCCGCACGCCGATGTTCCGCGACGTGAACATCACCGGGTTCGCCCAGATCATCAAGCCGTAAGCCACGGCTCGAGCTCCGCACGGGTCGGCGCGCCAGATATCGCGCCGACTCGTGTCGAGCTCAGGGCTGCCGCCGCGTTCGCAAACCGCAGCACGTCCCTCGTCGAACCGCCCTCCAGCCAGGCCGTCGCAAACGCTCCGCGGAATACGTCGCCCGCGCCCGTCGTGTCGATCGCCCGCACGGCGACGCCCGGCACGTGCACGATCGCGTCGCCGTCGAGCGCCATCGCGCCGTCCGGGCCGAGCGTGACGCACAGCAGTCCCGGATTGAGGCTCCGCATCTTGCGCAACCCGCGCTCCGGGTCGTCCAGGCCGGTGAGCTCCGCGAGGCCCTGCCGGGCAAACATCGGACACGTGACGGCCGCGATGAGCTCGTCCGCTCGATCGGACGCGCGCTCGATGTCGCTCGTCACCGGAATGTTCGCGGCGCGAGCGAGGGTCGCCGCCGCGATCGACGCGTCGATGTCCACATCGTCGACGTGCACGAGCCGCGCGCGGGTGATGACGTCGGGCGGCACGTCCGCCGGAGTCAGGCGGAGACGCTCGTCGCGGTCCCACAGCACCATGCGCTCGCCCGTGCGCTCGTCGATCAGGATGACGGCAAACGCGTGCGGCGCGTCGCGGGCGACGACGTGGGTGAGATCGACGTGGTCCCGCGCGAGCTCGTCGGAGAGGCGCGCGGCGTCGGCGTCCGAGCCGATCGTGCCGATGTAGGCGGTCGTCAAGCCCAGCCGCTGGCAGGTGACCAGCGTCGTCGCGACCTGACCGCCGCAGGAGATCAAGTGCCGCCGGATGCGGAGCTTGGCGTCGCGCGCCGCGCCGGCGAGCGATTCAGGCAGCACGTACACGCGATCGACGGCGCTTGCGCCGACGCCCACCACGTCCCAGCGATGTTGCACGCGAAATGATACCGGGAGTAGTTTTACGTGTTGCGTAAAACTACTCCCGGCGTCATTTCGCTGGTCGTCCTGGCGGGCGCGGTGCTCGTGTCGGCGCAGCCCGATCCCGGCTCGCCGGCGGGGCTCGCCCTGCAGCGCGGGGAGATCGCGCTCGCCTCGCACGCCTACATGCCGGCGCTCGAGCAGTTCAAGAACGCGAAGCAGCTCGAGGTGCGGCCCTCGCCGCTTGCGCTCTACGGCATGGCCCGCGCGTACCACGGCCTC
The DNA here is from genome assembly GCA_035279905.1 of Vicinamibacterales bacterium. Classification (GTDB taxonomy): domain Bacteria; phylum Acidobacteriota; class Vicinamibacteria; order Vicinamibacterales; family SCN-69-37; genus DATEGZ01. The sequence continues at coordinate 7,613 of DATEGZ010000215.1, forward strand.
AAGGCCTACAAGGACGAAGTCGACGTCTGCACGGAAGCCCTGAAGTACGTGCAGGGGGACGACCGCTTCACCTCGCTGCTGCACAACCAGATCGGCATGGCGCTCACTGCGCAGGCCGGCAAGAGCCTCGACAAACTGAAAGCGGGGGAAGCGGAATTTCGCGCGGCGATCGCGCTCCCGAACGGCCAGCCGATCGGCTGGTACAACCTCGGCGTCAACCTGCTCAAGCAGAACAGGGACGAAGAAGGCACGCAGGCGCTCGAACGCTATCTCGACAGCCGGCCGACTGACATGGCCGAGCCCGATCTCGCGCGCGGCATGATCGAGAACCCGCGGCGGGCACGCGAGCCGCTCGCGCCGGACTTCACGCTGACCACCGACGCGGGCGACTCTCTGAGCCTGAAGGATTTGGCGGGCAAGACCGTGCTCATGGATTTCTGGGGCCCGTGGTCCGGGCCCTGCCGCGCGGCCACGCCCAGCCTCGTCCGGCTCAACAAGCAATTCGCCGCTCAGCCGTTCGCGCTTGTGGGCGTCAGCTCCGACAGCGCGCGCGATCGGCAGGTCTGGCAGAAGTACATCGAGGTGAACAAGATGCCGTGGTTCCAGTACCTCGATCTGGATCACCGCATTCATCGCCTGTTCGGCGTCACGGCGTTTCCGACGTACATCATTCTCGGCGCCGACGGGATGATCCGCGAACGGATTGAGGGCTACGGCGTCGGGACCGCCGGCGAGCTCGAGAGCAAGATCAAGAAAAGCTTGAAGGCTACCGCCGTGAAGTGACGGGGTCGTCCGTGGAGTTGAGGCGCGCCCGCGCCTCGGGGAAGCGCGCGTCGACCTCGTCGCGCAGGCTCATGAGGTCGTCGACGATCGAGAACGCTTTCGTGTCGGTCGGGAGCGCGCCGAGCAGCATGTGCATCGAGTTGAAGCACACGTCGAGCGCGGTCAGCGCGTGCATCGCCGGCGCGATCTCGTCCGGCGTCGAGAGCGCCTGATGCAGGTTGGGCACGACCTGAGGGCCCGCGGCGCGCAGATGCTGCAGCGCGTCGTGGACGTGCGAGCTCGCCGTGACGGGAACTTTGCGGTCTTTCACCCAGCGGCCCAGCTTGGCGGAGATCGCCACGGCCTGGCGCGTGAGGGGATCAACGAAGAGCGAGTCGCCGGCGGTCATGACGACCTTCTCTAGTGCAAGAGTCGGGCCGAGGGCACCCCCCTCGGAACGGCCCAAATCGGGCTCCCTTGCAACGTTTTGCCCCGTCGGACGGTCGAAAGTGAAACGCCCGGGCGCGGAACCCGGTAGCCGGCGACCCACTGCGTCACGGGAAACGCTTTGACATGGTGGCGCGTAGTACCGAAGCATTACTCGTCGTTTCGCCTTTCTTATGAATCTTCCGGATTTCTTCGATTCTTTTCGTCCCCGGACGCTGAAGGCACGCGTGCGTGTCGTGGCGGCGCTGGCATCTTCCTCGATGCTGGCCTTCGGCCAACTGCCGATCGCGGCGGCTGGGCGACGGCAGGATCCCGCAAGTCCGCCGCAGGCCACGCCTGCGCGGCCTGCACCGACGGGTTGCCGAGTCACCGGGCGCGCGCTCTCCGGCACGACCGCGCTGCCCGGCGTCGCCATCGTCGTGCACGTCGGCGAGGCGGTGAAAGCCGCGACGTCGACCGACGCCGAAGGCAAGTTCACGATCCTGTTTGGCCCGAGCGCGACCTACCACGTCTCGGCGGAGCTGATGGCGTTCGGCAAAGCCGAGCAGGATCTCACGCTCGGTGCGCTGCCGTGCGACACCACGCTC
>DATEGZ010000216.1:0-12919 GCA_035279905.1 Vicinamibacterales bacterium
CACCACCGCCACCGGGCGCGCCGCCGGGCGTGGCCCCTGCGGGACCGGGCGCGCCCGCCGGACACCCGCCGATGCACGCAATCGTCGCGTACAGCACGCTCGGGTTGCTCGGCGCGATCGCGAGGTTCGCCTGCTGCACGCCAGGCAACCCGCCGCTCAGCTGCTTCCACGTCGTGCCGCCGTCCGTCGACTTGAAGATGCCGCCGTCGTTCGACTGCGCGGTGCCGCCGAATGCGCCCCCTTCGATGTAGCTCTGCTGTTGCTGCCAGAGCGAGGCATAGACGACATTGGGATCGCTCGGATTGATGCGCACGTCGTTGCCGCTGACGTACTCATCCTTATAGAGAACCTTCTCGAACGTCCCGCCGCCGTCGGTCGAGCGGAAGATACCTCGCTCGGCGTTCGGACCGTACGGATGGCCGAGCGCCGCGACGAACAGTCGATTCGCGTTGCGCGGATCGACTTCGATGTTCGCAATCATCGACGTGTCGCGAAGCTGCGCGAGATGCGTCCAGGTCTTGCCGGCGTCCGTCGATTTGTAGACGCCATCGCCCGTGGCCAGGTCCGGTCGGATGATCCCCGCGCCGCTGCCCACATAAATGACGTTGGGATCCGATGGCGCCACGGCGATCGCGCCAATCGATCCGGTCGTCTGACTGTCGAAGAGCGGCGTCCACGTCGAGCCGTAGTCGGTCGACCGCCACACGCCGCCGTTGTCGAAGCCGATGTAGAACACGTTGGGCTGGCTGCGCACCCCGGACAGCGCCCGGGCGCGGCCCGCGCGCGGCGGACCAATCGACCGCCACCGCATCTGCGAATACGTCGAGGACGCCGGGGCCTGGGCCCGCATCGACACCGCCAACGCCCCCAGAAACACCACGCCCAGCACCACACCAGCCAAGACTTTTTTCGCCACGGGACCCGTCCTCCTGGACGCCCTGAGTGTAGCCGAACTACGACAGCAGCCAGTTTCGGGCTGTGATAGGCTTCCTGCCCCGATTTCGGCACGTAGAGAAACCGGCGGGAGGCACGCGATGTCCGCCAAGGCGTCCCAGAGGTCCACCGCCCGAACGGCCACACGGCGCTCCCGAAGCAGGAGACACGCCGTGGAGTCAAAAAACGCTTCCAGCAAACCCGATGGCAAGGCGCCGCCGGACGACGCGACGTCAGGCAATCTCGACAAGGTCCGCGACATCCTCTTCGGCGGCCAGGCGCGGGACATCGATCGCCGCTTTCAGCGGCTCGAGGAACGCCTGCTGAAGGAGACGGCCGAGCTCAAGGACGACATCCGAAAGCGCCTGACGACGCTCGAGCAGTTCGTCAAGCAGGAGGCGGCCACGCTCGCCGAGCGCATCAAGACCGAGCACGACGAGCGGACCGACGCCACGAAGGATCTCGCGCGCGACGCGCGGGAATCCGCGAAGGCGTTCGAGAAGAAGACCGGCCAGATCGACGACCAGGTCGGCAAGGTGCAGCGCGAGCTGCGTCAGCAAATCCTCGACGCGCGCCAGAGCCTGACCGACGACCTGCGTCAGAAGATCGACGACGTGCTGCTGCGCCTCTCCCAGGAGTCGGCCGATCTGCGGAGCGAGAAGACGGATCGCGCGACGCTGGCCGCGCTCCTCAACGAGATGGCGCTGCGGATCTCGAACGATTCGCCGAATGGCAGTGCTGAGCACAAACGGAAGGGATGATCGGCACGGCGAAGTGACGGACGCCGATCGCGACGCGGACTTCGAAGATCTGTCCGCGCTGCGCGACGTTCTCGTCGGGCCCGAGCGGGAGCGCCTGGCGGCGCTGCAGGCGCGCCTCGACGATCCCGACGCGCGCGCGCACGACGTCGGCGAAGTGCTCCCGACAGTCCTCCTGCAGCACGCCCAGGATCCGCAATTCGCCCGCGCGCTCACGCCACCGCTCGAGAAAGCGCTCACCGCCGCCGTCCGGCGCGATCCCAAGCCGATGGCCGACGCGCTGTTCCCGGTCATGGGCCCGGCGATTCGCAAGGCCGTGTCCGCCGCGCTCGCCGGCATGGTCGAGTCCTTCAATCGAGCGATCGAGCACAGCCTGTCGTGGCGATCGGTGCAGTGGCGGCTGGAAGCGCGCCGCACCGGGCGATCGTTCGGCGAGGTCGTGCTGCTGAAGACGCTCATCTACCGCGTCGAGCAGGTGTTCCTCATCGATCGACGGACGGGGCTCCTGCTGCAGCACGTGCAGCACGGCGCGGAACAGGTCCAGGACGCCGACATGGTGTCCGGCATGCTCACGGCGATCCGCGACTTCGCGCAGGACTCATTCAAGACGTCGGACGCCGACTCGCTCGAGTCGCTGAAGGTCGGCGATCTGTCCGTGTGGATCGAAGCAGGACCGCTCGCGATCGTCGCGGCGGTGATCCGCGGGGCGGCGCCGCGCGAGTACCGGCAGACGCTCCAGAACACGGTCGAAGAGATCCACCTGCGATTCGGCGAGGCGCTGCAGTCGTTCAGCGGGGACGCGAGCTCGTTCGAAGACGCGCGGTCGCTGCTCGAGAGCTGCCTGGAAATGCAGTACCGCGCCGACGAGCGCAAGCCGCGCACGTGGGCCGCGTGGCTCCTCGTCAGCGCCGTCGTGCTCGGGCTCGCCTCATGGGCCGTGCTCGCCTACCGGGCCGATCAACGATGGACGCGCTACCTGGCCACGCTTCGCGCGCAGCCGGGCATCGTCGTCGTCAACTCGACGCGCGAAGGCGGCAAGCGCGTGGTGACGGGCCTGCGCGATCCGCTCGCCGCCGATCCGAAGTCGTTTCTCGCGAGCGCGGGCCTCGCGGAAGATGCGGTGGAGGGCCGCTGGGCAGCGTACCAGTCGCTCGACCCGTCCATCGTGCTGGCGCGCGGGACCGCCGCGCTCGACGCGTCGCTCCGTGAAACAATCGCCGCGATCGAGTCGAGTTCGATCCTGTTCGTGAAGGGCGCGGCCCGGGTCGAGGCCGATCAGCGCAGCGCGCTCGACCGCGTGATCGCGGCGGTCGGCAAGCTCGAGGGGCTGGCGGCGGCCGGCAACGCACGGTACATCCTCGCGATCGTCGGCCACACGGACGCGGACGGTCCGCTCGAATCGAATCTGCCCTTGAGCCGGACGCGCGCCGAGGCGGTGGCGTCGATGCTGGCGCCGGCGATCGGATCGCACGTGAGCGTCCAGACGTCGGGCGTGGGCAGCACGGATCCGGCGTCGCCGGGTCAGACCGAGAACGACAACCGGCAGAACCGGCGCGTGACGATTCGCGTCACCGCCCAGGCGCGCTGAGGTCGGCGATGATTCAGAAGAAAGTGTGCATGCTCGGCGGATTCGCGGTGGGCAAGACCAGCCTCGTCGCGCGATTCGTCAGCAGCATCTTCTCGGAGAAGTACCTGTCGACCGTCGGCGTGAAGATCGACAAGAAAGTCGTGTCCGTCGACGGACGCGACGCGATGCTGATGCTCTGGGACATCTACGGGCAGGACGATTTTCAGACCGTGCAGCCGTCGCAGCTGCGCGGGATGGCCGGCTACCTGCTGGTCGTCGACGGCACGCGCCGGGCGACGCTCGACGCCGCGCGGCTGCTGCACGAGAAAGCGCTGGCGGTCTCGGGCGACGTGCCGTTCGTCGTCGTGCTCAACAAGTCCGACCTCGCGGCGTCGTGGGAGATCGACGACGTGGCGTTCTTCAAGCTGGTCGAACAGGGCTGGCGCGTGGTCAAGGCGAGCGCCAAGACCGGAGACGGCGTCGAGCACGCGTTCCAGACGCTGACGCGCGCGATGATGAACGAGCCGCCGCACGCTCACGAGGGCCTGTGACGGACACGCTCTTCGCTCATCTTTTCCGCGCGCTCGACCTCGCGATCGTCGAGCGGCTGTCGGACGGCTTGTTTCAGATGCTGACGCCCGCGCCCGCGTGGCTCGAGAGCGCGTTCGAAGCCGCGCCGGCGGGCGCGCGCGGGTCGATCGACGGCGCGTTTCCGTTTCTCGAGGACGTCGTGCATCAGGCGCGCGCGGCGTGGAGGCAGGACGAGACGCCGCAGGTCTACGGCCCGTTCGCCGCGCCGGTGGGCGATCAGGAGCTGCTCCTGCGCGCGACGGCGCTCAATCTCGATGGCCGGACGCTGCTCGTGATCGAACGGCTGCAGGGTGTGGCCGACGCGCGGCCGATGCTCCAGAAAGCGCGCGAGCGGATGCTCGAGGGCGAGCAGCTCGTGCGGCAGGTGCACGCGCTCCATCCACCGGCGCGAGAGATCGACAAGACGATCGCGTCGCTTCGCGGCGCCGCGCTGCCGGCGGACCAGCAGACGCTGGTGCAGGCGCTCTACGAGGCGAACGAGCGCCTGCGCGACGCGCTCGCGAAGCTGCCGGCGCCGCCCGTGAGACGACGGTGAAAAAGACGCCGGGAGTAGTTTTTACAAATGGCGTCTGGCACGAGCCCATTTGTAAAAACTACTCCCGGCGTCTTTTTCACCTCACCCAGGGCGCGGTCAGCGCCTTCGCCCCACGCTTGGCCGTCGCCTGCACGAGCTTCGCCGGCGGACCGTCCGGGTGGGCGTAGGTCACGACGTACTGCACGGACAGCGCGTTCGCGACCTTCGTCATCATCGACGCAAGCCCGGTCGAGGTGACGCCGGTCAGTCGCAGCCCGCCTGTCATCAGTGGGAGATTGGTCATCACGATCTCGCGATTCGCGGCGATAGCCGTGTCGGTGGAAGACTCGCCGAGCTGAAAGTTTGACGAGTCAGGCGGCGGCTGGATGGCGACCGTCCAGACTGTCGCGCCGGCCTTGAGCACGGCGTCCGCCACCACCTGGGGAAGCAAGGTGCTGCTCTCCTTCCACCCGAAGTTGGTGGCAACAATCGCCCGGCGCGGGCTCGTGCGCTTTGCGAGTGCCTTGCTCGCCTCGACGAGCGCCTCCAGGAGTACGCCGCCCCCGCGCTGTCCGGCGACCAGCCGGTCGATGACCTTCGTCAGGTCACCTGGCGGCGCAGCGAAATTGACGGTCATCACTGCCGCGCCGCCGTACTCCATCAGCGCGATCTGCGCGCTCGCATTCTCGGTCGTCACGATTTTCGCGAACGCCGACAGACTGCCGCGCACGTCCTGCGTCGGGTACGTGATCCCCATCGGCGCCTTCGTCGTATCCGCGAGCAGCACCACGAACAGTGGGTCGGTCGCGATCTCGGCGCCCGTCACTTCACGATTCTGGTTGTCCTCGCGAACGAGGAACTCGTCCGCTTTCAAGTCCCGAATCGGCATCCCGTCCGAATCAAGGACCGTCACGAGCACCGATCGCGGCTTGCTGCCCTGCTCCGCGCGGACCATAGCGCCGGGCAGCGCGGCCACGCCGGCCAGAAGCGCGCACACCACCACACACACACGGACGACCTGCGGTCTTCCCACCATGAGTGCCTCCGAAGCTGCTGACGCTGAGTGAGTGGTTAGACGCCGAGATCCGCCGGAATGGCGGCGGCGGCCTTGCCCTTCAGCCGCCGCTGCAGCTCCGCCATGTAGGTGAAGAACACCGGCGTGAGGTACAGCGTCACGAGCTGGGAGAAGATCAGGCCGCCGACGACGACCAGGCCGAGCGGCTGCCGCGCCTCGCCGCCCGCGCCGTAGCCGAACGCGATCGGCACCGCGCCCAGCAGCGCCGCCATCGTCGTCATCATGATCGGCCGGAAGCGGATGAGACAGCCTTGATAGATCGCCTGCTCGGATGACGCGCCGCCGCGCTCGGCTTCGAGCGCAAAGTCGATCTGCATGATCGCGTTCTTCTCGACGATGCCGATGAGCATGATCATGCCGACGAACGCGTAGATGTTCAGATCCATCCCGAAGACGATGAGCGTGAGCAGCGCGCCGAACGCCGCGGACGGCAGGCCCGAGAGAATCGTCAGCGGGTGGATGTAGCTCTCGTAGAGCATGCCGAGCACGATGTAGACGACGAGCACGGCGATGACGAGCAGCACGGCGAGGTTGGAGAGCGCGCCTTCGAACGCGGCCGCCGCGCCCTGGAACTGCCCCGTGACGCCTTCGGGCACGACCTGCTTCGTCACGTCGCGGACGCGGCCGAGCACGTCGCCGAGCGAGGCGCCGGGTGCGAGCGCGAACGACACGGTCACCGCCGGCAGCTGGCCGTAGTGATTCACGGTTTGGGGACCGACCTGCTGCTTGATCCGCGCAAGCGTGTCGAGCGGCACGACCGCGCTGTTCTGCCCGGCGCCCTTGAAGTACAGCAGCGACAGCGCGCTCGGATCCTGCTGGAACTCGGGCGCGAGCTCGAGCAGCACCTTGTACTCGTTGACCGAGCCGTAGATCGTCGAGACCCAGCGCGGCCCGTACGCGTCGTAGAACGCGCTCTCGATCTGGTTCGCCGTGACGCCGAGCGCGGCGGCCTTGTCGCGATCGATGTCGACGCTCACCTGCGGGCTGGTGATCTGCAGGTCGCTCGTGACATCTTGCAGCCCCGGCAGTTCGGCGAGCGCGGACTTCAGCTTGCGCGCGGTGTCGTAGAGCGCGGTCTTGTCAGGCGACTGCATCGAGTACTGGTACAGGCTCTTGCTCACCTGCGAGCCGATCCGAATCGTCGGCGGATTCTGGAGGTACGACCACATGCCGATCACCTGATCGACCTCGGGCCGCAGGCGCTGGATGATCTGCTCGACCGATTCGCGGCGCTCGGACCGTGGCTTCAGCGTGACGACGATCTGGCCCAGGTTCGGGCCGCCGAGCGTCTGCGACGCGCTGCCGCCGATCGTCGACACGAGCCCCTCGACGTTCGGGTCGCGCCGGATGATGCTCGCGACCTGGTCCTGATACTCGACGAGCTTGTCGTAGGCCGTGCCCTGCGCCGCTTCGGTAATCACGTAGATCTGCGACGCGTCCTGATCCGGGATGAAGCCCTTCGGCACGAGGATGAAGAGCGCGCCCGTCGAGATCATCAAGAACGCGAACGCGGCCATCGTCGCGGGCCGGTGCCGCATCACGACCTGCAGCGAGCGATCGTAGGCGCCGAGCAGCTGCTGGAACCAGCGCTCGGTGACGTCGGCGAACTTCGATCCGCTGCCGCCCTCGCCGTGCGCCTTCGGTTTCTTCAGGAAGCGGCTGCACAGCATCGGCGTGAGCGTGACCGAGACCACGCCGGAGATGAGAATCGCGACGCAGATCGTGACCGAGAACTCGCGGAAGAGCCGGCCGAGCACGCCGCCCATGAACAGCACGGGGATGAAGACGGCGGCGAGCGACAGCGTCATCGAGACGATCGTGAAGCCGATCTCGCGGGATCCGACGAGCGACGCCTGCAGCGGATCCTCGCCCATCTCGACGTGCCGGAAGATGTTCTCGAGCATCACGATCGCGTCGTCGACGACGAAGCCGACCGAGAGGATGAGCGCCATCATCGACAGGTTGTCGAGGCTGTAGTCGAGGAAGTACATCATCGAGAACGTGCCGATGATGGAGAATGGCAGCGCAAGGCTGGGGATGACGGTCGCCCAGACGTTGCGCAGGAACACGAAGATCACGAAGATGACGAGCGCGAGCGTCAGCGCCATCGTGAACTGGACGTCGCGGTACGACTCGCGGATCGTGTCCGACCGGTCGTAGAGCAGGTCCATGTGCACGCCGGCGGGCAGCTCGGCGCGGAACTGCGGCAGCAGGTTCTTGACCGCGTCGGCGACGGCGATGGTGTTGGTGCCGGGCTGGCGCTGGATGCCGAGCGTGATCGCGCGCTGCTTCGCCTCGCGCGAGTAGAACCACGACGCGGTGCGGGGGTCCTCGACGCCGTCCACGATCGTGCCAAGCTCGGCGAGCCGCACCGGCGAGTTGTTGCGGTACGAGATGATCTGGTTGCGGTACTCGTCGGCGTTCATCAGCTGCCCGCTCGCCTGCAGCGTGAACACCTGGTGCGGGCCGACGATCGACCCGGTCGGCACGTTGACGTTCCAGTTGCGCAGCGCGGCTTCGACCTCGTTGATGCCGATCTGGCGCGCCGCGAGCGCGTGCGGGTCGAGCTGCGCGTGCATCGCGTACTTCTGCCCGCCGAAGATCTGCACCTGCGCGACGCCCGAGACCTGCGAGATGCGCTGCGCGATCCGCGTCTCCGCGTACTCGTCGAGCGTCCATGGCGGCAAGGTCGACGAGGTCACGACGAGATAGAGGATCGGCTGGTCCGCCGGATTGACCTTCGTGAACACCGGCGGCGTGGGCATGCCCTGCGGGAGCAGGCGTGAGGCCTGCGTGATCGCTCCCTGGACGTCCACGGCCGCGCCGTCGAGGCTGCGGTTGAGCGCGAACTCGAGCGTGACCTGCGTCGATCCGAGCGAGTTGACCGACGTCATCTGCTCGAGGCCGGAGATCGTCGAGAACTGATTCTCGAGCGGCGTCGCCACCGACGCGCCCATCGTCTCCGGGCTCGCGCCCGGGAGCTGCGCCGTCACGAGCAACGTCGGAAAGTCGACGTTGGGCAGGTCGCTGACGGGCAGCGCGCGATACGCGACCATGCCGAACAGCGCGATCGCCGCCATGAGCAGGCTCGTCGCGATCGGCCGTTTGATAAACCCTTCAGAGATATTCATGTCGTTGTTTAGTGCTCGCTCTGCACCGGCTCGCCGACGACCGCCGGAATCTTGCGCGTCTTCACCCAGGTCGCCATGAACGTGTAGACGACCGGCGTCAGATACAGCGTGATGATCTGCGACACGACCAGCCCGCCGACGACGGCGAGGCCGAGCGGGCGCCGCGCTTCACCACCCGACCCGAACCCGAGCGCGATCGGCAGCGCGCCGAGCAGCGTGGCCATGCGCGTCATCATGATCGGCCGGAAGCGGACGATGCAGCCCTCGTAGATCGCGTCGGCCGGCGACAGGTCGCGCTGGCGCTCGGCGTCGAGCGCGAAGTCGATCTGCATGATGGCGTTCTTCATCACGAGGCCGATCAGGAGAATCAAGCCGACGAACGAGTAGATGTTGAGCTCGTTGCCGAAGACGTACAGCGTGAGCAGCCCGCCCAGCGCCGCCGACGGCAGGCCGGACAGGATCGTGATCGGATGGATGTAGCTCTCGTAGAGCATGCCGAGCACGATGTAGACGACCCCGACCGCGATGAAGAAGAGCAGGCTGAGATTCGACAGCGATTCCTGAAACACCTTCGCCGATCCCTGCAGGCTCGTCGTGACCGTCGCGGGGAGCACGCGTTTGGCCGCCGCGGTGACGTGGTCGATCGCGGCGCCGAGCGACGCGCCCGGCTTGAGCGAGAACGAGACGCTCACCGCCGGCAGCTGGCCGTAGTGATTCACGCTCTGCGGCCCGACGTCTTCCTTGATCGACATCACCTGCTCGAGCGGCACGAGCCCGCCCTGCGGCGTCTTGAACGAAATCCGGCGGAGCGACTCCGGCCGCTCCTGATACTTCGGATCGATCTCGAGCAACACGCGGAACTGCGTCCGCTCGCCGTAGATCGTGCCGACGAGCCGCTGGCCGAAGCCGTCGGACAAGGTGCCCGTGATCTGCGTGGCGTTCAGCCCGAGCGCGGCCGCCTTGTCGCGATCGATCGTCATGCTCACGCGCGGGCTCTTGAGGTCCATGTTGTCGGAGACGTCCTGGACCTCGGGCACCTCCGCCATCGCGGCCTCGAGCTTCGGCGCCCACGTGTAGAGCTCGTCGTAGTTCAGGCTCTGCACGTTGATGTTGTAGTTGCTGTTGCCGCGGAAGCCGCCGATCTGCAGCGACGCCGGCACGTTGACGGTCGCGCGGAAGCCGGGGAACCGCCCGAGCGGGCCGCGCAGCTGCTGCGCGATCTGCTGCGAGGACAGCGGCCGGGTCGCCCGCGGTGTGAGCTGCACGTTGAACTGCCCGCCGGGTCCGCCGCCGCCGACGTTCACCATCTGCGCGTCGACGTACGGGTTCTGCCGAACGACGTCGATCACCTTCTGCGCGTAGTTCACGGACTCGTAGTACGAGGTCCCCTGCGCGGCGTTGATGTTGACGTTGAGCGAGTCGTTGTCCGTGTCGGGGATGAAGCCCTTCGGCACGACGCCGAACATCGCGACCGTGGCCGCGATCACCGCCACGAACACGACCAGCATCGTGCGCCGGTGCGCGAGCACGAGCCGCAGGCTCCAGCCGTAGCTCGACCGCAGCCCGTCGAAGGCGCGATCGAGCAGCGCCATGAAGCCGGCCTTTGCCTTGACCACGCGCAGGAACCGGCTGCACAGCATCGGCGTGAGCGTGATCGAGACGAGCCCGGAGATGAGCACCGCGGCCGTGATGGTGACCGCGAACTCGCGGAAGAGCCGGCCGAGAATTCCGCCCATGAACAAGAGCGGGATGAAGACCGCGGCGAGCGAGACCGTCATCGTGACGATCGTAAAACCGATCTCCTTCGAGCCCTTCAGCGCGGCCTCGAACGCCGACTCGCCGGCCTCGATGTGCCGTACGGCGTTCTCCAGCATCACGATCGCGTCGTCGACCACGAAGCCGACCGAGAGGATGATCGCCATCATCGACAGGTTGTCGAGGCTGTAATGCATCATCTGCATCACAGCGAACGTGCCGAGAATCGAAAACGGCAGCGCGAGCGCGGGAATCGCGGTGGCCGACCCGTTGTGCAGGAAGAGATAGATGACGCCGACGACCAGCACGAGCGTGATGATCATCGTCAGCCGCACGTCAGCGAACGCCTGGCGGATGATCTCGGAGCGATCCTGCCGGATCGACAGGTGGACCGACGGCGGCAGCTGCGACTCGAGGCCCGGCAGCACCGCGCGAACGGCGTCGGCGACCTCGATCACGTTGGTGCCGGGCTGCTTCTGCACCTGCAGCGTGATGGCGCGCTGCTGCGAGTTCTTGGTGATGTACCACGCGCGCTGCGTCAGCGACTGCACGCTGTCGAGCACGTTCGCGACCTGATCGAGCCGAATCGGACGGCCCTGCCGGTACGCGACGACGATCTTGCGGAACTCGTCCGCGTTGTTCAGCTGACCCCGCGCCATGATGCTGTAGGTCGCCTGCGGCCCGAACAACTGCCCCGTCGGCTGCGTGACGTTCCAGTTCTGGAGCGCGGTGTCGATCTCGTTGATGCCAATCTTCTGCGCCTGCAGCTTCTCCGGGTCGACCTGCACACGCACGGCGTACTTCGCCGACCCGTTGACGTTGACCTGCGACACGCCGTCCACCATCGAGATGCGCGGCGCGATGATGTCCTCCGCGTACTCGTCGACCTTCGCCATGTCGAGCGAGTCGGATGTCAGGTTGATCTGCAGGATCGGCTGGTCCGCCGGGTTCATCTTGCGGAACGACGGCGGCGCCGTCAGCGTCGGCGGCAGGAGCGGCATCGCCGCCGAGATCGCCGTCTGCACGTCGGTGATCGCGCTGTCGATGTCGCGGTTGAGATCGAACGTCAGGGTGACGTTGCTGTTGCCCGTGCCGCTGCGCGACGTCATCTCGTCCACGCCGGCAATCGTCGTGAACTGCCGCTCGAGCGGGCTTGCCACCGACGCCGCCATGATCACGGGATCGCCGCCGGGCAGATTCGCCGAGACGTTGATCGTCGGATACTCGACGGCCGGCAGGTCGCTGATCGGCAGCGCGCGATACGCGACGACGCCGAAGAGCGCGATCGCCGCCATCAGCAGGCTGGTGGCGATCGGCCGCCGAATGAAGGTTTCGGAGATGTTCACGAGCTCTAGCTGGAGCTATTGGGCTATTGGGCCATTGAGCTATCGGGCTATTGGCCGCCTCGCCCTCGGCGCCCACCGCCGCGTCCGCCGCCCTGCGGCGCGCCGTTGGGATCGCCGGTCTGAACTTTCGTGCCCTGCTCCAGACGCAGCTGGCCTTCCGTGACGATCGTCTCGCCGACGTTCAAGCCCTTGTCGATCACGACGATCTCACCAAAGCGCTGGCCGAGCGTGACCGGCCGCTGTTCCACCGTGGAGTCTTCCTTGACGACGAACACGAACTGACCGTCTTGCCCAACCTGCACGGCCTGGCTCGGAATCACCGTCGCGTGCGTGAGGGTCGTCAGCCGCAGGCTCACGCGCGTGAATTGTCCGGGCCACAGCCGGAGATCTTTGTTCGTGAACGTCGCCTTCAGCTTGATCGTGTCCGTGGCGCTGTCGACGAGGTTGTCGACGAACGTGAGCTTGCCTTCGACCGGCTCGGGATTGCCGTCCTGCGGAGAGGCCGTGACGGCCATCGTCGTACCGGTCGCGATGTGCTTGATGGCGGGCAGATTCGTCGCGGGCACCGCGAACGTGACGTACACCGGTTGCAACTGCGCGATCGTCACGAGCTCCGTGCCGTTCGCCTGCACGAGGTTGCCGACCTTGACGGTGTTGTTGCCGGTGCGCCCGTCGATCGTCGCGCGAATCACCGCGTAGCTCAGCTGCACCTTCGCGTTGTCGACGACGGCCTGCTGCACCGTGAGCTGAGCCTTCGCGCTTTCGACGGCGGCCGCGTCGGCCTTGAGCGTCGCCTGCAGCGCAGCGGCCGCGGCGCGCGCCTGCTCCGCCTGCTCCTTCGACACGATGCCTTTTTCGATCAGCGCGGTCTGACGATCCGCCGCCGCCTGTTGAAACTCCGCGTTGGCCTTGTCGCGCGCGAGCTGCGCTTCCGCCTGATTCAGCAGCGCCTGATCGCGTGTGAGGTTGGCGTCGGCCTGCTGCGCCGCCGCCTCGAGCGGACGCTGATCGATCGCGAAGAGCTTGTCGCCCTTCTTCACGATGTCGCCCTCGTGGAAGAACGCTTCCTGCAGCTGGCCGGTGACCTGCGATCGCACGGACACGCTGGCGTACGCCTCGACGTTACCGACCGCGGCGAGATCGACGGGCACGTCGCGCTGCGTGACCTTGGTCACGACGACCGGTTGCGCGCCGCCCGCGCCGCCCGCGCCGCGTCCGCCGCGTCCCCCGCCTCGCCCGCCGCCTCGCC